>JAGWTP010000047.1 GCA_028868895.1 Burkholderiales bacterium
GTCTCGAAGGACTACGACGGGCGCCTGAAGATCGCGAAGATGAACGTCGACGAAAACCGCGACGTGCCCGCCAAGTTCGGCATCCGCGGCATCCCGACGCTGATGCTGTTCAAAGACGGGCAGCTCGCTGCAACGAAGGTTGGCGCGCTGTCGAAGGCACAATTGACTGCGTTCATCGACGGTCATCTATAATCATCCCAAGTTAGATAGACTGGGCCGCTTTATCCAAGTGGCCGTCTGAATTCCGAAAAGCTCGGCCACCACGCCCCGAGGCCTATCGAACCGAACCAAAGTCGATTCGATGACCTCGTCGCCCATACTGGCGACGCGCCGGTTCGGCACACCACTCCAGTTTCAGTTGTTCCGTTCGGCCAGCGAGCGCAGGCAAACACCGCGGTAGCCATTGCACGCGGCCGATTGCCAGCTCGACCGAACGCCCGGTCGAGGTTCCCTGCCCAGTCGGAGCCGTCGCCATTCATCCCCAGGGTGTCCACCCATGCATCTTTCTGAACTCAAGCTGATCCACGTGTCGGAGCTCATCACGATGGGCGAGACGCTGGAGATCGAGAACGTCGCCCGCATGCGCAAGCAGGAGCTGATGTTTGCGATCATGAAAAAGCGCGCCAAGGCCGGTGAACAGGTCTTCGGCGACGGCGTGCTCGAGGTGCTGCCCGACGGGTTCGGATTCCTGCGCTCGCCCGACGCGAGCTACATGGCCTCGACCGACGACATCTATCTCAGCCCGAGCCAAATCCGCCGCTTCAACCTGCACACCGGCGACGCCATCGAAGGGGAGGTGCGCGTACCCAAGGACGGCGAGCGCTACTTCGCGCTGGTCAAGGTCGACCGGGTGAACGGCGTCGCTCCGGAGGAGAGCAAGCACAAGATCATGTTCGAGAACCTGACGCCGCTGTTCCCGAAAGAGCAGTTCAAGCTCGAACGCGACATCAAGTCGGACGAAAACGTCACCAGCCGCATCATCGACCTGATCGCACCGATCGGAAAAGGCCAGCGCGCATTGCTGGTCGCGCAGCCCAAGACCGGCAAGACGGTGATGATGCAGCAGATGGCGCATGCGCTGGTGGCCAACTACCCCGACGTGCACCTGATCGTGCTGCTGGTCGACGAGCGCCCCGAGGAAGTGACCGAGATGGTGCGCACGGTGCGCGGCGAAGTCATCAGCTCCACCTTCGACGAGCCCGCGGCGCGCCACGTTCAGGTGGCCGAGATGGTGATCGAGCGCGCCAAGCGCCTGGTCGAGATGAAGAAGGACGTGGTGATCCTGCTCGACTCGATTACCCGCCTGGCCCGCGCCTACAACAATGTGCTGCCGTCGAGCGGCAAGGTGCTCACGGGCGGCATGGACTCGAACGCGCTGCAACGTCCGAAGCGCTTCTTCGGTGCGGCTCGCAACGTGGAAGAAGGCGGCTCGCTGACCATCATCGGCACCGCGCTGGTCGACACTGGCTCGCGCATGGACGAAGTGATCTACGAAGAGTTCAAGGGCACCGGCAATTGCGAAATCCACCTGGATCGCCGCATGGCCGAAAAACGTGTGTACCCGTCGATCCTGCTGAACAAGAGCGGCACACGGCGCGAGGAGCTCCTGCTTCAGCCCGAGATCCTGCAAAAGACCTGGATCCTGCGCAAGCTGCTGTACCCGATGGACGAGATCGAAGCGATGGAGTTCATCTTGGACAAGATGAAGTCGACCAAGAACAACCACGACTTCTTCGACATGATGCGCCGTGGCGGGTGAGTTGGTTTCCCGCCCGCCCGGCGGGCTATAATTCGCGGTTTCCCGCTTGACGAAAAGTGCGCCGAACGGTTCGGCGTGGCTGGCGCAACCCCAGGCAAGAGAAGGCGACGAGGTTCCCCATGAAAGAAGGCATACACCCCACGTACCGCGAAGTCTGCTTCGTGGATCTGTCCAATGGTTTCAAGTTCGTGACGCGCTCGTGTGCCACGGCCAAGGAAACCATAAAGATGGAAGACGGCCGCGAGTTGCCGCTGTTCAAGGTTGAGACCACGAGCGAATCGCACCCGTTCTATACCGGCACGCAAAAGAGCGTCGACTCGCTCGGTGGTCGCGTCGAGAAATTCCGCAACAAGTTCGCGCATCTGGGTGCCAAGAAATAGGCCCTGCGCCAGCGCATAAAAAGGCAGCTTCGGCTGCCTTTTTCATGGGCCGCGCGATCGGCGCGCGGCACGCCGGCGCGGTGCCCGTCGCCGATCTTGCTGCATGATCCGCGGGATGAACCACCTGCTTGCCACTTGAACTCGCCGAACCCCGCTCTCGTCACCCGGCGTGCCGCGCAACGTCTGCCGCGCATTCCGTTGCTGTTGCTCTGTGCTGCGTATGTGCTGCCCGGCGTGTTCGGTCGCGACCCGTGGAAGACCGCCGACATCACCGCGTTCGGCTACATGGTGAACATTGCGCAAGGACGAACCTCATGGCTTGCGCCGACGGTAGGTGGCCTGCCGGCCGACGCGGCGCTGTTGCCGTACTGGCTCGGTGCGTCGTTCATCAAGCTGCTCGGGCCATGGGTGGACCCTGCCCTCGCGGCGCGCATCCCGTTCGCGCTGTTGCTGGTCCTCGTGCTGGTGCTGACCTGGTACAGCACTTACCACCTGGCCCGAACCGAGGCCGCACAACCGCTGCCATTGGCATTCGGTGGTGAGGCCGACCCGATCGACTATGCCCGCGCCATCGCCGATGGCGCGCTGCTGGCGTTGATCGCCTCGCTCGGCCTGCTGCAACTGGGTCACGAGACGACCCCGGAGTTGGTGCAGCTCGCCAGCGTGGCGTTGTTCGTCTACGCGCTGGCGGCGAGTCCGTTTCGCGCCGCGCAATCGCGGCTGGCGGCGCTTGCTGCGCTGGCGGCGCTGGCAGCCAGTGGTGCGCCCAGCATCTCGATGGCGCTGGCCGTCGTGGGCAGCATGATCTGCCGCGCTTCGGGCTACGAGCCGGCCCGGCGTTTCGTACCCTGGATCGCAGCCGGCGGCGTGCTCGCGGCGGCCATCGCCACGCTGCTCGGAGCCTGGGGCTGGCGCGTCGGCGTCACGCAACTGTCGGCGAACGGCACGTGGGAGTTGGTGCGACTGCTGGTGTGGTTCACCTGGCCGGCCTGGCCGCTCGCGGTGTGGACGGTATGGCGCTGGCGCGGCCATCTGTCGGACCGCCACATCGCGATCCCGCTCGGCTGCGCCGCAGTGAGCGTGCTGGCGAGCATCACGATGGGCGGCTCGGACCGCGCGCTGATGCTCGGCCTGCCGCCGCTGGCGGTGCTGGCGGCGTTTGCACTACCGACCTTGCAGCGCAGCGCCGCGGCCGCGATCGACTGGTTCTCGGTCTGCTTCTTCACGATCTTCGCGGCCGCCGTCTGGGTCGTCTACATATCGATGCAAACCGGCATACCGGCGAAGCCGGCTGCCAACATCGCACGGCTCTCGCCGGGTTACACGCCGCGCTTTTCATTGCTCGCGTTGGTGCTCGCCATCGCCGGAACGGTCGCGTGGCTGTGGCTGGTCAAGTGGCGCACCGGCCGCAGCCGCCATCCGCTGTGGAAGAGCCTGGTGCTGCCGGCCAGTGGTGTCGCGCTGGGTTGGTTGCTGGCGATGACCTTGCTGTTGCCGCCGCTCGATCACGCCCGCAGCGAACGCGCTCTGGTGCAGCGCATCGCGCTGCACATACCGAGCCGGGACTGCATCTCGGCGCCCGGGCTGTCACGCGCCGAGGTCGTGGCGCTCGAACACCTGGGTGGCTATCGGGTCGATGCGGTCACCCCATCGAGCGCCACGCGTTGCCCATTCATGCTGCAAATGCAGACAGGCGCGGCGCCGGCGGCGAAGGTCCCTGGCTGGGACCTGCTGGCGCGCGAGCGCAGCAACCCCAGCGACGACGAGTTCGCTGCCATCTACCGGCGCCCACCCGCTGCGTCGAAACGCTGATCCCAACTCGCGGTTGCCGCGCAGCGCCACGCGATCAGGGCAATGCCGGCTCCTCTCGCACGATGCCCACCGCCAGCGTCGGCTCGACAGGCGCGGCGGCCACGTCGCGCACGCGGGCGGCCGGGAACACCAGCCGAAACGTCGAGCCCTGCCCAGGTTCGCTCCGGATGGCAAGCTCGCCGCCGTGGCGCTGCATCACGTGCTTGACGATCGACAGGCCGAGCCCGGTACCGCCGGTGTCGCGCGAGCGGCTGCCATCGACGCGGTAAAAGCGCTCAGTCAGGCGCGGCAGGTGCTCGCGCGCGATGCCCAGGCCGGTGTCTACAACTGCAATCTCGCCAGCGCCGTCGGCGAGAAGCTTCCACGTCACGTCGATGCGTCCTCCGGACGGCGTGTAGCGCACCGCGTTGTTCACCAGATTCGTGAGCGCGCTGAGCAACTCGTTCGGCGCGCCGGCGATCTGGGCCTCGACATTCGAAGCGAACGTCAGCGCGTGCCGGCCGGCGGAGAGCAGCTTCGCGTCGATCGCGGCCTGCGCCAGCAGCGGCGCCAGCGGCACCCAGCGGTCGGCGTTCGGGCGCGGGCTGCCTTCGAGCTGCGCCAGCGTCAGCAGATCGGCGACCAGCGTACCCATGCGGTCGGCCTGCTGCATCATCAGCACCAGCACCCGCTTGCGCTCGGGCTCGGTGAGCGTCAGGTTCGTCATCGTCTCGATGAACCCGGCCAGCACGGTAAGCGGCGTTCGGATCTCGTGCGAAACGTTCGCCACGAAGTCGCGGCGCATCGCTTCGGAGCGTTCGCGCTCGGTGATGTCGTGCGACAGAACCAGCTTCAGTCCATCGCCGTAGCTGCGCACCAGGACCGACAGCGAGCGCTGGCCACGCGGATCGGCCAGTTGCACCGCATCGTCGAAGCGTCCGGCCTGAAGATAGCTGACAAACGTCGGCGCGCGAACCAGGTTGGTCACGCGCTGACGCCGGTCACGTTGCGGATCGAGCCCGAAGTGGTCGGCAGCGTGCGAGTTGCACCATTCGATCTGGTCGCCGGCGTCGAGCAGCATCACCCCATTCGGCGACGCTTCAATCGCCGACAGGAACTGAGTCAGTTGCTCGCGCTCCAGTGCCGCCCGCTGCTCGAGCTGCCGGACCGATCGTTCGATTCGGTAACCCAGCTCGCCCCACAGCCCTGCGTCGCGCGGCGCCTGGCCTTCCTGCGATCCGCGCAACCATGTAATCAACCGGTAGCCGCGCAATGTGTCGCGCAGCGCCATACCGCCCAGCGCGATCGTGGCACCGAGCAGGGCGCCCGAGGTCGACGCGGCGGTGCCGGCGACCAGCATCCCCAGCACGCCGCCGACGACCATCGCGATCAGGGTGACGGCGATGCGCTGCAACAACCAGCTCATCGCAGCCCCGCCCGATCGATCACGCCGAAAGCGCCGGCGCCGGCTTGGTGGGCGCGGCGCCGGCCTGCTGTGTCAGGCGATAGCCCGCACCGCGAACGGTCTCGATCATGTGGGCACACTGCACCGGGCCGAGTGCTTCGCGCAGGCGCTTGACATGGACATCCACCGTGCGCTCCTCGATGAACACATGGTCGCCCCAGACACGGTCGAGCAGCTGCGCGCGGCTGTGCACCCGCTCCGGGTGAGTCATGAAGAAGTGCAGCAATCTGAATTCGGTCGCCCCTACCTTCACTTCGCGCGGTTCGCCGTCGATACCGCAACTCACCCGGCGGGTTGCCGGGTCGATCCGCAGCGTGCCCACTTCTACCGCGGAATCGAGCGCCTCGGGCGCCTTGCGGCGCAACACGGCACGGATGCGCGCGAGCAGTTCCTGGGTCGAAAAAGGCTTGGTCAGGTAGTCGTCGGCTCCTGCGTCCAGGCCGGTGATCTTGTCGACCTCTTCGGCGCGCGCGGTCAGCATGATGATCGGCAACTCGCGCGTGCGCACGTCGGTGCGCCAGCGCTTGGCCATCGCCAGCCCCGTCTGGCCGGGCAGCATCCAGTCCAGAACGATCAGGTCGGGCAGCACGCCGTCGACCGCCACTTGAGCCTGCTCGGCGCTGGTGGCGATGGTCACGTCGAAGCCGGCGTGGCGCAGATTGATGGAGATGAGTTCGGCGATCGCCGATTCGTCTTCGACCACCAGGATGCGGCTCATGCGTGACTCCTCGAATCAATCTGTCCGGTCGAAATCTTCATCGCACCAGCGACTCGACCGTGACCACCGAGTTGTGGCGAACATCGGTGCCCTTGACGATGTAAATGATCTGCTCCGCCAGGTTCTTGGCGTGGTCACCGACGCGCTCGATCGCCTTGGCGACGAACACCAAGTCGATGCTCGACGAGATCGTGCGCGGGTCTTCCATCATGAAAGTGATCAGCTTGCGCATCAGGCCCTCGAACTCCTGGTCGATCAGGTCGTCCTGCTTCAGCACCTCGACTGCCTTGTCGACATCGAGCCGCGCGAAGGCGTCGAGCGCTTTGCGCAGCTGAGACACCGCCAGCTCCGATTCGTAGGCGAGGTCCTTTACCGGCAGGCGCAGGCGGCTCGAAACGCCCGAGTTGACGAGCCGCTGCACGGTGCGCGCGATGCGCGCCGCCTCGTCGCCGACGCGTTCGAGGTTGGCGATCGTCTTGGAGATCGCGATCAGCAGGCGCAGATCGCGCGCGGTGGGTTGGCGCCGCGCGATGATGGTCGACAGGTCATGATCGATCTCGATCTCGGTCTGGTTTACGCGCTCTTCGGTGATCAGCACGTCGGAGGCGATTTCGGCGCTGAAGTTCGTGAGCGCGTAGACCGACCGCGCCACTTGCGACTCGACCACACCACCCATCTCGAGCACGCGGGTCGAGATGCCGCTGAGTTCGGCATCGAACTGGGTTGAAAGGTGCTTGTCGGTCATGATGGTTCCTTGTGACGGTTGATGCGGTTCACCCGAACCTGCCAGTGATGTAGTCCTCGGTGTCGCGCTTTTTCGGCTTCATGAAGACATCGGAGGTTGGTCCGAACTCGATCAGGTCGCCGAGATACATGTATGCGGTGTAGTCCGAAGTGCGCGCCGCTTGCTGCATGTTGTGGGTCACCATGACGACCGTGTAGTCGGATTTCAGCTCGTGGATCAGTTCCTCGATCTTGCCGGTCGATATCGGGTCGAGCGCGGAACACGGCTCGTCGAGCAGCAACACTTCGGGCTTGATCGCGATACCGCGGGCAATGCAAAGCCGCTGCTGCTGACCGCCCGAAAGGCCCGATCCACTTTGGCCGAGCTTGTCCTTGACCTCGGTCCACAGCGCTGCCTTGCGCAGCGCCCATTCGACCCGCTCGTCCATCTCGACGCGAGGCAGCGTCTCGAACAGCTTCACGCCGAAGGCGACGTTGTCGTAGATCGACATTGGAAACGGCGTGGGCTTCTGGAACACCATGCCGACCTTGGCGCGGATCAGCGAGACATCTTCCTTCGAGGTCAGGATGTTCTCGCCGTCGAGCAAAATTTCGCCGTGCGCACGCTGTTCGGGGTAGAGCTCGAACATGCGGTTGAAGGTGCGCAACAGGGTCGACTTGCCGCATCCCGACGGGCCGATGAACGCGGTGACCTTGTTCACCGGGATGTCCAGATTGATGTTCTTCAGCGCATGAAATGCGCCGTAGTAGAAATTGAGGTTTCGAACCGACAGCTTGGGCTCGTCGGTGGCGGATGAATCGACGCGTGTGTCCATGCGGGGCTCCGGGGCTCAGTGCTTGTTGCGCAGGAACGTGCGCGCGACGATGTTCAAAACCAGCACGCCCATCGTGATCAGGAACACTCCGGCCCATGCGAGCTTCTGCCAGTTCTCGTACGGGCTCATCGCGAACTTGAAGATCGTGACCGGCAGGCTGGCCATCGGCCCGGCGAGGTCGCTTGACCAGAACTGGTTCGACAACGCCGTGAAAAGCAGCGGCGCGGTCTCGCCGGTGATGCGCGCCAGCGCCAGCAAAATGCCGGTGAGCACACCGGCGCGCGCCGCCTTCAGCGTAACCCTCAGGATCACCTTCCATTTCGGCGCGCCGAGTGCATACGCGGCCTCGCGCAGCGCGTTCGGGACCAGCATCAGCATGTTCTCGGTGGTGCGGATCACCACCGGGATGACGATCAGCGCGAGCGCCAGCGAACCGGCCCAACCCGAGAAGCTCTTCATGGGGGCGACCACCGCCGCGTACACGAACAGGCCGATGATGATCGACGGTGCTGACAGCAAGATGTCGTTGATGAACCGCGTGAGGTTGCCCAGCCGCGTCTTCTGGCCGTACTCGGCAAGGTACACGCCCGCCATCAGCCCGACCGGCGTGCCGATGAGCGTGGCCAGCGTGACCATCGTCAGCGAGCCGAAAATCGCGTTCGCCAGGCCGCCGGTGTCCGCCATCGGCGGGGGCGTCATCCGCGTGAACAGGGCCAGGTTGACTCCGCCGATGCCCTGGCGCACCGTTTCGGCCAGGATCCAAAGCAGCCAGAACAAGCCGAACGCCATCGCGGCCAGCGACAACATCAGCGCGATGATATTGATGCGTTTGCGCCGGATGTGTTTGGCGGCGCGCGAGGTGCGCGACACCGCTGCCGAAGGTGCCACCACCGTGCTCATGCGCGCGTTCCCTCGCCCTTGCGCAGGCGCACGAGCAACCATTTGGAACACGCGAGCACGACGAAGGTAATGAAGAACAGCACCAGGCCGAGGTACATCAGCGCCGCCTTGTGCATACCGTTGCCGGCCTCGGCAAATTCGTTTGCCAGCGCCGACGTGATGCTGTTTGCCGCCTCGAACAGCGACAGCGAGTTCAGTTGGTTGAAGTTTCCGATCACGAACGTGACCGCCATGGTCTCACCCAACGCGCGGCCCAGGCCCAGCATGATGCCGCCGACCACGCCGGTCTTGGTGTAGGGCAGCACCACCTTGAACACGACCTCCCAGGTCGTGGAGCCCAGGCCGTAGGCCGATTCCTTCAACAGGGGTGGCGTGATCTCGAACACGTCGCGCATCACCGAAGCAATGAACGGGATCACCATGATGGCCAGGATGATGCCCGCCGACAGCAACCCGATGCCGACCGGTGGGCCCGAAACCAGCGCACCGAGCACCGGCACACCGCCGAACGTGGCCTGCAGCGGCTGCTGCACGTAGGTCGCCAGCACCGGGCTGAAGACCAGCAGGCCCCACATGCCATAGACGATCGACGGCACGGCCGCGAGCAGTTCGATCGCGGTGCCGAGCGGGCGCTTCAACCACTTCGGGGAGAGTTCGGTGAGGAACAGCGCAATGCCGAAACTGACCGGCACGGCAATGACCAGCGCGATCAACGAGGTCATCAGCGTCCCGAAAATCATCGCCAGGCCGCCATACTTGTTCTGCACGGGATCCCAGTCGCTGCGCCACAGGAAGCCCAGGCCGAATTCCTTGATGGCTGGCGCCGCGCCGACGACGAGTGAACCGAGAATCCCGGCCAGCAAGGCCAGCGTCAACCAGGCGGCTGCGTGGGCGAGGATCGAGAACAACGCGTCCCCCCAGGGTGCCGCTCGACGAGCCGCGGGCGGGGGACCCTCGGGCACGGAACCGTCCATTGTTTCGACGTCGTTGTGGGGAGTGGCTGGGAGTGTAGCGGCCAACGTGGCTCCTAATCTTGATCGGGCGCAGTCAACGCATCGGACAAACGAATCGGCCGGCACCTCCCTGGGGAGCAGCCGGCCGGTGGCTACCGCAACCGCTTACTTAAAGGCGACCGCCTTGCCCGAAGCGTCCTTGATGTCATTCGACCATTCCTTGCGGATCATCGCCTTCACCGACTCCGGCAGGGTCACGTAGTCGAGCTCGGCCGCGGCCTTGTCGCCGTTGGCATAGGACCACTCGAAGAACTTCAATGTATTGGATGCATTGACAGGCTTGTCCTGTACCTTGTGCATCATCACGAAGGTCGCGCCGCTAATCGGCCATGCGTCCTTGCCGGGCTGGTCGGTCAGCATTTGATAGAAGGTGCGAGCCCAATCGGCGCCGGCCGCTGCCGCCTTGACGTTTTCAGCCTCAGGCGCGACGTAGTTGCCGGCGTGGTTCTTCATCGTCACATAGGCCATCTTGTTTTGCTTGGCGTACGCGTACTCGACGTAGCCGATGGAATCAGGCAGGCGCTGAACGAAGCTCGATACGCCTTCGTTGCCCTTGCCACCCGAACCGTTCGGCCACTTGACCGTCGTGCCGACACCGACTTGCGTCTTCCACTCGGGATTCACCTTCGACAAGTAGTCGGCGAAGATGAAAGTGGTGCCCGACCCGTCGGCCCGGTGAACCGTAGAGATCGCCGCGTCGGGTAAGGCCACGCCTGGATTCAGCGCAGCCACCGCCGGATCGTTCCACTTGGTGATCTTGCCGAGATAGATGTCGGCCAGGACCTGGCCGGTGAGCTTCATCTGGCCCGGCTTGATGCCCTTGATGTTGACGACCGGGACGACCGCGCCGATCACCGTCGGGAACTGGATCAAGCCGTCCTTGGCGAGTTCGGCATCGGTCAGCGGCATGTCCGACGCGCCAAAGTCGACGGTCTTGGAACGAATCTGCTGCAGCCCGGCGCCGGAACCGATGGACTGGTAGTTCAGACGTGCACCGGTGACCTTGTTGTAGGCGTCGGCCCACTTCGAGTAGATCGGCGCGGCGAAACTGGACCCGGCGCCGGTCATGTCCTGGGCCAAGGCGGAAACACCGATCGAGGTCAGTGCGGTTGCGCAAGCGATCGCGCGTATCAGCGGAAAATTCATGAACTCACCTTTCTGTGGCTGGGGGTGTCGTCGAACAGCGAGACTGTAAGGAGCACTTGTGACACGACTGTGACAGTTCGATGGCCGCGTTCGCTGCGAGCGCCGCTGCCGGCACCGACCGGACGAAGCCCGATCGGGCCGTCACGAGACTGCCGCGCGGCTGTCACATAACGACAGCTGCCCGACCAGGCAGGGCAGTCAGCGCAGCGTCTGCGCCAGTCGCTCGGCGCAACGGCGCGCAAGTGCTGCGTCGCTCGCTTCGACCATCACGCGAACCAGCGGTTCGGTGCCCGACGGGCGGATCAGCACGCGGCCGCGGCTGCCAAGTTCGCGCGTGACCTCGGCCTGTGCCTGGACAAGCGATCGGCTCGATTGCCAGTCGGTACCCGGCGACAGTCGAACATTGACGAGCGTCTGCGGGAACAGCGTGACACCCTGCAGCAGTTCGGCCAGCGAACGGCCGGTGCGGCAGGCCGTCTGCAGTACCAGCAGCGCACTGACAATGCCGTCGCCGGTGGTGTGCTTGTCCAACGCCAGCAGGTGCCCGGAACCCTCGCCACCGAGCTGCCAGCCGCGCGCGACCAGTTCCTCGAGCACATAGCGGTCACCGACCTTCGCGCGCACGAACTCGACGCCGCGCTCGCGCAGCGCCAGTTCGACCGCCATGTTCGTCATCAGCGTGCCGACCACACCCGGAATGGCCAACCCCTGCGCGAGCCGGTCGGCGACGATCAGATACAGCAGCTCGTCGCCGTTGTACAGGCGCCCGCTGGCGTCGACCAGTTGCAACCGGTCGGCGTCGCCGTCGAGCGCCACACCGTAGTGCGCACCGTGCGCCTTGACGGCGTCGACCAGGGCCTCAGGCGCCGTGGCGCCGAAACCGTCGTTGATGTTGGTGCCGTTGGGGCTGCAGCCGATCGCGACGACCTCGGCACCGAGTTCGTGGAACACGTCGGGTGCAACGTGGTAAGCCGCACCATGCGCAGCATCGACGACGATCTTCAGGCCCTTCAGCGACAGCTCGGCACTGAACGTGCCTTTGCAGAATTCGATGTAGCGGCCACGCGCGTCGTCGATGCGCCGGGCCTTGCCCAGGTGAGCAGAGTCGACCCACTGCGCCGGTTGCGCGAGTGCGGCCTCGACCTGATGCTCCCAGGCGTCGGAGAGCTTTTCACCACGCGCCGAGAAGAACTTGATGCCGTTGTCGGCGTAGGGGTTGTGAGAGGCGCTGATCACGACGCCCAGGCTCAGGCGCAACGCACGCGTCATGTAGGCCACGCCGGGCGTGGGCAACGGGCCGGTGAGCAGCACGTCGACCCCGGCGGATGCAAAACCGGCCTCGAGGGCCGATTCGATCATGTAGCCCGAAATGCGCGTGTCCTTGCCGATCAGCACCGTGGGGCGGGCTTCGGTAGTCTTCAGCACACGGCCGACCGAATGGCCCAGACGCAACATGAAATCGGCCGTGATCGGCGACTGGCCGACGGTGCCGCGGATGCCGTCGGTGCCGAAATACTTTCTGGTCACATTGCTCATGCGTTGGTCTCCCTGCCAGCGCCGGATTATCCGTGCGCGAGGCCCGCGACCTGCCAGACCTTGAGGGCGTCGACGGTTGCCGCGACATCGTGCACGCGAACGATCCGCGCCCCCGACTGCACCGCCGCGAGCGCCGCGGCCACGCTCGCGGCCTGACGCTGGCCCACGCCGCGCCCGGTGATCGCACCCAGTGTCGACTTGCGCGACCAGCCCAGCAGCAGCGGCCGGCCCAGCGCGAGCAACTCGCGCTGGCGCCGCA
Source organism: Burkholderiales bacterium (assembly GCA_028868895.1). Classification (GTDB taxonomy): domain Bacteria; phylum Pseudomonadota; class Gammaproteobacteria; order Burkholderiales; family Burkholderiaceae_C; genus LMDS01. Next base: position 12,527 of record JAGWTP010000047.1, read on the forward strand.
GCAGCGCGATGTTGTGTTCGACGCTCTTGCCGAACCCGATGCCGGGGTCGAGCACGATGCGTTCAGCAGCCACGCCGTGCGCCACGACCTCGGCCACGCGCTCGCGCAGAAACGCACCGACCTCATCGACCACGTCGTCATAGCGCGGACGCAGCTGCATCGCCTCGGGCGTGCCACGCATGTGCATCAGGCACACGCCGCAGCTCGCGTGCGCGGCGACCACGTCGAGCGCACCGGGCGCCTGCAGCGCGTTCACGTCGTTGACGATGTCGGCGCCGCGGGCGAGCACTGCGGCCATCACCTCGGCCTTGTTCGTGTCCACCGAGACCGGGCAGCCCAGGCGCAATGCGGCCTCCAGCACCGGGAGCACGCGCGCGAGTTCTTCGTCGGCCGGCACCGGCTTCGATCCGGGGCGTGTCGATTCACCACCGATGTCGAGCAGCTGCGCACCGTCGGCCAGCAGTTGCTCGCAGTGCGCGATCGCCGCGGCCGTAGTGGCCAGCCGCCCGCCATCGAAAAACGAGTCCGGGGTGACGTTGACGATGCCCATCACCTGCGGGCGCGACAGGTCGATGCGGAATCGGGTGGTTTGCCAGTGCATCGGTGTTTCGATGAAGGGCCGCAAATGCCGACGGGGCCGAAGCCCCGTCTGGACGCGATCGCGCGGACCCGGGATCAGGCCGTGGCGGTGGCCGTGCCCGGCGCCGCCGGGGGTGTCGGCGGCACGGTCTTGCTCAGCGACGGGCTCCAATCCTTCGGTGGGCGCGCCGGCTTGCCGTTCATGATGTCGTCGATCTGCTCGGTGTCGATGGTTTCGTACTCCAGCAGCGCGGCGGCCATCGCGTGGATCTTGTCCTTGTTGTCTTCGATGAGCTTGCGCGCGGTGGCGTACTGCTCGTCGATGATGCGGCGGATCTCGCGGTCCACGGCCTGCATCGTCTGCTCGCTCATCATCGTCGTCTTGGTGACCGAGCGGCCGAGGAAGACCTCGCCCTCGTTCTCGGCGTAGACCATCGTGCCCAGTGCATCGGTCATGCCGTAGCGGGTGACCATGTCGCGCGCGATGTGGGTCGCGCGCTCGAAATCGTTGCTCGCGCCGGTGGTCATTTCGCCCATGAACACCTCTTCGGCGATGCGCCCGCCGAACAGGATCGAGATCGTGCTGAGCATGCGGACCTTGTCGGTGCTGTAGCGGTCGCCCTCGGGCAACTGCATCGTCACGCCCAGCGCACGGCCACGCGGGATCACCGTGACCTTGTGCACCGGGTCGGCCTTGGGCATCAGGCGCGCCACCAGCGCATGGCCGGACTCGTGGTACGCCGTGTTGCGGCGCTCGTCCTCGGCCATGATCATGGACTTGCGCTCCGGGCCCATCATGATCTTGTCCTTGGCCTTCTCGAAGTCGTTCATCTCGACCACACGACCGCTGCGGCGGGCCGCGAACAGTGCCGCCTCGTTGACGAGGTTGGCCAGGTCGGCGCCCGAAAAGCCCGGCGTTCCGCGCGCCAGGAGGTCGGCGCGGATGTCCTGCCCGACCGGCACCTTGCGCATGTGCACGTTGAGGATCTGCTCGCGTCCGCGCACGTCGGGCAGCGTCACGTAGACCTGGCGGTCGAAGCGGCCCGGGCGCAGCAGCGCCGGGTCAAGGATGTCGGGCCGGTTGGTGGCGGCCATCACGATGACGCCCAGGTTGGTCTCGAAGCCGTCCATCTCGACCAGCATCTGGTTCAGGGTCTGTTCGCGCTCGTCGTTGCCGCCGCCCAGGCCGGCACCGCGGTGGCGGCCGACGGCGTCGATCTCATCGACGAAGATGATGCACGGGGCACTCTTCTTGGCCTGCTCGAACATGTCGCGCACGCGCGCCGCGCCGACGCCGACGAACATCTCGACGAAGTCGGAACCCGAGATCGAGAAGAACGGCACCTTGGCCTCGCCGGCAATCGCCTTGGCCAGCAGCGTCTTGCCCGTTCCGGGCGGCCCCACCAGCAGCACGCCGCGCGGGATGCGCCCGCCGAGCTTCTGGAACTTCTGCGGGTCTTTCAGGAAGTCGACCAGCTCGCGCACCTCCTCCTTGGCTTCGTCGCATCCGGCGACGTCGGCGAAGGTGGTGGTGTTGTTGGCTTCGTCGAGCATCCGCGCCTTGCTCTTGCCGAAGCTGAACGCGCCACCCTTGCCGCCACCCTGCATCTGGCGCATGAAGTAGATCCACACGCCGATCAGCAGCAGGATCGGCCCCCACGACGCCAGCATGCTGAGCAGGAACGAAGGCTCCTCGCGTGGCTTGACGTCGAACTTGACGTTGTTGTTGATCAGGTCGCCGATCAGGCCGCGATCAAGGTACGTTGCGGTGGTGCGCAACTCCTTGTCGTCATTGGTCTTGGCGCGGATTTCGGTGCTGCCACCGGCGCCCTCCTGAATCTGCACGCTCTTGATGCGCTTGCCGCGCACTTCTTGCAGGAAATCGGAGTAGCCGATCGTTCCCGACTGCGTGGCTGTTCGGTCGAACTGCTTGAACACCGTGAACAGCACGAGTGCGATCACCAGCCAGACAGCAACTTTAGAGAACCATTGATTGTTCACCGCAACTCCGTTTTCGGACCATCAGCACAACGGCACTGCGCGCAGCAACGCCTTTTTGCCATGTGCGGCTGATTTTAGTCCACGCAAGGCCTGCGCCAGACCGCCAATCCCCCCGGACCGTGAGCGTGTATCGGCGGGTAGGGGCGACGACGCGTCCACCGGAGCCCGCTATGGCCCGACGTCGGCCGCGCCAGCAAGCTTCGCGGCCCCGGCCTTCAGGCCGATTCCGACCAGAAAAGTCTCGGCCGACTTGTCACGCGAGGCCTTCGGCTTGATCGGCTTGACGACCCGGAAGTTCACCTTGAACAGCTTGACGAGCTGGCTGTAGCCGCTGCCGTGGAAGACCTTGCACACCAGCGCCCCTTGCGGCGTGAGGTGCTGCTGGGCGAATTCGAGCGCCAGTTCGACCAGGTGGCTGATTCGAGCCGAATCGGCGCTTTCGATGCCCGAGAGGTTGGGCGCCATGTCGGACACGACCACGTCCACCGGGCGGCCGGCCACCGCGGCTTCGAGGCGCTCCAGCACCTCGGCCTCGCGCAGATCGCCCTGAATGAAGGTCACGCCCTCGATCGGCTCGAAATCCAGCACGTCCAGCGCGATGATCGTGCCGTTCAGCGCCCCGGCCGCGGCACCGCCGGCTCCGGCCTCCTTCGGTGCGAACTTGCGGCGCACGTACTGGCTCCAGGCGCCCGGGGTCGCGCCGAGATCGACCACCAGTTGGCCCGGCTTGAGCAGGTGCAGCGCCTCGTCGATCTCCTTGAGCTTGTAGGCCGCGCGGGCGCGATAGCCCTCGCGCTGCGCCTGCTTCACGTACGGGTCGTTCATGTGGTCGTGCAACCACGCCTTGTTGACCTTCTTGCTCTTGGTTTGAGTTTTCATGACGAAGGGATAATAGGCCGATGACTGCCATCCAACTGACCCCCGCCCAGCGCAAGGAACACCGCGCCGACGCCCATCACCTCGACCCCGTGGTGATGATCGGCTCCGACGGGCTCACGCCGGCCGTGCAGAAGGAAGTCGGCGCCGCGTTGAACGCCCATGGCCTGATCAAGGTGCGCGTGTTCTCGGACGAACGGGCCACGCGCGAGGCGATCTTCAATGCGCTCGCCGATGGGCTGAACGCCGCCCCGATCCAGCACATCGGCAAACTGCTGGTGCTGTGGCGGCCGATGCCGCCCAAGGAAGCGGTCGAGCGCGAAGGCCGCGGCGCCGGCCCGCGGGTGGTGAAGATCCTCAAGTTCTCCAAGAGCGGAAACCACCGCGCGCAGGTCAAGAAGATCACCGTGATGGGCAACATGCGCATCGCCGCCGGCGGCGAACTCAAGCGCGCGACGAAGCGCCGCACCAGCGTCAAGAAGTCGTCGCAACAGTCCTGAGGGGCACCAGTCGGGGTGCCATGCCGGGTTTCGTTTGCGGCGCTCAACGCGCGGTCAGGCGCCACGCCAGCACCAGCACCAGCAGCCCCTTCAGCGCGAACAGCCCGCCCGATACGGCGTGCAGCGTCAGGAACGACACCGTGCCGTGGCCGGCCCGCGCCGCCTCCATGAAGGGCAGCACCGCGAAGTAGCCCGCCACCGTGCAGAACAGCGTGCCCAGCAGCAACACGATGTTGGCGCTCATCACCGAGCCGGTGCCGGCGGCCGCCGCGTCGCGGCTGCGCTGACGCTCGATCACCAACAACGCCAGCGCCACCACCACGCTGAGATACGCCTCCTGCTCGAACATGCGCCCCGCGAACCGGCCGGCGTCGGGCACGGCCAGCGTGGCGAATGCCGACGGCGCCGCGATCGCGCCGATGCACAGCAGCAACCCGGCCCACATGGCGGCGAGCAGCGTGGCGGCGCGAGACCCGGCGCCGGGGCTCACGGCCACCCTCCCCCGCGCCTGCCCGCGCTCGAGCGTCGGACGAGCGCAAGACAACGCGCAGGCACTGTCTTGCGTCCGGCCTCAACCATATCGAACCGCGTCGATCTCGTAGTGCCGCAAGCCGCCGGGCGCCTGCACTTCGGCCACGTCGCCGGCCTCCTTGCCGATCAGCGCCCGCGCGATCGGTGAGCTGATCGAGATCAGGCCCTGCTTCAGGTCGGCCTCGTCGTCGCCGACGATCTGGTAGGTGACCTTGGCGCCGCTGTCTTCGTCTTCCAGATCGACGGTGGAGCCGAACACCACGCGCCCTTCGGCATTCAGCGTGGCCGGGTCGATGATCTGGGCGGCCGCGAGCTTGCCCTCGATCTCGAGGATGCGGCCTTCGATGAAGCCCTGCTTGTCCTTGGCCGCTTCGTACTCCGCGTTCTCCGACAGGTCGCCCTGCGCACGCGCTTCCGAGATGGCCTGGATCACCGCATGGCGCTCGACGTTCTTCAGGCGCGCCAGTTCTTCCTTGAGCTTTTCGGCACCGCGGATGGTCAGGGGAATGGTGGCCATGATGAAGACAAACCTTGCTAGACGACAGACCTTGGGCCGATGGATACACCGGGTGACCCCCGAAGGGATGCAGATCTGATTGGGACGGCCCGGCACTCGACCGGCCGGAAAATGACTCCGCCGCCGGGTGCACCGGCGGCGGAGTGGACGAATCCAATTTTAATGCAGTTCGCGGTGCAGCTCTTGCAAGGAGACCACCACCAGATCGTCCTGGTGCTTCATCCCCTCGACCGCCGCTTCGCAGCCCGCCATGCTGGTGTAGTAGGTGATCCGATGGGCGAGCGCCGCCTGGCGGATGTGGCGTGAATCGGCGATCGCGGTGCGGGTTTCGTCCACCGTCGTGAAGACGAGCTGGATCTCGCCGGCCTTGACCATGTCGACGATGTGCGGGCGCCCATCCTTGACCTTGTTGACCGCCTTGACCGGCACGCCGCCGGCTGCAATCGCCGCGGCGGTGCCCTTGGTGGCGACGATCTGGAAGCCTAAAGCGTGCAAGTCGCGGGCGACGCCGACCGCGCGCGCCTTGTCGCCGTCTTTGACGGTGATGCACACCGTGCCCGAAACCGGCAGCTTCGAGCCGGCGCCGAGCTGGCTCTTCAGCATCGCCTCGCCGAACGTGCGCCCCGCCCCCATGACCTCGCCGGTCGAGCGCATCTCGGGGCCGAGGATCGGGTCGACCCCGGGGAACTTGTTGAACGGGAACACCGCCTCCTTGACCGAGAAGTACGGCGGGATCACCTCGCCCGGCCGGCGGCCATTGCCGTTGCGCTGGTCGGCCAGCCGCTGGCCGACCATGCAGCGCGCTGCGATCTTCGCCAGCGGCTGGCCGGTGGCCTTCGAGACGAACGGCACCGTGCGCGATGCGCGCGGATTGACTTCGAGCACGTAGACCACGGCGTCGCCACCCTCGCCCTGAATCGCGAACTGCACGTTCATCAGCCCGACGACCTTCAACGCCTTGGCCATCAGGACCGTCTGGCGACGCATCTCGTCCTGCAGCGTCTTCGGCAGCGAATACGGTGGCAGCGAACAGGCCGAGTCACCGGAGTGGATGCCGGCCTGCTCGACGTGCTCCATGATGCCGCCGATCATTACCTCGTGCCCGTCGGCGATGCAGTCGACATCGACCTCGATCGCATCGTCGAGAAAGCGGTCGAGCAGCACCGGCGACTTCTCGCTGACGCGCACCGCCTCGCGCATGTAACGCTCCAGGTCCTTGTCGCCGTGCACGATCTCCATCGCTCGCCCGCCGAGCACGTAGCTCGGCCGCACGACGAGCGGGTAGCCGATCTCGCGCGCGAGCTGCAGCGCGGCTTCTTCGGTGCGCGCGGTGCGGTTCGGCGGCTGGCGCAAGCCGATTGCGTGCAGCAGCTTCTGGAACCGCTCGCGGTCTTCGGCCACGTCGATGCTGTCGGGTGTGGTGCCCACGATCGGCACGCCGGCGCGCTCGAGGTCGAGTGCCAGCTTCAGCGGCGTCTGCCCGCCGTACTGCACGATCACGCCGAACGGCTTTTCCTTGTCGACGATCTCGAGCACGTCTTCGAGCGTCACCGGCTCGAAGTACAGGCGATCGGAGGTGTCGTAGTCGGTCGAGACGGTCTCGGGGTTGCAGTTGACCATGATGGTCTCGAAGCCGTCTTCGCGCATCGCCAGCGCCGCGTGCACGCAGCAGTAGTCGAACTCGATGCCCTGGCCGATGCGGTTCGGGCCGCCGCCGAGCACCATGATCTTCCTGGCCGAGGTGGGCTGGGCCTCGCACTGCGCATCGGCGACTTCGTAGGTCGAATACAGGTAGGCGGTCTGCGTCGCGAACTCGGCGGCGCAGGTGTCCACGCGCTTGTAGACCGGCCGGATGTTCAGGTCGTGACGCCTGTTGCGCACCTCGTGCTGGTTCGTGCCGAGCAGCTTGGCCAGGCGCCGGTCGGAGTAACCCTTCTGTTTCAGGAAACGCAGTTCGTCCTTGGACAGGTCGGTGATCGTGCGGCCGGCCAGTGCCTGTTCGTGGCGCACGAGTTGCTCGATCTGGGCCAGGAACCACGGGTCGATCGCGGTCTCCTCGAACACCTCTTGCAGGCTCATGCCGATGCGAAAGGCGTCGGCGACGAACAGGAGGCGCTCAGGGCCCGCTTCACCGATTTCCTGAACGATCTCTTCACGATCGGTGCTGCGCTCGCTCAAGCCATCGATACCGGTTTCAAGCCCGCGCAGGGCTTTCTGAAGGCTCTCCTGGAAGGTGCGCCCCATCGCCATGACCTCGCCGACCGACTTCATCTGCGTCGTCAGGCGCGAGTCGGCGGCCGGGAACTTCTCGAACGCGAAGCGCGGGATCTTCGTCACGACGTAGTCGATGCTCGGCTCGAAGCTCGCCGGCGTCGCGCCGCCGGTGATGTCGTTGCGCAACTCGTCGAGCGTGTAGCCCACCGCCAGCTTGGCGGCCACCTTGGCGATCGGAAAGCCGGTCGCCTTCGAGGCCAGCGCCGACGACCGCGACACGCGCGGGTTCATCTCGATCACGACCATGCGGCCGTCCTTCGGGTTGATCGCGAACTGGACGTTGGAGCCGCCGGTGTCCACGCCGATCTCGCGCAGGATCGCGATGCTGGCGTTGCGCAGCAGCTGGTACTCCTTGTCGGACAACGTCTGCGCCGGCGCCACCGTGATCGAGTCGCCGGTGTGGATGCCCATCGGGTCGAGGTTCTCGATCGAGCACACGATGATGCAGTTGTCGTGCTTGTCGCGCACCACCTCCATCTCGAACTCTTTCCAGCCGATCAGGCTCTCCTCGATCAGGAGTTCCTTGGTCGGCGAGAGGTCGAGCCCGCGCTTGCAGATCTCCTCGAATTCGTCGGGGTTGTAGGCGATGCCGCCGCCGGTGCCGCCGAGCGTGAAGCTGGGCCGGATCACCATCGGAAAGCCGGTGCCGCCGATGTCGTGCGTGATGCGCTTTTGCACCGCGAGCGCCTCGCTCATCGAATGCGCGATGCCCGACTTGGCCGAATGCAGGCCGATGCCGGTCATTGCGTCCTTGAACTTGAGGCGGTCCTCGGCCTTCTCGATCGCCTTTTCGTTCGCGCCGATCATCTCGACGCCGTACTTGGCCAGCACGCCGTGCTGGTGCAGATCGAGCGCGCAGTTCAGCGCGGTCTGGCCGCCCATGGTCGGCAGCACCGCCATCTTTTCTGCCGGATGCGCCAGCCGTTCCTTCGCAATGATCTTCTCGACCACCTGCCACGTGATCGGCTCGATGTAGGTCACATCGGCCATCTCGGGGTCGGTCATGATCGTCGCCGGGTTGCTGTTGACGAGGACAACGCGGTAGCCCTCCTCGCGCAGCGCCTTGCAGGCCTGCGCGCCGGAGTAGTCGAACTCGCAGGCCTGGCCGATGATGATCGGACCGGCGCCGATGATGAGGATCGATTGAAGGTCGCTGCGCTTAGGCATTCTTGTGCTCCGCTTGGTTCTCGCTCATCAGCGCCGTGAAGCGGTCGAACAGGTAGGCAATGTCGTGCGGTCCGGGCGACGCCTCGGGGTGTCCCTGGAAGCAGAACGCGGGCCGGTCGGTGCGCGCCAGGCCTTGCAGCGTGCCGTCGAACAGCGACACGTGGGTGGGCCGCAGGTTGGCCGGCAGCGTATCGGCATCGACCGCGAAGCCGTGGTTCTGGCTCGTGATGCTGACGCGGCCGCTGTCGAGGTCCTTGACCGGATGGTTCGCGCCGTGGTGGCCGAACTTCATCTTGAACGTCTTCGCGCCCGAGGCCAGCGCCATGATCTGGTGGCCCAGGCAGATGCCGAAGGTCGGGATGCCGGTGTCGATCAGTTCTCGCGTTGCGGCAATCGCGTAGTCGCAAGGTTGCGGGTCGCCCGGGCCATTGCTCAGGAAGATGCCGTCCGGGCGGTACTTGCGCACCTCGGCGGCGCTGGTGCGCGCCGGCACCACGGTGACGCGGCAGCCGCGGCTCGCGAGCATGCGCAGGATGTTGCGCTTGACACCGAAGTCGTACGCGACGACGTGAAACGTCGGCTCGGTCTGCTTGCCGTAGCCGGCCTGCAACGACCACTCGGTCTGCGTCCACTCGTAGGGACGGGACTCGCTGACCACCTGGGCCAGGTCGAGGCCGTTCATGCTCGGCGCGGCTTGCGCCCTGGCAATCGCCTCATCGAGGTGGGTGCGCGTGACCGCCACACCCATCGGCAAGCCCAGGATGCAGCCGTTCTGGGCGCCGCCGGTGCGCAACACGCGCGTGAGATGACGGGTGTCGATGTTGGCGATCGCCACCGTGCCTTCGCGCTGCAGGTACTGCGCCAGCGTCATGCTGCTGCGAAAGTTCGACGCAAGCAGCGGCAAGTCCTTGATGACCAACCCGGCTGCATGGACCTTCGAGGCCTCGACGTCTTCGACGCTCACGCCGTAGTTGCCGATGTGCGGATAGGTCAGCGTGACGATCTGGCGGCAGTAGCTCGGATCGGTGAGGATCTCCTGGTAGCCGGTCATCGCCGTGTTGAAGACCACCTCGCCGACCGTGTGGCCCGGCGCGCCGATCGAGACGCCCTGGAACAACGTGCCGTCAGCGAGGGCCAGGATCGCCGGGGCTTGGGGGGTCAGCAGTTGCGCGGGCACCGGAGTCTCCGTGTAGTGCGCGCCCGGCTCTGCCCTTCGAGCGCGGCGCTCGTCAAGCCTGAAACAGTCGAGAAAACCGAAGGAGTTTTCGTCGCAGAAACCAGCGCCGAGCTTCGAGGAAGCGACGCGGATTTTGCTGGGCGGAAGGGTTGTGGGTAAACCTGCGAATTATAAACGAGGCATCGTTTCCGGCGAGGCATGCCCGGCCGGCCCATAGACTCGGCGCATGACCAGCCAACAGCCACCGCACGCCGTGGGCCACACTCCGGTACCGCGCAGCGACACGTGGCCGCTGCTTGTGGCCGCCCTCGCAACGGTCAGCTTCGTCTGCATGGACAGCCTCATCAAGCTGTTGGCGGTGCGCTACGAGGCGATCCAGCTGACCTTCTTTCGCTTTGCCGGTGGCAGCGTGTTCGCTGTGCTGCTCTGGGCCTGGCGGCGCACGCCGTTGCCGCAGCGCGCCGCCTGGCGGATGCACGTCGTGCGCAGTGTCTTGCTGCTGCTCTCGATGGTCGGCTACTTCCACGCGCTGACCGAAATTCCGCTGGTGCTGGCGGTGACCGTCTCGTACCTCGCGCCGATCTTCGTTGCCGTGCTCGCCGTACCGGTGCTGAAGGAACGCCCCGCCGGTTCCATCTGGCTCGCGCTGGTGGCCGGGCTGGCGGGCGTGTCGATCTCGGTGGTGCCCGAGTTCAGTGCGGGCCTGAACGGCGTGACCTTGCGGCGACTGGGCGGCATGGCAAGCGCGGCCGTGGCGGCGCTTGCATACGCCGGCGTGATGTTGCTGGCCCGGCGCCAGTCTCGCAGCGATTCGCTCTGGACGATTCTGCTGATCCAGACCGTGTTGCCGATGCTTCTGCTCGCCGCGCCCGCCGCATGGATCTGGCGGCCGATGCCGGCCGGCGACATCGCTTTCATCCTGCTGGCCGGCGGCCTGGGCACCCTCGGCCTGCTGTGTCTGACCTATGCATTCACGCGGCTCGAGGCCAGCCGCGTGGCGCCGCTGGAGTACACCAGCTTCGTCTGGGCCGCATTGCTGGGCTACGTGCTGTTCGACGAAGTGCCCACGCTCGCCACCGCGGCCTCGGCCACGCTCATCGTCGGCGGCTGCCTGCTGTTGCTGCGCCGATAGCGCCGCTTCAGCCGCCGAGTGCGGCGATCCCGGCTTTGGCGATCTGCGCGTCTTCGGCCGACTTGACGCCGCTCACCCCGATCGCGCCCAGGCAATGCCCGTCGACCGTGATCGGCACACCGCCTTCGAGCAGGCCTTCGATCTCGGGCACGCTCAAGAATGATGTGCGCCCCTGGTTGATCATCTCCTCGTAGATGCGGCTCTCGCGCCGTCCGAGCGCCGCGGTGCGTGCTTTGGCCGGTGCGATGTGGGCCGAGATCGGCGCGGTGCCATCGAGCCGCTGCAGCCACAGCAGATGGCCGCCATCGTCGACGATCGCGATCGTGACGCTCCAACTGTGGGCCACGGCCTCGGCCTCGGCGGCGCCAGCCATTCGTTTCACGTCGGCAAGGGTGAGAAAAGGTCGGGTGTTCATGGGTGTGGTCGTCTCGGGTGGCGGTGGAATCAGGCCGCAACTGTACGCAGGAACATTGGCTTGCAGCGCGCTGGTGCGCCTGCAGCGGCGAAATCGCCACGATCACTGGGGGCTTCCCGTGCGGCCAGGCCAGGGAACTAGAATGCGCCGCAACAGGTCTGACCTGCGTTTGTTTCAACTAGGAGTTCGCATGAACCAACCCCTGCAGACGGCCTTCAATGGTTACGCCGGCGAAGTCACATCGGTCGAGCAACGCAATCGCGTTTTGCGCAATACCTACTGGCTGCTCGCGCTGTCGATGGTGCCCACCGTGCTCGGCGCCTGGATCGGCGTCGCCACCGGCATCACCAACGTGATCGGCCATGGCATGAGTGCCATCGTCTTCCTGGGCGGCGCGTTCGCGTTCATGTTCGCGATCGAGAAGACCAAGAATTCCGCGGCCGGCGTGCCGGTGCTGCTGGCGTTCACGTTCTTCATGGGCCTGATGCTGTCGCGCATGATCGGTGCGGTGCTCGGCCTGAACAACGGCGCCGGGCTCATCATGACGGCGTTTGCCGGCACGGGCGCGATCTTCCTGGGCATGGCCACACTCTCCACGGTGATCAAGCGCGACCTCACGGCGATGGGCAAGTTCCTTTTCATCGGCATGATCATGGTGCTGGTGGCCGGCATCGCCAACATCTTCCTGCAGTCGAGCGCGATGATGATCACGATCTCGGTGCTGGCGATCGGCATCTTCTCGGCGTTCATCCTGTACGACCTCAAGCGGGTGAAGGACGGCGAGGAAACCAACTACATCAGCGCCACGCTGGGCGTGTACCTGAGCCTGTACAACGTGTTCCAGTCGCTGCTGGCGATCCTGGGATTCGCGGGCAGCAACAAGTAGTCGATCCCCCGCACCAAGCACAAGGCCCCTTTCGGGGCCTTGTTGCTTTCTATCGCTCGAACACCGCCATGCTCTCCACGTGCGCCGTGTGCGGGAACATGTTGACCGCGCCCGCGGCCGTGCAGCGGTAGCCGGCCTGGTGCACCAGCAGGCCGGCGTCGCGCGCCAGCGTGGCCGGGTTGCAGCTGACGTAGACGATGCGGCTGGGCCCCGTGTAGCCCGCGGCCGCCGTGGCATCGGCGTGCAGGTCGGCCAGTGCCTTGGCGAGCGCGAACGCGCCCTCGCGCGGCGGGTCGATCAGCCACTTGTCGGCGTGGCCGAAGCCGGCCAGGTCGGCCGGGCTGACCTCGAACAGATTGCGCGCGACGAAGCTCGCCCGCACATCCAGGCGATTGCGCACCGCGTTGTCGCGCGAGCGCTGCACCAGCGCTTCACTGCCTTCGATGCCGAGCACCTCGCGCGCCATCGTGGCGATCGGCAGCGTGAAGTTGCCCAGGCCGCAGAACCAGTCGATCACCCGTTCGTCGGCGCGCGCATCGAGCAGCCGCAGCGCGCGCGCCACGAGCACGCGGTTGATGTGCGGATTGACCTGCGTGAAGTCGGTCGGCTTGAACGGCATCGTGACGCCGAATTCGGGCAGCGCGTAAGCCAGTTCGGGCCCGCCCTCGTCGAGCCGGTGCACCGTGTCGGGCCCCTTGGGCTGCAGCCACCACTGCACGCCGCACTCGGCGCCGAACGCACGCAGCCGCTCGAGATCGGCCGCACCGAGCGGCTCGAGGTGGCGCAGCACCAGCGCAATCACGTCGTCACCGACCGCCAACTCGATCTGCGGCAGGCGGTCGCGCTGGTCCATGCCTTCGACGAGCGCACGCAACGGCAGCAGCAGCGCGCTCACTTGGGGGGGCAGCACCGCGCAGCTGTCCATGTCGGCGACGAAACTCGACTTGCGTTCGTGAAACCCGATCAGCACCTTGCCCTTCTTCGCCACAAACCGCACCGACAACCGGGCGCGATAGCGGTAGCCCCAGGCCGGCCCCTCGATCGGCCGCAGCAGCTGTTCGCAGCGCACCTTGCCCAGATGCCACAGTGCATCCTCCAGCGCGCGCTGCTTGGTCGCGACCTGGGCGCCCACATGCAGGTGCTGCATCTTGCAGCCGCCACAGGTCCCGAAGTGCGGGCACAGCGGCGTGACGCGCTGGGCGCTCTCGCGCCGCAGCGCGGTCATCGAGGCCTGTTCCCAGTTGTTCTTGTGCCGGCTCACACGCACCTGCACCACTTCGCCGGGCAGCGCACCCTCGATGAAGACGACCTTGCCGGCCGCGTTGTGGGCCACGCCCTGGGCTTCGAGGTCGAGCGACTCGACCTCGAGCCACTCCTGGGTATCGGTTGCTGCAGTCATGGGCCGGGATTATCGGTGGCGCTGCTACACTGCGCGCCGTCAGGAGAGAGCCTCGCGAACCATCTGGTCGATGGTTGCGGCGGGCCGCCGAAGGCGCAGAGCGGGGCTGAAAGGCCGCGCATCGAACGCTCAGGCAAAAGGACTGGCAAGCGCTTCATCCGAAGCGTTCCTCGCTGGAGAGAGGCCCGCCCCGAGCGGGCCCACCGAAGGGGCAAGCGATGCGCTCTAAAAGCGCGCCGCCAATCTCTCAGGTAAAGCGGACAGAGAGGGCAACCCGGTGCGATCATGTCGCGTCGGTCGACCATGTGCCCTCGGAGAACTGTCATGTCCAACGCCCTCTCGCGCACGCCGCTGCACGCCTTGCACCTCGAACTCGGCGCCAAGATGGTGCCGTTCGCCGGCTACGAGATGCCGGTGTCGTACCCGGCCGGCATCCTCAAGGAGCACCGCCATTGCCGCGAGTCGGCGGCGCTGTTCGACGTCTCGCACATGGGCCAACTGCGCCTGGTCGGTGACGACGCCGCGGCGGCCCTCGAAACACTGGTGCCGATGGACGTGATCGACCTCGGCGTGGGCAAGCAGCGTTACGCCTTCTTCACCAACAGCAGCGGCGGCATCCTCGACGACCTGATGATCACGCGCCGCGGCGTCGGTGAAGGCGCCGACCTGCTGCTGATCGTCAACGCCGCCTGCAAGGACGCCGACATCCGCCACCTCGTCGCCCACATTGGCCACCGCTGCACCGTGCAGCCACTGCCCGACCGCGCGCTGCTGGCGCTGCAGGGCCCGAAAGCGGCACAGGCGCTGGCGCGGCTGAATCCGAGCGTGGCGACGCTGACCTTCATGACCGGCGCGCAGTTCGTGCTCGAAGGCGCCGAGTGCTTCGTGACGCGCTCGGGCTACACCGGCGAAGACGGCTACGAGATCTCGGTGCCCGCCGATCGGGCCGAAGCGTTGGCCCGCGCGCTGCTCGCGCAGCCCGAAGTGCAACCCGCCGGCCTGGGCGCGCGCGACACGCTGCGTCTCGAGGCTGGCCTGTGCCTGTACGGCCACGACATCAACGAGTCCACCACGCCGGTCGAGGCCGGCCTGACCTGGGCGATCCAGAAGGTGCGCCGCGCCGGCGGCGCGCGCCATGGCGGCTACCCGGGCGCGGCGACGATCGACGCGCAACTGGCCACCGGAGCGAGCACCAAGCGCGTCGGCCTGGTCGGCCTGGAGCGTGTGCCGGTGCGCGAGGGCGCCGTCATCGTCGACGCCAAGGGCCGCAAGCTCGGCGCGGTGACCAGCGGCACGCTCTCGCCCACTGTCAACGAACCGATCGCGATGGCCTACCTCGCCGCCAACCATGGCATCGCACACCACGAGGTCTACGCCGAAGTGCGTGGCAAGCGCCAGCCGATGCGCGTGAGCCCGATGCCGTTCACACCACACCGCTACTTCCGTGGCTGAGCCCGGACCGAGACAGTGCCTGCGCACCGTCGGGTGCCTGGCGACCGCCTTTGCGCCGGCAAGCGCAAACGTCGGTTGCGGTGGCAAGCCGATCGCAACCGCACACCATCCCATCCTTCCACCGACGCACCACAGGAGCCCTTCATGACGACGATGTACACCAACGACCACGAGTGGATCAACATCGAGGACCACGAGGCCGCCACCGTCGGCATCACCCACCACGCGCAGGACGCGCTGGGCGATGTGGTGTTCGTCGACCTGCCCGCGGTGGGCAGCACCTTCAAGAAAGGTGACGTGGCCGGCGTGGTCGAGTCCGTCAAGGCCGCGGCCGACCTGTACATGCCGGTGGCCGGCGAAGTCGTCGAGGTCAACGAAGCGTTGCGTGCCGACCCGGCGTTGGCCAACACCGACCCGCTGGGCAATGGCTGGTTCTTCAAGGTGCGCGTGACCAACATGGCCGAATTCGACCAGCTGCTGGACGGCCCGGCCTACGACCTGCTCGTCAAGAACAGCTGATCGGAAGCCCCATGTTGATGTCGACCCGTCATCCGCACACGCAGCCGCTGCGCGAGCTCGAGAATGCCGAAGAATTCGCGGCCCGCCACATCGGCATCGACGCCGGCGACGAACGCCGCATGCTGTCGGTGATCGGTGCGGCAACGCGCCGCGCGCTGATCGAGGCCGTCGTGCCGCGCTCGATCGCGCGCGCCGCGCCGATGGCGCTGCCGGCTCCGCTCACCGAAGCGCAGGCACTGGCCGAACTGAAGGCCATCGCCGGCCGGAACCGGCTGCTCAAGAGCTGCATCGGTCAGGGCTACCACGGCACCCACACGCCCGGCGTGATCCTGCGCAACGTGCTCGAGAACCCGGCCTGGTACACGGCCTACACGCCGTACCAGGCCGAGATCTCGCAGGGCCGCCTGGAGGCGCTGATCAACTTCCAGACCCTGGTCTGCGAGCTGACCGGCATGGCCATCGCCGGCGCCTCGATGCTCGACGAAGCGACCGCTGCCGCCGAGGCCATGACGCTGGCGCTGCGCGTGGGCAAGCACAAGTCGACGACCTTCTTCGTCGCTGACGACGTGCTGCCGCAAACCCTCGAAGTGGTGCGCACGCGCGCCGCGCCGCTGGGCATCGATGTGGTCACCGGCGCGGCGGCAGCGGCCGCCCAGGCCAACGCCTTCGCGGTGCTGCTGCAGTACCCCGGCGTGAGTGGCGCGGTGCACGACCTGAAGCCCGTCATCGACGCAGCGCACGCAAAGGGCGCGCTGGCGATCGTCGCCGCCGACCTGCTCGCGCTCACCTTGCTGGTGCCACCGGGCGAGATCGGCGCCGACATCGCAGTGGGCAACACCCAACGCTTGGGCATGCCGATGGGCAACGGCGGCCCGCACGCCGCCTACCTTGCCACCCGCGACGAGTTCAAGCGCTCGATGCCGGGGCGGCTGGTGGGCGTCAGCGTCGACGCGCACGGCGCGCCGGCTTATCGCCTGGCGCTGCAAACACGCGAGCAGCACATCCGCCGCGAGAAGGCCACCTCCAACATTTGCACCGCGCAGGTCCTGCCCGCGGTGGTGGCGAGCATGTACGCGGTCTACCACGGGCCGGAAGGATTGACCCGCATCGCGCGCCGGGTGGCGAGCTACACCGCGATCCTGGCGGCGGGGCTGAAGCAGATGGGCCGCACACTGGTCCACGAGTCGGGATTCGACACGGTCACCGTGAACTGCGGCGACCACACCGAGGCCGTGCTGCAGGCCGCGCGCGACCACGGCTACAACCTGCGCCGCGCGTCGGCGACCGGCGTGGGCATCACGCTCGACGAAACCACCACGCGCGACGACGTGTCGACCTTGTGGACGCTGTTCGCCGGCGACCTGCCGCCCGATCAGTTGCCCGTCTTCGCCCCGTTCGAGCAGGGTGTCGCGTCGCTGATCCCGCCGGCACTGCACCGCACCAGCGCGTTCCTGACGCATCCGGTGTTCAACCGGCACCACAGCGAGACCGAAATGCTGCGCTACATCCGCAGCCTGTCCGACAAGGACCTCGCGCTCGACCGCACGATGATCCCGCTGGGCTCGTGCACGATGAAGCTGAACGCCACCAGCGAGATGATTCCGATCACCTGGCCCGAGTTCGCCCACGTGCACCCGTACGCGCCGATCGACCAGCTCGCCGGCTACGAGGCGCTGCGCACCCAGCTCGAAGCCTGGCTGTGCCAGGCCACCGGCTACAGCGGCGTGAGCCTGCAGCCCAACGCCGGCTCGCAAGGCGAGTACGCCGGCCTGCTCGTGATCCGCGCCTGGCACGCGGCCCGCGGCCAGGCCCATCGCAACATCTGCCTGATCCCCGAGTCGGCGCACGGCACCAACCCGGCGAGCGCACAGATGAGCGGGCTGCAGGTGGTGGTGACGAAGTGCGACGCCGAGGGCAACATCGATCTGGCCGACCTGCGCGCGAAGTGCGAGCTGCACGCCGACAAGCTCGCCTGCATCATGATCACCTACCCGTCGACCTACGGCGTGTTCGACCCCCACGTGAAGGAAATCTGCGCGCTGGTGCATGCGCATGGCGGGCGCGTCTACGTCGACGGCGCGAACATGAATGCGCTGGTCGGCGTGGCCGCGCCGGGCGAGTTCGGCGGCGACGTGAGCCACCTGAACCTGCACAAGACCTTCTGCATCCCGCACGGCGGTGGCGGGCCGGGCGTGGGTCCGGTGTGCGTGGTCGCCGACCTGGTGCCGTACCTGCCGAAGCACCGCACCTATTCGGGCACCGCGCAAGGCGCCGCACAGGGTGGTGCCGACGCGCACGTCGGTGCGGTGTCGGCGGCGCCGCTGGGCAACGCCGCGGTGCTGCCGATCAGCTGGATGTACATGCGCATGATGGGCGCGGGCGGCCTGACTGCCGCAACCGAAACCGCAATCCTGTCGGCCAACTACATCGCCGCACGGCTGGCCGATCACTACGACATCCACTTCAGCGGCAACGTCGCCGGCCTCAAGGGCGGCGGCGTCGCGCACGAGTGCATCCTCGATCTGCGCCCGCTGAAGGAGGCCACCGGCGGCGCGAACGGCGTGAGCGCCGAAGACGTCGCCAAGCGCCTGATCGACTACGGCTTCCATGCGCCGACGCTGAGCTTTCCGGTCGCCGGCACGCTGATGGTCGAGCCCACCGAGAGCGAGCCGCTCGTGGAGCTGGATCGCTTTTGCGACGCGATGATCGCAATCCGCGGCGAGATCGCCAAGGTCGAGTCGGGCGCCTGGCCGCGCGACGACAACCCGCTGATGGCCGCGCCGCACACGGCCGGAGCGCTGCTTCGCCCCGACTGGCCGCACGCCTACTCGCGCGAGGAGGCGGCCTACCCGGTGGCGTCGTTGCGTCGCGGCAAGTACTGGTCGCCGGTGGGCCG
>JAGWTP010000147.1 GCA_028868895.1 Burkholderiales bacterium
CCAACCACAGCGGCAGGCGTCACTGCATTCGAGGCACCGGAAGATGCGCTGTTGCCAACCGAATTCTTTGCAATGACGGTGAACGTATAGCTGGTGCCGTTGGTCAAGCCGGTGATGGTGTGCGTCAACGCTGTTGTTCCGGCGTTGGTATCGGTACCGCCAGCAGGACTCGAGGTCACGGTGTAACCGGTGATCGGACTGCCACCGGTGTTGGCCGGCGCGCTGAAGCTGACCGTGGCTTGTCCGTTTCCTGCAGACGCCGTTCCGATGGTAGGCGCGGCCGGAACGGTTGGCGCCGCGGCACCAGTCCCCCAGACATATATGTTTTGCACATATATCGTGCCACCTGCGGCAGGCGTCACACCCGTGAAGCTGAGTTGGATGACATTCGCCAGATCCACCCCCGTGAAGGCACTGAGCGGGATATCAATGGAGTTCCAGGCTCCCTTCGTCAAGGTGCTGTTGACCTGAACTTGAACCGGGCCTGCAGAGATGAGATCGAATCCGAGACTTGTGACATCCGGCGTCCAGACATCGAAGTGCACGGTCGCACCTGCAGAGAAGTTCGCTGTCGTGGCGAACGCGATACCTTCATAGTTCAAGGCCGAATATTTGGCTGTTTCTACACCGCCGATCATGGTGCTCGTATATTGCGTTGCCTGACCCCAATTCGGGAAGAAATTGGTTCCGGCAATATCAACTGCCGAAGTGGTCAGCACCGAAGCCACGATGGCGTGGGCAGGCGCGGGTGCTGCGGTCGCCGGCACATTGGACGAAGCCGCCGAGACCGTGAGCGTGACCGTCTTTTCCGGCGCTGCGGAGAAGGCGCCGTTGCCGGCCTGGTCTGCGGCCAGGGTGCAGGTGCCGGCGGACACGAGGGTCAGCGTCGTGCCACTGACGGTACACACCCCCGCGGTCTGCGAGGTGATCGTGACCGAAAGATTCGACGAGGCGGTGGCCGACAGCGGGGGCGGCGCGGTGCCCAGCGTCTGATTGCCCGGCGAAGCGAAGGTGATGGTTTGCGCCTGCGGGCCCGACGCCACCTGGAAGCTGACGACCACGTCGGTGGCCGGCGCGTAAGTGGCGTTGCCGGCCTGGCTGGCGTCGAGCGTGCAGGTGCCGGCAGAAACTAGCGTCAACGCGGTGCCGCTCACGGTGCACACCGGCGCGGTCGTGGACGTGATCGTCACCGGCTGGCCCGACGAAGCCGAGGCGACCAGCGCCGCAGGCGCCACGCCGAGGGTCTGGTTGCCGGGGCCGGCGAACGTGATGCTTTGCGCCGTCAACGGCGTCGGCGGCGGGCTCGCGCTGCCGCCACCGCAGGCCGCCAGGATCGTGCTGGCCGCCAGCACCAAGGCCGGCAACCTGAAGGGAATCGCGTGTTGTCTCATGGCCTGTCTCCTGGCGAGGGTTGATTTGGATTCGGCGTCGTCGAAGCGAGAGCGCAAGTCACGTCCGGACGCCGACGCGTGGGTCCTGGAACGTCATGGCAGCGAACAGGTGCACGGCCGGACTGAAAGCGCTTTCACAGCATAGGTTGAAAGCGCTTTCGTGACAATGACGCACCACCTATCGGTTTCCCTGACGAGCGCCTGCGTTGCGTGTCGTTCGGTCAATTCGATCGGCCCAGCACGTGCGGCGCCACCGTCAGCACCTTGCCGTCGCTGAACCTCACCGTGATCGGCGCGCTGCCCGCGTTGTAGGCCAGGTAGGTCTTGCGGCCGTCGGCAGTGCGGAACACGCTGTACAGCGGCGTGTCGGCCAGAACGTCGAGATCGGGCGTGCCCATGTCCTGCAGCGCGAGCATCCAGTGCAGCGCGTGGGTTCGGGTGTCGCCGAGTTCGAAGGAGCCCCAGCGGTCCCATTGCGCCAACGCCGCTGCCGGGTCGGCCAGCGCCCGGTACTCGGCGAAGATGTCCTGCCAGATGTCGGCCGGCGGCGGGTTCGACGGGTGCACGCCGCGCGCCGCGTAGGTGTCCATCTCGGACTTGAGCGCATCGAGGTTGCGTTTGACATACGCCGGGTCGCGGCCGAGGTAGAGCGAATCGGTCGTGATCGGCAGCAGGTTGATGCCCTTGATCTGGCGCGGCTCGTCGGTCCACCAGGTGTTGTGCTTGTAGGCGCCGCCGAACAACTGGCTGACCTCGACGTTCTTGTACTCGGGCGCGAAGACGATGTGGTGGATGTCGAACCAGTAGTTCTGGATGCCCTGGATCTCGGACGTGTACAGGTACACGCCGAGATCGCGCAGCGCGGCGTCGCCGGTGACCTCGCCCCACAGAATCAGGCCGGCCCAGGCATTGACGGCCTCCGACGACGACTCCTGGTTGTTGCCTTCGTGCCCGAGGCCGACGCCCGACGCCCACGAGTGCCCTTCGTACGGATCGAAGTTGCGCAGGAACGGGAAGTCCGCGCGGCCGCGCCCGGCGGTGGCGATGTCGGCCACGAGCAGGTCGACCATGCCGCCCCACTTCTGCTTGGCGGCCCAGGCCGGATCGCGCAGCGCGATCTCGGCGATGGCGCGGATCCAGTAGCCGTAGGTGAAGTGATGGTCGTTGATCTGCTCGGCGAAAAAGAACTCGCTCGGGTAGCCGGCCACCGCGCCGATCGCCTTGTCGTAGACGAAGTAGGTCTTGGCGCTGTCGCCGGAGAACCAGTCTTCGACGCGCCCCTCGAGTTTCTTCAGCAATTCGTCGCGGGTCGCGAGATCGCCCTGCTGCTCGACCACGTTCATCAACTCGACGATGCGCTGCAGGCCCTTGCCTTGCCAGTACGGCCCCTTGCCTTCTTCGAGCATCATCCGGCGCGCGTTGCGCACGTCGATCTTCATCACGTCGCGCAACTGATCCAGCCTCGGCGACGCCGTGACGCCGGGCCAGTAAGGCACGAACCCGGTGTAGGGCGCGACCGTCTTGAAGTCGGACGCCGCGAGCAGCCGGATGCTGCCGCGCACGCTGTCGAACGCCGGCCCGAGCCTGCCCTGCACCGAGGCGTTGCCGTACCACTGGTGCGGGTACAGGCCTAGCAGCGGCGTTTGCGGCGGCCCCTCCATCGTCTGCGTGATCGCCTTGAAGGTGGTTTCGACCTGGCTCGCGGCGCGGTCGTAGTGCCAGTCGACGCGCGTGTCTTCGATGAAAGCGTACGCATGCGCGGTGAACAACGCGAGCGTGGCGGGCTGGTCGTCGGGCAGCGCCGCGGCCGACAGGTAGCGTCCGTCGGCAGGCAGGTGGCCGACCCACTCGGTCGGCGACGTCTGCTCCCAGCGCACGCCGGTCGGCCCGAACAGTGCGTAGGTCTTGCCCTTCAGGCGCAGCGCGAGTGCGCGCGGGTCGGCCTCGGCCGCGATGCGGTCGGCCGGCGCCGGCAGGCGCAGCCGCACATCGCCGCGCGAGAGCCGGAAGTAGGCGAACGGGCTGCCATGGGCAATCGTCGCCCGGAAGTCGTCGGCGCCGTTGGCCATCGAGATCTGTACCGACCAATCACCCGCGCCGGCGAGCTTGGCCTGGCCGGGCTCGAAGGCGACTGGCGCGATCACGATCGAGTCGCGATGCGGATAGCGGATCTCGACATCGCGCCGCTCGGTCGGCACGACCTCCTTGCTCGGCAGCGCCATCTCGAAGCCCGCGCGCGTGGCCTGGAACGTCAGCGGCTGCGCGTAGATCACCTCGGGCTTGGGGTTGAACACCAGCGTGGAGTACCACTGGTTGGTCGGCGCTGCGCGCTTCAACATCGCCTCGGTGCGCAGCGGTGCCGCCGGCATGCCGGCGTCGGAGTCCTTCGGTGCCAGGAAGTAGGTCGCAGCCCCGAGCTTGACGCCCTGCGCGCCGGCGTTTGGCAGCGTGGCGACGATGGCGAACAACGCCAACGCGATTCTTTGCAGAAGCCTCATGTCGGAACCTCCCTTCGAGTCGAGCGACTGAGCTGGAGATCGTAATGAAAGCGCTTTCATCGATGTCCGCAGATTTACCCTTAGTCGCCCGTCGGCCGCAGGCTCGGGAAAACACCGGTGTCGTCGGCGTTGACGCGCCCGAGGTCGATCGGCTACGCTTGTGAAAGCGCTTTCACGCTCCCGTCCCCACCCAGTCTCGTTGCCTCCTCAACCGCTTCAACCGCTCCGTGCCGCAGGATGACCATGAATCACGCACCTTCCTTTGGCGGGACCCGAGCGCGCAAGCCGGCCGCTGCCCCGCTCGGCGCCGCCCGCCTGTGCCTGTTCGCCACCGCGCTGCTGTTCGCGGGCGGCGCTCAGGCGCTCGACTTCGGCCCGTTCACGCTGACCGGCTTCGCCAAGTACGAGGCGCAGCGCACCAACAACACCTGCCCGAACTGCCAGCTCTACCCCGACGCCCTCAAGGACGAACCCTGGGGTGACACGCTGATTCCGGGCGCACCGTACGGCCCCCACACGATGAGCACCACGCTCGTCCAGCCCTGGCTCGGCGCGCACTTCGACCTCGGCCGCGGCTTCAAGGTGTCCGGGCTGCTGAGCCAGCGCTGGCGCGACGGCAAGCCCGACATCCCGGGCTTCCTGTACGAGCGCAACGTGGCCATCAGCCACGAGGACTACGGCAGCCTGCGCATCGGCGCGATGCCCACGCGCGGCTGGAGCCTGGCCGACTACCCTTATGGCACCAACCTCGGCGTGGCCGACGCGTGGGGCGCCAGCGGCGCCGGCTACGGGCTGCTGACCGGCGCCGTGCGCTACACGTCGCGCATCTTCGACGTCTTCAACGGCGACCTCGTCCTCGAGGCCACCTACGACCGCGGCAATACCGGCTTCAAGATCAACAAGCCGAGCTTCATGGAGTATTGGGCCCAGTACCACCACGGTGACCTGGCGCTCGACGTGGTCGTGCAGAACACGCGCAACGGCACGCCGTCGGCCTGGGGTCACGGCCCCTTCACCGGGCTGACGCCGTTCGCCAGCAACGACACCCAGCTCGGTGGCTCGGGCCAGAGCATCGCGATGGTGATGGGCACCTACCAGGTCACGTCGGCGATCGAAGTCTCGGGCGGGCTGCGCCGCAATCGCTGGAGCGGCGCCTACGCGGTGATCACCGTCCCCGGCCCACCAGCGCAGTGGAACAACATGTTCAACGTCTGCTGGAACAGCGACGTGGCGGCCTGCACCAACAACCCGGGCTATGCGGCGACATCCACCGACGCCCTGCTCGGCGCGCGCTACCGCATCGGCAAATGGACCGCCTACACCGGCGCGGTGTATCTCGGCCGGGCCGCCACCGACAACCCCAGCCCGCGCGCTCAGAGTGCCGCCACGAACTGGGCGCTGATCAACACGCTCGGGCTGAACTACGACTTCGGCAACGGCCTGCAGCTCTACACCACCGCGGGCATGGTTCAGTTTGGTCATCTGGGGCGTTCGCCGATGTCGATGCCGGGCAATACCTCGTTCACGAACATCGACCCGCGCGTGACCCAGCGCGGCAACTGGCTGACCCTCGGCGGCGTCTACGTGTTCTGACGAACGCGCCGACGATCCTCATCCGTCCGACGAGCCGCATTTCACAGGATTTCGCGCCATGTCCATGAACCCTCTCAAACTGACGCGGGCCCTGCTGGCACTCGCACTCGTCACCCTCCTCGCCGCCTGCGGGGGCGGCGGCACCGTGCCATTGCCCGGCGTTCAGGTGCGCGCGCTCAGCCCCGAATTCGCGACCCGCAAGGCGGTGGCCTACTCGCCGTTCCGTACCAACAACCGCGACACCGAGACCATCACCGCGCCGATGGTGTTGCAGGACCTGCAGCTGCTGATCGCCGCCAAGATCGGCCTGATCCGGTTGTACGACTCGTCGGACGCCGTCTCCAAGCTGACGCTGCAGGTAATCCAGCAGAACGCGCTCGACATCAAGGTCCAGCTGGGCGCCTACGTCTCGCCGAACAACGAAGCCGGCAACCAGGCCGAGCTGCAACGCTGCATCGCCCTGGCCAACACCTATCGCGACATCGTGCTCGCCGTCAGCGTCGGCAACGAGACGCTTTACGACTATGCGATCGTGCCACTCGAACCAAAGACGCTGGCCGGCTACATCGCGACCGTGCGCGCAGCCGTCACGCAGCCCGTGACGACCGACGACCAGTGGCCGGTCTACGCCGGCACCAGCGCCAAGGACGCGACGCTGGTGCTGAACCAGATCGACTTCGCCGCGATCCACACCTACTCGCTGATCGACAGCGTCTACAACCTGTGGAACTGGCAGCAGACGAGCGTGCCCGCCAACCAGCGCGCGGCGGCCATGATGCAGGCGGCGATCGCCGAGGACCAGAGCCACTTCGATCTCGTGCGCAAGCACCTCGATGCGCTCGGCCTCAAGGCGATGCCGATCGTGATCGGCGAGATCGGCTGGAAGGCCGTGCCGACCGGCAACGAGACCTACCGCGCCAGCCCGATCAACCAGAAGATGTACACCGACGCGCTGGCGGCGTGGCAGGCCGGCTCCGGCGCCAAGCCGCTGGCGATCTTCTACTTCGAGGCCTTCGACGAGCCGTGGAAGGGCAGCGACGATGGCTGGGGCCTGTTCGACGTCAACCGCAAGGCGCGCTGCGCGATCCAGCCGCTGCTGCCGACCACCCAGTGGGTGGCCGGGCAGGACTGCAACCTGGCCAACGCGCTGTACGACATTCCGGTGACCGGCAACCCGACCATCACGGCCAACCGCTACACCGTGTACGCGGACACCGCCGTCAGCGGCGAAGCCAAGCCGTCGGAAACGGTGTCGTGGGTCGGCTTCAACAGCCCGGCCACCGCCTTCGCGGGCAACAACACAACCACGTTCGGTCCGGGCGACGGCCCGAACAGCCTGCAGGTCACGCCGGCGCCGCAGAACGCCAACCCGCAGTTCGGCTGGGGCCTGATCGGCCTGCTGCCGACGACCTCGGACGACCTGTCGAACTTCGTCGCCGCAGGCCGGCTGAACTTCAGCATCAAGTCGACCTATCCGGGCAAGATCCAGGTCGGCTTCCTGACCGGTTCGACCACCGCCAACACCGCCGTGCAGGCCTACATCGTGATCGATCCGCTGGCGGCCCA
>JAGWTP010000148.1 GCA_028868895.1 Burkholderiales bacterium
TTCGCTTCGAGTCGGGCACGCGCACGAGGATCATGTTGGCTTCGCTGGGGAACGGGCGAACGCCGGGAAGCTCGCGCAACTGCGCTTGCAGCTTGTCGCGCTCACTGCGAATCACGCCGGCCTGACGCGCGTATTCGTCGGCATGCTCGAGCGCGAACAGCGCGGCCTCGCAGTTGAGCACGCTGATGTTGAACGGCGGGCGCAGCTTGTCGACCTGCGCGACCAACTCGCGACGGCCGATCAGGTAGCCGATGCGCACGCCGGCCAGACCGAACTTGCTCATCGTGCGCATCAGCAGCACGTGCTCATGGCGCTTGAGCCGCGCCATCGAGTCGCGCGCCGCGAACGGCTGGTAGGCCTCGTCCATCACCACCAGCCCGGCAGTCGCCTCGATGATCGCGTCGATGGCGGCATCGTCCCACAGGTTGGCGGTCGGGTTGTTCGGGTAGGCGAGGTAGACCAGCGCCGGCTGGTGCTCGCGCACCGCCGCCAGCATCGCGGGCAGATCAAGCTCGAAGTCGGCGCTCAGCGGCACACCGATGAACTTCAGGCCCTGCAGCCTGGCCGACATCTCGTACATCACGAAACCCGGCAGCGGCGCCAGCACCGCGGCACCCGGCACATCGCAGGCCATGCTGAGCATCGTGATCAGCTCGTCCGAGCCGTTGCCCAACATGATGTCGCAGCCTTCGGGCATGCCGGCGTGCGCCGCCAGCGCCGCGCGCAGCACGTCGCCGCGCTCGGCGGGGTAGCGATTCAGCGCGACCTCGGCCAGGCGCGCGCCGAGCGCGTGTCGCAGCGCCACCGGCAGCCGAAACGGATTCTCCATCGTGTCGACCTTGACCATGCCGGCCGAAGGCTGCACCGCGTAGCCGTGCATCGACTGCACGTCGTTCCGCAGCACCCGGTTCATCCGTTGTTGCAGGGTCGCACTCATCCTCGCGGTCCCTTGAGGCGCATCTCGGCCGCCCGCGCATGGGCCTGCAGCCCTTCGCCGTGGGCCAGCTCGGCGGCGATCGGCCCGAGCGTCTGCGCCCCGGCTTCGCTGACCTCGATCAGGCTGCTGCGCTTCTGGAAGTCGTACACGCCCAGCGGCGACGAGAAGCGCGCGGTGCCCGAGGTCGGCAGCACGTGGTTCGGCCCGGCGCAGTAGTCGCCCAGGCTCTCGCTGGTGTAGGCGCCGAGAAAGATCGCCCCGGCATGGCGCAGCAGCGGCTCCCAGCGCTGCGGCTCGCGCGAGCTGACCTCGAGGTGCTCGGGCGCGATGCGGTTGCTGATCTCGCACGACTCTTCCATGCTGCGGGTGTGGATCAGCGCGCCGCGGCCTTCGAGCGAAGCGCGGATCACGTCGCGCCGCGGCATCGCGGGCAGCAGCCGGTCGATCGCCGCCTTGACCTGCGCGATGTAGGCGGCGTCGGGGCACAGCAGGACGCTCTGCGCGAGCTCGTCGTGCTCGGCCTGGCTGAACAGGTCCATCGCGACCCAATCGGGCGGCGTGCTGCCGTCGGCGAGCACCAGGATCTCGCTCGGGCCGGCGATCATGTCGATGCCGACCTGGCCGAACACGCGGCGCTTGGCGCTGGCCACATAGGCGTTGCCCGGGCCGGTGATCTTGTGCACCGCCGGGACCGTTGCCGTGCCGTAGGCGAGCGCGCCGACCGCCTGCGCGCCCCCGATCGTGTACGCGCGGTCCACCCCGGCGACGGCCGCCGCCGCCAGCACCAGCAGATTGCGCTCGCCGCGCGGCGTGGGCACGACCATCACGATCTCGCCGACGCCGGCGACCTTGGCGGGCAGCGCGTTCATCAGCACGCTGGACGGGTAGGTCGCCTTGCCGCCCGGCACGTAGATGCCCACGCGGTCCAGCGGCGTGACCTTCTGGCCGAGCAGCGTGCCATCGGCGTCGCGGTAGCTCCACGAGCGGCCGCAGGCGTCGAGCTGGCGCTCGTGGTAGCTGCGCACGCGCTGCGCCGCGGCTTCGAGGGCGTCGCGCTGGCGCGCCGGGATCGCTGCCAGCGCGGCTCGCAGATCGGCGTGCGGGATTTCGAGTTCGGCCACGCGCTCCGCGCTCACGCCATCCAGGCGCAGCGTGTACTCGAGCACCGCCGCGTCGCCGCGCGCACGCACATCGGCGAGGATCGCCGCGACCCGCTCCTCGATCGCAAGGTCGGTCTGCGCCGACCAGTGCAGCACGCGCTGGAACGCGGCTTCGAAGTCGGCGGCCGTGGTCGCGAGCTGGCGCATGTTGACGTTCATGGCAAGTCACCCACCGCCAGCGCGAACGCATCGATGATGCCGCGCAGCGGCTCGCGCTTGAGCTTGAGCGCGGCCTGGTTGACGATCAGGCGTGCCGAGATCTTCATGATCTGCTCGACCTCGACCAGGTGGTTGGCGCGCAAGGTGCTGCCGGTGGACACCAGGTCGACGATCGCGTCGGCCAGCCCGGTCAGCGGCGCCAGCTCCATCGAGCCGTAGAGCTTGATGATGTCGACGTGCACGCCCTTGTCGGCGAAGTGATCGCGCGCGATCTGCGGGTACTTGGTCGCCACGCGGATGCGCGAACCCTGCTTCACCGCCGCGGCGTAGTCGAAGTCGGCGCGCACCGCCACGCTCATGCGGCACTTCGCGATGTTCAGGTCGAGCGGCTGGTACAGGCCCTCGCCGCCGTGTTCGAGCAGCGTGTCCTTGCCGACCACGCCCAGGTCGGCGCCGCCGTACTGCACGTAGGTCGGCACGTCGGAGGCGCGCACGAGCACGAGGCGCACGTCGGGCCGGCTGGTGCCGACGATCAGCTTGCGCGTCTTGTCGGGGTCTTCGGCGACCTCGATGCCGGCGGCGCTCAGCAGCGGCACGATCTCGTCGAAGATGCGGCCCTTGGGCAGCGCGAACGTGATCATGTTCGCCTTTCGGGTTTCGGCCAGGTGATCATCTGACGCGCTCGATGTCGGCGCCGATGCCGCGCAGCTTGGTTTCCATCTGGTCGTAGCCACGGTCCAGGTGGTAGATGCGGTCGACCACGGTCTCACCGTCGGCCACCAGCCCGGCGATCACCAGGCTGGCCGAGGCGCGCAGGTCGGTGGCCATCACGGTCGCGCCCGACAGGCGGCTCACGCCGTGAACCACCGCGGTGTGGCCGTCGATCTCGATCTTCGCGCCCAGCCGCACCAGTTCGTTGACGTGCATGAAGCGGTTCTCGAAGATCGTTTCGGTGACGACCGAGGTGCCTTCGGCGATGCAGTTCAGCGCCATGAACTGGGCCTGCATGTCGGTCGGGAACGCCGGGTACTCGCTGGTGCGAAAGCCCACCGCGCGCAGGCGCTGGTGGTTCTTCACGCGGATCCAGCCGTCGCCGGACTCGATCTGCACGCCAGCCTCGCGCAGCTTCTCGACCACCGTGTCGAGGTGGTGCACGTTCGCGTGCGACAACAGCACGTCGCCGCCGGCCGCGGCCACGGCGCACAGGAAGGTGCCGGTCTCGATGCGGTCGGGGATCACCGCATGGGCCACGCCGTGCAGGCGCTCGACGCCTTCGATGCGGATGCGGCTGGTGCCGTGGCCCTCGATCTTCGCGCCCATGCCGATCAGCATCTCGGCGAGGTCGGGGATCTCGGGCTCCTGAGCGGCGTTCTCGAGCACGGTCTCGCCTTCGGCCAGCGTGGCGGCCATCAGCAGGTTCTCGGTGCCGGTGACGGTGACCATGTCGGTGGTGATGCGCGCACCCTTCAGGCGCGCCGCCCGGGCGACGATGTAGCCGTGCTCGACCGTGATCTCGGCGCCCATCGCCTGCAGGCCCTTGATGTGCTGGTCGACCGGGCGCGAGCCGATCGCGCAGCCGCCCGGCAGCGACACGCGGGCCTGCCCGAAACGCGCGAGCAGCGGGCCGAGCACGAGGATCGACGCGCGCATCGTCTTCACCAGGTCGTAGGGCGCCTCGAGGACGCTGAGGGCGGCGGCGTTGAGCGCCACCACGTCGGGTTGCGCCTCGCTGCGATCGATCGCCACGCCCATGTTGCGCAGCAGCTTCAGGGCGGTGCTGACGTCGTGCAGGCGCGGCACGTTGCGCAGCTCGACCGGCTCGGCGGTCAGCAGCGCGGCGCACAGCTCGGGCAGCGCGGCGTTCTTCGCGCCCGAGATCGTGACCGTGCCTTCGAGCCGGCGGCCACCGCGGATCAGGAGTTTGTCCATAGGGTTCGAGGGTCCCCAGGGTTCACACGGCGTTCAACGAGGGGGCGACTGGGGCCGACACCACGTCGACAGCCACAGCGAAACCTGCGGCTGCAGTGTCAGTGGGGGTGGTGTTCGGCGGCCGCGCCGGGCTCGGCAGCCGGGGAGGTGGCGGCCCATTCGGCCGGCGTGAACGTCTTCATCGACAGGGCGTGAATTTGCTCGCGCATTCTATCGCCCAGGGCCTCGTAGACCCGCTGGTGGCGCTTGACGCGGTTGGTGCCTTCGAACGCGGCCGACACGATGGTCGCGAAGAAGTGCCGGCCGTCGCCCTCCACGTCGACGTGGTCGCAGGCCAGGGCCTGGGCGATGTAGAGCCGGACTTCGGCAGGGGTGGGGTCGGCCATGGTGGCGAGATTTTAGCGGGCTCAGTGGCGGATCTTGTAGCCGACCTTCAGCAGGTGCAGGCACAGGCCGCACACCGCCAGCAGGCTCGCGCCCACCACCAGCGCGCCGGCCCAGGGCGAGACGTCGCTCGCACCGAAGAAGCCGTAGCGAAACCCGTCGATCATGTAGAAGAACGGGTTCAGGTGGCTGGCGGCCTTCCAGATCGGCGGCAGCGAGCCGACCGAATAGAACACGCCCGACAGGAACGTCATCGGCACGATGATGAAGTTCTGGAACGCCGCGATCTGGTCGAATTTTTCGGCCCACAGGCCCGCCACCAGCCCGAGTGCACCCATCAGCGCGGCGCCGGCCAGGCCGAACGCCAACGCCCACAGCGGGTGGGCCATGTGCAGCGGCGCGAACCACAGGGTCGCCAGCAGCACGCCGGCTCCCACCACCACGCCGCGCACGACCGAGGCCCCCACGTAGGCGACGAACCAGGCCCAGTGCGACAGCGGCGCCACCAGCAGGAACACCAGGTTGCCGGTGATCTTGCTCTGGATCAGCGACGAGCTGCTGTTGGCAAACGCGTTCTGCAGCACGCTCATCATCACCAGCCCGGGGATCAGGAAACTGGTGTAGCCCACCGAGCCGAACACCTGCACCCGGCCTTCGAGCACGTGGCCGAAGATCAGCAGGTACAGGATCGCGGTCAGCACCGGCGCGGCCACGGTCTGGAAACCGACCTTCCAGAAGCGCAGGGTTTCCTTGTAGAGCAGCGTGCGCGTGCCCGACAGCGCAAGGCGCAGGTTCATGCCGCCACCGCCCGTTGGCCGAGGCTGCGCGGCGGCCCGTTCATGATCTCGAGGAACACGTCTTCGAGGTCGGCGCGGCCGATCTCCAGGTCTTCGGGCTCGCAGCCGGCCTGGCGCAGCACGCCCAGGATCGACTCGACCTCGCGCGCATCGTGCGCGGTGACCTGCACGATCCGGCCGGTAACGCGCGACTGCGCCGCGAGCTGCGGTGGCAGCGGCGCATCCATCTTGAAGCGCAGCATCGTGCTCGCGGTGCCGGCCAGCAGCGCCGAGGTGCGGTCGAGCGCGACCACCCGGCCCTGCTTGAGCATCGCCAGGCGAGAGCACAGCGCCTCGGCCTCTTCGAGGTAATGGGTGGTCAGCAGCACCGTGTGCCCCTGCTTGTTCAGGCGTGCGACGAACTGCCACAGCGTCTGGCGCAGCTCCACGTCGACCCCGGCGGTCGGCTCGTCGAGCACGATCACCGGCGGGCGGTGCACCAGCGCCTGAGCGACCAGCACCCGGCGCTTCATGCCGCCGGAGAGCTGGCGCATGTTGGCGTCGGCCTTGTCGGCCAGGCCGAGGTTGGCGAGCAGCTCGTCGATCCAGGCGTCGTTGTTGTGCACGCCGAAGTAGCCGCCCTGGATGCGCAGCGCCTCGCGCACACTGAAGAACGGGTCGAACACCAGTTCCTGCGGCACGATGCCCAGGCTGCGGCGCGCGGCGGCGTAGTCGGTCACCACGTCGTGGCCGAGCACCTTGACGCTGCCGTGGCTGGCGCGCGCCAGGCCGGCCAGGATGCTGATCAGCGTGGTCTTGCCGGCACCGTTCGGACCGAGCAGGCCGAAGAACTCGCCGGGTTCGATGTCGAAGCTCACATCGTCGAGCGCGGGGACCGCGCCAGACGCGGTGCGATAGGTCTTGCCGACGTGCTGGAATGAAATGGCGGACATGGAGGGCGCGATTGTAGGCAGGCCCCGAACGCAGGCCACACGCATGCCGACCGCGCGGCCCGCGCGGGCCGATGCCGATGCGCCCGGCGCAGACTTGATGCTAGATTGCCCCGCAGGAGTCACTCACCACGCCATGGCCACCCAAACCAAGAAGCCGCGCCGCACCGCACAGCGGATTCTGGAAGTCTCGCTGGAGCTCTTCAACCGCTTCGGCGAACCCAATGTGTCGACCACGCTGATCTCGGCCGAACTCGGCATCAGCCCCGGCAACCTGTACTACCACTATCCGGCCAAGGACGAGCTGATCAACACCCTGTTCGACCGCTACGAACACGCGCTCGACGAGTTGCTGCGCGCCGCCGACGGCGTGGCCAACGTCGAGGATGCCTGGCTGTTCTTCCACATGCTGTTCGAGCTGATCTGGCAGTACCGCTTCCTGTACCGCGACCTGAACGACCTGCTGTCGAAGAACCGCCGCCTGGAGACGC
>JAGWTP010000149.1 GCA_028868895.1 Burkholderiales bacterium
AAGGAACGACTGCTCTGGATGTACGAGACGATGGTCGAGATCCGGCACTACGAGGAGACCATGGCCACGGTCTACCTGGAGGGCAAGTTGCCGCCGCAGATCCAGAAGGGCCTGGCGTTCGACATCGCCTCGGGGCCGATCCCCGGCGAGATGCACCTGGCGGCCGGCCAGGAACCGGTGGCGGTGGGGGTGTGCGCCCACCTGACGAAGAACGACACGGTGGTGGGCACCCATCGGCCGCACCACTTCGCGATCGCCAAGGGCGTGCCGCTGAACGCGATGACGGCCGAGATCTTCGGCAAGGTCACGGGCCTGGGCAAGGGCAAGGGCGGTCACATGCACCTGTTCGACCCGGAACACAAGTTCAGTTGCAGCGGCATCATCGGCGCGAGCCTGCCGCCCGCCTGCGGCGCGGGCCTGGCGGCGAAGAAGCTGGGCACCGACTGGGTGGCGGTGGCGTTCTTCGGCGAGGGCGCGGCCAACCAGGGCTCGTTCCACGAATCGCTGAACCTGGCGGCGCTGTGGCAGCTGCCGGTGATCTTCGTCTGCGAAGACAACAGTTGGGCGATCTCGGTGGCCAAGTCGGCCGCAACCTCGATCGATCGGGTGGCCGACCGCGCGTCGGCCTACGGGATGCCGGGCACACGCGTGGCCAACAACGACGCGATCGAGGTCTTCGACGCGGTGGCGCCGGCCGTCGCACGCGCCCGCGCGGGCAAGGGGCCGAGCCTGATCGAGGTCAAGACCGACCGCTATCTGGGCCACTTCCAGGGCGACCCGGAGGTCTATCGGCCCAAGGACGAAGTCGCCAACCTGCGCAAGCACGATCCGATCCCCACGCTCGGCGCGGTGCTGAAGGGCCGCGGCATGATGACCGACGGCGACGACGCCGCGATCGTCGCGCGGGCCCGCAAGCGCGTGGCCGACGCGTTCGACCACGCCCGCCGCAGTGCCTATCCGGCGGGGCGCGACGCGCTCGCCGATGTGTTCGTCTGACCGAGGAGGACAACATGAGCGCGACCCGCAAACTGACGATGGCCCAGGCGATCTCCGAGGCCGTGAGCCAGGAGATGACGCGTGACCCGAAGGTCTTCGTGATGGGCGAGGACATCGGCATCTACGGCGGCATCTTCGGCGCCACCGGCGGCCTGCTCGACAAGTTCGGCAAGGACCGGATCATGGACACGCCGATCTCCGAGACCGCCTTCATCGGAGCCGCCACCGGCGCCGCCGCGGCCGGCCTGCGCCCGATCGTGGAGCTGATGTTCGTCGACTTCTTCGGCGTGTGCATGGACCAGATCTACAACCACCTGGCCAAGAACACCTACATGGCCGGCGGCAACATCAAGTTGCCGGTGGTGCTGACGACCGCGATCGGCGGCGGCTACGGCGACGCGGCGCAGCACTCGCAATGCCTGTACGCGACCTTCGCCCACATGCCGGGCCTGAAGGTGGTCGTGCCGTCGAACGCCCACGACGCCAAGGGGCTGATGACGCAGGCGATCCGCGACGACAACCCGGTCGTGTTCATGTACCACAAGGGCATCATGGGCCTGCCGTGGATGGCGTACTTCGAGGGCAGCAGCAACGAGGTGCCGCAGGAGGCGTACACGATCCCGTTCGGCCAGGCCAAGGTCGTGCGCGCGGGCACCGACCTGACGATCGTGACGATCAGCCAGATGGTGCACAAGGCCGCGATCGCCGCCGACGAACTCGCGCGCGACGGGGTCAGTGCCGAGGTCATCGACCTGCGCACGCTGGTGCCGCTCGACCGCAGCACGGTGCTCGCCTCGGTGGCCAAGACCGGGCGGCTGCTGATTGCCGACGAGGACTACCTCGGCTTCGGTCTGACCGGCGAGATCTGCGCCATCGTGGCCGAGAACCTGGACACGCTGCGCCTGAAGGCGCCGGTGAAGCGGCTCGCGGTGCCCGACGTGCCGATCCCGTACAGCCGGCCGCTGGAGCAGTTCGTCATTCCGCAGGTGGCCGGCATCGTCGAGGCCGCACGCACGCTGATGAAGGCGCGCAAGGCCGAAGGCGTCGCGGCGTGATCGAGATCTCGTTGGACGCCACGGCCTGGAAAGACGTCGAGGCCGGGGTCGAAGCGCTGGTCGACCGCTGGCAGGTGGCCGAAGGCGACACGGTGCGCGCCGGCCAGGTGCTGGCCAATGTCGTCCTCGTCAAATCGAGCCTGGACATCGTCGCGCCCGCCGATGGCCGCATCGACAGGATCCTGGTGCACGATGGCGAGACCTTCGCGCAGGGCCGGCCGATCGCGCTGTTGACGGAGGCCGCATAGGCGCCGCCGCGATCGAGCAGGCCTGGAACAACGATCGGCTTGCCCGGACCGTCGCGGCACCGAGTTGGCGGGTCTGGACCTACCCGTCGCCCGCCGTCGTGCTGGGCTGTTCGCAGCGCCGACTGCGCGACGGCATCGAACAGCGCTGCGGTGGCCGGGCCGAACTGGTGCTGCGCGAATCGGGCGGCGGCGCGGTCCTGACCGGCCCGTGGCTGGTGGGGGCCTCGGTCGTGCTGCCGCCGGCGCATCGCTGGGTCGCAGCCGGGCCGATCGACAGCTACCGGCACCTCGGCCAACTGCAGGTCGGCGCGCTCGACGAGGTCGGCGTGCCGGCCCGCGCGTTGCCGCCGCCGGACGTGGCGCGTGCCGAGGCGGCGAGCGCCGGGGTGCCGTGGGCGTGCTTCGGCCGGCTGTCGCCGTGGGAGGTCGTCGACCCGCAGGGCCGCAAGCTGGTCGGCCTGGCGCAGCGCAGGTGCCGGCACGGCGTGTTGCTGGTCGCGGGCACGCTGGTCGGCACGGCCGACTGGGCCTTGCTGTGCGACCTGATGGGCCAACCCGGTGATGAGTCGTTGCTGCGGCGGCGCACCGTCTCCTGCAACGAAACGGCCGGCCGCCGGATCGAGCCGCAGCGATTCGCGGCCGTGTTGACGCGGTGGCTGGACCGCGGACTGTCGTTCGACGCCGCCGAAGGCGCCTGAAAAATGCCGGCCGGACTGCGCCAGATCAACGCGCCGGCGCGGGGCGGGCCTATTCTAAAAAACGTCCATTTGCGGCGATGCGAGGCGCCATGAGCCCACCCAACCTGCCTGAACTGCCCGAGGGCGTGATCGCGCTGGTGCCGATGCGCAACGTGGTGCTGTTCCCGCACGTGCTGATGCCGATCAGCGTCGGCCGTGCCAAGTCGATCGCCGCGGTGCAGCATGCGGTGCGCACCGGCGCGGCGATCGGCATCGTGATGCAGCGCGACGCGCAGGTCGACGACCCCGGCCGCGACGCGCTGTGCGACGTCGGCACGCTGGCCAAGGTCGTGCAGCACTCGGGACCGGACGACAAGTCGACCGAGCCGGTGCTGCGCCACGCGGTGTGCCAGGGCCTGCAGCGCATCCGCATCGAGTCGCTGGTGGAGGGCTTTCCGTTCCTGGCCGCGCGCGTGCAGCGCATCGCCGAGCCGACCCGGGTGTCGACCCAGGCCGAGGCCCTGGGGCTGCAGTTGCGCGAGCGCGCGGTCGAGATCCTGTCGCTGCTGCCGGGGGTGCCGGTCGAACTCGCCCACGCGTTGCAGGCCACGCGCGCACCGTCGCAGCTGGCCGACATCGTCGCCAGCCTGCTCGATGCCGAGGTCGCCGAGAAGCAGATGCTGCTCGAGACCGAGAGCACCGAGGAGCGGCTGGGCAAGGTGCTGCAGATCCTGTCGCGCCGCATCGAGGTGCTGCGCCTGTCGCAGGAGATCGGCGAGCGCACCAAGGAGCAGCTCGATGACCGCCAGCGCAAGTTCCTGCTGCGCGAGCAGCTCAAGACGATCCAGAAGGAACTCGGCGAGGAAGGCGAGCACGACGAAGACGTCGAGCGGCTCGAGGCGCTGATCATGAAGGCCGGCATGCCGGCCGACGTGCAGACCCAGGCGCTCAAGGAGCTCGGGCGCCTGAAGCGCATGACCGAAGCGTCTGGCGAGTCGTCGATGCTGCGCACCTACCTCGAGTGGATGACCGAGCTGCCGTGGGCCACGCCGCCCGAGACCGAGATCGACCTGAACGCGGCACGCCAGGTGCTGGAGGCCGACCACTTCGGGCTGGCGCGCATCAAGCAGCGCATCGTCGAGTACCTGGCGGTGCAAAAGCTCAACCCGCACGGGCGCGCGCCGATCCTGTGCTTCGTCGGCCCGCCCGGGGTGGGCAAGACCTCGCTCGGCCAGAGCATCGCGCGCGCGCTCGAGCGGCCGTTCGTGCGTGTGTCGCTCGGCGGTGTGCACGACGAGGCCGAGATCCGCGGCCACCGCCGCACCTACATCGGCGCGATGCCCGGCATCGTCGTGCAGAGCCTGCGCAAGGCCGGCGCGCGCCACTGCGTGATGATGCTCGACGAGGTCGACAAGGTCTCGAGCAGCGCCCACGGCGACCCCTCCGCGGCCCTGCTCGAGGTGCTCGACCCGGAGCAGAACTCGAGCTTCCGCGACAACTACCTGGGTGTGCCGTTCGACCTGAGCCGGGTCGTCTTCATCGCCACCGCCAACGTCATCGACAACGTGCCGCCGCCGGTGCGCGACCGCATGGAGGTGATCGACCTGCCCGGCTACACCCAGGAAGAAAAGCTCCAGATCGCGCTGCGCTACCTGGTGCCGCGCCAGCGCCAGACCAACGGGCTGCGCGACGCGCAGTGCGAACTCACCGACAGCGCCTTGTGCAGCGTCGTGGCCGACTACACCCGCGAGGCCGGCGTGCGCCAGCTCGAGCGCGAGATCGGCCGCCTGATGCGCCACGCCGCGATGAAGGTGGCCGAGGGCTCGACGGCGCAGGTGCGCGTCGATGCGGCCGATCTCGACGCCATCCTCGGCGCACCACCGTTCGAGCACGAGGTCGCGATGCGCAGCAGCGTGCCCGGCGTGGCCACCGGGCTGGCCTGGACGCCGGCGGGCGGCGACATCCTGTTCATCGAGGCCACCCGCGTGATGGGCTCGGGCAAGCTGATCCTGACCGGGCAGCTCGGCGACGTGATGAAGGAAAGCGCGCAGGCCGCGCTGACGCTCGTCAAGGTGCACGCCAGCGAGCTGCGCATTTCGGCGTCGGCGCTGGACGGCGTCGACGTGCACGTGCACGTGCCGGCCGGCGCGATCCCGAAGGACGGCCCGAGCGCCGGTGTGGCGATGTTCGTCGCGCTGGCCTCGCTGTTCACCGAGCGCGCGGTGCGCCACGACGTGGCGATGACCGGCGAGATCAGCCTGCGCGGCCTGGTGCTGCCGGTCGGCGGCGTCAAGGAAAAGGTGCTGGCGGCCCAGCGCGCCGGCGTGCGCACGGTGCTGCTGCCGGCGCGCAACGAGAAGGATCTGCGCGACATCCCGGCATCGGCGCGCGAGGCGCTGCAGTTCGTCTGGCTGCACGACGTCGACGACGCGATGCGGGCCGCGCTCGGCGACGTGGCGGCGCCGGTGCGCGGTGTGGGTTTCGAGCTGGTCTGAGCGGGCGCCGTCCGACCATGCCCTGGACCGAGCAGCGCTGTCCGGTGTCGATGCGGCACCTGGAGCCGGTCACCCGAAGCAAGGCGGTGGAGATCGCCAACGCGCTGCTGCGCGAAGGCATGGACGAAGGCCGCGCCATCCGCATCGCGATGGCCAAGGCCAAGGACTGGGCGGCGCACCACGGGCCGCCGGAGCCGGGCGGCGAGTGGCCGATGCCACGGTGAGCGACGCGGGCGCGCAGCGGCGGATGGTCGCGGCGCTGCTCGAGCGGCTGCGCGCCGGGCCGCCGCCGAGCGAGGTGGCGCTGATCGAGACCCACATCTCGTACGTGCTGCTGGCCGGCGGCCTGGCCTGCAAGATCAAGAAGGCCGTGGATCTGGGCTTCGTCGACTTCACGACGCCGGCGCTGCGGCGCTTCTATTGCGACGAGGAACTGCGCCTGAACCGGCGGCTGGCACCCGCGCTGTACCTCGACGTGGTGCCGGTCACCGGCAGCGTGGCGCAGCCGGCGTTCGGTGGCGACGGCCCGGTGCTCGACTGGGCCGTGCGCATGCGTGCGTTCGCGCAGGACGGCCTGTGGGAGCGGCTTGCCGCCCGAGGCGAACTGCGGCCGGCCCACGTCGATGCGCTGGTCGAGGTGCTGTGCGCTTTCCATGCCGATGCGGCCGTCGCCGGCCCGGCGGGCGGCTTCGGCCACGCCGACGCCGTTCGCACACCGGTGCAAGAGACGCTGCAGACGCTGCAGGCCCTGTGCCGCGCGCCCGACGAACGCGTTGCGTTGATCGAACTGCGCCGCTGGGAGGCGCAAACCTTCGACGCGCTGCGCGGCACGTTCGAGCAACGCTTGCGCGACGGCCGCGTGCGCGAATGCCACGGCGACCTGCACCTGGGCAACGTCACCCAGATCGACGGCGCCACGACCGTGTTCGACTGCCTGGAGTTCAGCCCCGCGCTGCGCTGGACCGACGTGGCCAGCGATGTCGCGTTCATGGCGATGGACCTGCACGCGCACGGCCTCGCACGCCTGTCGCACCGCTTTGTCAACGCGTACATCGAGCGCAGCGGTGACCACGCCGGCCTGCGCGTGCTGCGCTACGACACCGTGTACCGCGCGCTGGTGCGCGCCAAGGTGGCGGTGCTGCGCGCGGCCCAGCTTGGCGCCGACGCGTCGGCGAGCGAGCGCGACAGCGCAACGAACTCGGCGCACCGCTACCTTTCGACGGCACTCGCGGCGACCCGCCCGACGCCGCCGGTGCTGATGGTCACGCACGGCTGCTCGGGCAGCGGCA
>JAGWTP010000150.1 GCA_028868895.1 Burkholderiales bacterium
AGCGAAGCCAACATGATCCTCGTGCGCGTGCCCGACTCGAAGCGAACCTTCGAAGGCATGAAGGCGCGCGGCGTGCTCGTGAAGCACGTTGCCGGCCTGCACCCGCTGCTGGCCAACTGCCTGCGCATCACGGTGGGCACGCCCGAGGAAAATGTCCTGATGTTCGAAGCCCTGAAAGCGAGCCTGTGATGGACACCCCCCGACTGGCCGACGTCACGCGCAACACCACCGAAACGCAGATCCGGGTCGCGCTGAACCTGGACGGCAGCGGCACGGCGAAGCTGGCCACCGGCATCGGTTTCTTCGACCACATGCTCGACCAGGTTGCCCGCCATGGCCTGATCGACCTGGAGGTCGAAGCCCGGGGCGACCTGCACATCGACGGCCACCACACCGTCGAAGACGTGGGCATCACCTTCGGTCAGGCGATCGCCAAGGCGGTGGGCGACAAGAAGGGTCTGCGCCGCTACGGCCACGCCTACGTGCCGCTCGACGAAGCGCTGTCGCGCGTCGTGATCGACTTCTCGGGCCGTCCGGGGCTGCACATGCGCGTCGATTTCAAGAGCGGCATGGTCGGCGCGCTCGACACCCAGCTGGTCTACGAGTTCTTCCAGGGCTTCGCGAACCACGCCGGCGTGACGCTGCACATCGACAACCTGCACGGCGACAACGCCCACCACCAGTGCGAGACGATCTTCAAGGCCTACGCGCGGGCATTGCGCATGGCGCTTGAGATCGATCCGCGCGCCGCGGGGGTGATCCCTTCGACCAAGGGAAGCCTGTGAGATGAGCCGCACCGTGGCCGTCGTCGACTACGGCATGGGCAATCTGCGCTCGGTGTCGCAGGCAGTGATGCACGTCGCGCGCGACAGCGGTGTCGACGTGATCGTCACCTCGAAACCCGGCGACGTGTTCGCGGCCGAGCGCGTCGTGCTGCCCGGCCAGGGCGCGATGCCCGACTGCATGCGCGAACTGCGCGACTCGGGCCTGCGCGAGGCGGTGCTGCACGCGGCGGCCCACAAGCCGCTGATGGGCGTGTGCGTGGGCATGCAGATGCTGCTCGCACGCAGCGAAGAGGGCCCCACCGACGGGCTCGGGCTGATCGACGGCGAGGTGATCCGCTTCCGGCTCGAAGGCCGGCTGCAACCCGACGGCAGCCGCTACAAGGTGCCGCAGATGGGCTGGAACCAGGTGTTCCAGGCGCGCCCGCATGCACTGTGGCAGGGCGTTCCCGACGCCGCATACTTCTATTTCGTGCACAGCTACTACGCCCGCCCGTCGGACGCGCGCCACAGCGTGGGCGAAACCGACTACGGAACGCGCTTTACCTGCGCGCTGGCCCGCGATAATATTTTCGCGACCCAGTTCCACCCCGAGAAGAGCGCCGAACACGGTCTGGCGCTGTACCGCAACTTCCTCCACTGGAACCCCTGACGGTTCCCCTCGCCCCGCCGGCCATGCTGCTCATTCCCGCGATCGACCTGAAAGACGGTCACTGTGTCCGCCTGAAGCAAGGCGACATGAACGATTCCACCACCTTCAGCGAAGACCCGGCCCGAATGGCCCGGCGCTGGGTCGATGCCGGCGCCCGGCGACTGCACCTGGTCGACCTGAACGGCGCATTCGCCGGCAAGCCGGTCAACGAGGGCGCGATCAAGGCGATCCTGGCCGAGGTGGGCGAAGAGATCCCGGTGCAACTCGGCGGCGGCATCCGCGATCTCGACACGATCGAGCGCTACCTCGACGACGGCCTGAGCTACATCATCATCGGCACCGCCGCGGTCAAGAACCCGGGCTTCCTGCGTGACGCCTGCACCGCGTTCGGCGGCCACATCATCGTCGGCCTGGACGCGAAGAACGGCAAGGTCGCCACCGACGGCTGGAGCAAGCTCACCGGCCACGAGGTCGTCGATCTGGCCAAGAAGTTCCAGGACTACGGCGTCGAAGGCGTGATCTACACCGACATCGGCCGCGACGGCATGCTCAGTGGCATCAACATCGACGCCACCGTGAAGCTGGCGCAGGCGCTGACGATCCCGGTGATCGCCTCGGGCGGCCTGAGCAACATGGCCGACGTCGAGCGCCTGTGTGCCGTGGAAGACCAGGGCGTCGAAGGCGTGATCTGCGGCCGTGCGATCTACAGCGGCGACCTCGACTTCGCCGCCGCGCAGATTCGCGCCGACGAGCTCGCCGGCGCCTGAACGCCGTCGCCTCCTCGTGAACCCCGGCTTGCTGCGGCAGCCCTCACGCCCATGCTTGCCAAGCGCATCATTCCCTGCCTCGACGTGACCGGCGGGCGGGTCGTCAAGGGCGTCAATTTCGTCGAACTGCGCGACGCCGGTGACCCGGTCGAGATTGCCGCACGCTACAACGACCAGGGCGCCGACGAAATCACCTTTCTCGACATCACCGCCACCAGCGACGGCCGCGACTTGATCCTGCACATCATCGAGGCGGTGGCCTCGCAGGTGTTCATCCCGCTCACCGTGGGCGGCGGCGTGCGCACCGTCGAGGACGTGCGCCGCCTGCTCAACGCGGGCGCCGACAAGGTCAGCTTCAACTCCGCGGCGGTCGCCAACCCGCAGGTGATTCGCGACGCATCAAGCAAGTACGGGGCGCAGTGCATCGTCGTGGCGATCGACGCGAAGGCGCGCGCCGATCGATCCGGCTGGGACGTCTACACCCACGGCGGGCGCAAGAACACCGGGCTGGACGCCGTCGCCTGGGCCCGCGAGATG
Source organism: Burkholderiales bacterium (assembly GCA_028868895.1). Classification (GTDB taxonomy): domain Bacteria; phylum Pseudomonadota; class Gammaproteobacteria; order Burkholderiales; family Burkholderiaceae_C; genus LMDS01. The sequence continues at coordinate 2,739 of JAGWTP010000150.1, forward strand.
GTGGCGCAAGGCGCCGGCGAGATTTTGCTGACCAGCATGGACCGCGATGGCACGAAGATCGGCTTCGATCTGGAGTTGACGCGTGCGGTCAGCGACGCGGTGAGCGTGCCGGTGATCGCCTCGGGCGGCGTCGGCGCGCTGGAACACCTGTCGGACGGCATCCGCATCGGCGGCGCCGACGCGGTGCTGGCGGCGAGCATCTTTCACTACGGCGAGTTCACGGTCGGCCAGGCCAAGGCCTTGCTGGCACGCGACGGCATCGCGGTGCGCCTGTGACCGCGCCGCCACACCCGGCGCTGCCACGCGAGGTGCGCATCATCGGCGGGCAGTGGAAACGCAGCAAGCTCGCGGTGGCCGACGCACCGGGACTGCGCCCCACGCCCGACCGGGTGCGCGAGACGCTGTTCAACTGGCTCGGCCAGGACCTGAGCGGCTGGCGCTGCCTCGACGCGTTCGCGGGCTCGGGCGCGCTGGGATTCGAGGCCGCTTCGCGCGGCGCGGCCGACGTGGTGCTGCTGGAGCGCGACCGCCGCCTGGCGGCGCGCTTGAACGAGGCCAAGTTGCGGCTGAATGCCGCGCAGCTGCGCGTCGAGGCGACCGACGCGATGGCCTGGATGGCGCGCTGCCCGGCCGACGCGTTCGAGCTGGTCTTCGTCGACCCACCTTTCGATGTGCCGCTGGTCGAGCCGGCGCTCGTGCTCGCGCGTCGGCTCGTGGTGCCGCAAGGCTTCGTCTACGTCGAGGCCGGGCACGCGCTGCCGAGCGACGTGCCGGCCTCGCAGGGCCTGAAGCTGCATCGCCAGGGGCGTGCCGGAGCCGTGCACTTCCACCTGCTGCAGCGCGTCGGCCCGACGTGAGTTACCGCCGGCTACACTGCGGCCGGATTCAACCTGCCGGGAGCGCACCATGACCTCCACGACCAAACTCACTGCCGTCTACCCCGGCACATTCGACCCGATGACGCTCGGGCACGAAGACCTGATGCGCCGCGCCAGCCGCCTGTTCGAGCGGCTGATCGTCGCGGTTGCTGCCGGGCACCACAAGCGCACGATGTTCACGATCGCCGAGCGGCTGGACATCGCGACCGAACTCGCGGCCAACTACCCGAACGTCGAGGTCATGGCGTTTCGCGGGCTGCTGCGCGACTTCGTCGTCGGCAACGATGGCAAGGTCGTGGTGCGTGGCCTGCGCGCGGTCAGCGACTTTGAATACGAATTCCAGATGGCGGGCATGAACCGCCAGCTGATGCCCGATGTGGAAACCGTGTTCCTGACCCCGGGCGACCGCTACCAGTTCGTCTCGGGCACCTTCGTGCGCGAAATTGCCACCTTGGGCGGCGATGTTTCGAAGTTCGTGTCACCCTCGGTGCTGAGTCGCCTGGCCCAGCGGGTGAAATCGACCGAGGCTTGAATCCGATATGGCACTGCTGATCACGGACGAATGCATCAACTGCGATGTGTGCGAACCCGAGTGTCCGAACCAGGCGATCTCGATGGGAATCGATTTCTATCAGATCGACCCAGCCAGGTGCACCGAATGCGTCGGCCATTTCGACGAGCCGCAATGCGTTCAGGTGTGCCCGGTGGACTGCATCCCGATCCACCCGGAATACATCGAGTCGAAGGAGTCGCTGTGGGCAAAGTACCGGCGGCTGCAGCAGGCGGCCGGTGCCGCGACGCCGGCCGGTTCGTGACGGGCCGAGCTACGCGCCGCCGCGCCGCGCGCGTGGGGCCGGCTCGAAAACGATGACATCGCTCGTTGGAACCGGCCGACCGGCCCGGCGCTTCTTCGTTGGATGGCTGCGCCCGGCGGCCGACGCCGCCTTGGCCTGAACCGGCGCCGACCCGCTGAGGCTGCTCGCGCCGCCGGGTTTCAACGCGGCTTGGTCGGCGAGCCGGTCGCGGCGCATCTCGGTCGCGCGCCGTCGGTCGTCGGCTGCCACGCTGCGGGCCTCGGCGCGCTGCGCCTCGGTGCGTGGGTCGGTGGCGTCGACGATGCGGCCCTGAGGGCAAGGCGTTTGCGAGTACACGTTGCCGCAGCGATAGATCGGTTGCGCCTGTACGCTGCCAAGCGTGGCGAGACAAAACACCAGAGCGCCCGCAGCGTGCTTCATGTCGAGTCTTTCAACGCGGCGGTGTTTGTGGGGGCGGCGGGTGGCGTTTCGGGCTTGGGGGGCGGCGGCGGCTTGGGGCGCGGCGGCTTGGCGTGGACCTTCATCAGCGCGCGCTCCATGTCGCCTTCGAGCAAGAGATCGAGCGCCGAGACCGATTGTTCGATGCTCTTGTCGATGGCCTCGCGCTGCTCCGCCGGCGGCTTGCGCAACACGTAGTCCACCACCTCGGCCTTGACGCCCGGATGGCCGATGCCCAGTCGCAGCCGCCAGAAATCGGCGCTGCCGAGTTGCGCCTGGATGTCTTTCAAGCCGTTGTGGCCGGCGTGGCTGCCGCCGAACTTCATCTTCACGTGGCCGGGCAGCAGGTCGAGCTCGTCGTGCGCGACCAGGATCTCGCCCGGCGCGATCTTGAAGAAGCGCGCCAGCGCCGCGACCGACTTGCCCGACAGGTTCATGAAGGTCATCGGCTGCAGCAGCCAGACCGGCCCGTGTGCCGCGTTCACGCGTGCCGCCAGACCGAAGTAGCCGCGCTCGGGCGCGAGGTTCGCGCGCAGCGTGCGGGCCGCTGCGTCGACGAACCAGAACCCGGCGTTGTGCCGGGTGGCGGTGTATTCGGGGCCGGGGTTGCCCAGGCCGACGAGCAGTCGAATCATGACCTGATTATCGATGGCGCATTTCAACGAAAAAGCCCCACCGAAGTGGGGCTCAGCCTCACCCTTGCGGGTGGGTCTATTTCTTGTTCTGTTTCTCGGTCTTCTTCGCCTTTGTGGGGGCGGCCGGTGCGGCCACGACCACCGGGGCGACCACGGCCTCTTCTTCAGCGGCCTGGGCCGACACCGACACGATCACCGGGTTCGGCTTGCCTTGCGTCATGACCTTGATGCCGTCGCCGAGTTGGATGTCGTTGACATGCAGCGTCTGGCCCTTGGCGAGGTTGCCCAGATCGATCGTCAGGAACTCCGGCAGCTGCGAAGCCAGGCACGATATGCGCAGCTCGGTGACGACGTGGTTGACGACGCAACTGTCGGTCTTGACGGCTGGCGAGTTCTCTTCATTGATGAAGTGCAGCGGCACCTTCTTCACGATCTTGGTGGTGGCATCGACACGCTGGAAGTCGATGTGCAGCACGATCGGGCGAAACGGGTGCATCTGGTAGTCGCGCAGCAGCACCTGCTCGCTCTTGCCCGCCAGTTCCATCTCGAGGATGGACGAGTGGAAGGCCTCCTTCTTCAGGGCGAAGAACAGGGCGTTGTGATCGAGCTCGATCATGGCCGGCGTGCCCGCGCCGTAGACGATGCCCGGGACCTTTTGCGCATTGCGCAGGCGGCGGCTCGCTCCGGTCCCCTGCAGCGTGCGCTCGAAAGCGGTGAATTTCATGGTTGACTCCAAAGTGGTGAAGGCCCGCGACCAGGTCCTTCGGGGGAAAACGGGCCGTCGGGCCCACAGCCGAGCAGATGCTCCCGCAGGGAACATCTGCGCGTTTCTAGAAGTTCGCGTTCTGCTCCGCAAACAAGGAGGTGACCGATTCGCCGTCTGAGATGCGACGGATGGTTTCGGCAAACAGGAAGGCCACCGACAGCTGGCGCACCTTCGGGCATTGCTTGACATCCTCGCGTTGCGGGATGGTGTTGGTGATCACGACCTCGTCGAGCTGCGAGCCTTTGATGCGC
>JAGWTP010000048.1 GCA_028868895.1 Burkholderiales bacterium
GCCCTGGTCGGCCAGGTGATGAAGGCCAGCAAGGGCAAGGCCAACCCAGGCCAGGTCAACGAGCTGCTCAAGAGCCGGCTGGCCTGAGGCCGGATCGCGCCCGGGCCGGGGTGGCCCGTGGCGGGCTCAACGTGCGCCGGACCAGAGCTGGTTCAGGCGTTGCAACTCACGGTCGAAGCGCTGGTTGATGCGCTTCTTCTCCTGCGCCTGTTCCTCGATGAAGCGCAGCTGCGCCTGCTCGGCGCCCAGGTTGTCCTGTTGCCGCATGCGCAGCGCCAGCGGCGCCTTGGAGGGATCGCGACGGTAGAACTCGAACTCGGTCTCGATGGCCTTGCGCTGGGCCTTGAGGTCTTCGATGCGGCGCTGCGCCAGCACCACCACCTCGTCCACCTGCTTGAGCGCCTCGCCGCGCTCCGCATCGTGCGCAGCCCGATTGGCATACCGCGCCAGCAGGGCCCGATCGCGCCGCTTCTCCTCAGCGATGCGCGCCTGCTCTTCGGCGGCCTGGCGCTGCCTGGCCTCTTCGGCAGCCCGTTCCTCGGCCGTCTGACTGGGCGCAATCTGGCGTTTGACGGTCCCGCTGGGGTTGAGCTCGCGCTGTTCGCGGTCCAGGCATTCGGGAATCGGGCGATCCGCGGTGATGCGACGGCCCTTGGCATCGACACAGGTGTAGATGGCTTGGGCATGGACAAGCTGCAGTCCGCCTTGGACAGCCAGCAAGCCCATCACGGCCCAAACCCTTTTTGTCACTCTTTATCCTTCATCCACCCCATAGCGTTGGCGGTAGGCCAGAACACGCTCGTGATCCGCCGCCGAACCGCCCTGCCCGGTTTGTTGCAGATACTGTAACAAGTCCGCCAGCTTGGCGACAGAACAGACCTGCAAACCGAGCCGATCCCGGACATATTGCACAGCGCTGTAGGGCACGTCCTGGCCGTTTTCGGTGGCTTTCTCCTGCCGATCCAGGGCCAGGGCCACGGCATGGGGCTGGGCCCCGGCGGCCTGGATGATGGCGATCGACTCGCGCGCGGCCGTGCCGGCGGACATCACATCGTCCACGATCATCACCCGGCCCTTGAGCGGCGCCCCCACCAAAGTGCCCCCCTCGCCGTGGTCCTTGGCCTCCTTGCGGTTGTAGGCAAAGGGCACGTTGCGGCCCAGGCGCGCCAGCTCGATGGCCACGGCCGCCGCCAGCGGAATGCCCTTGTAGGCCGGGCCGAAGATCATGTCGAATTCGATGCCGCTGTCGAGGATCCGTTTTGCATAGAATTCCGCCAGCCGACCCAGCTTGGCGCCGTCATCAAACAGCCCCGCATTGAAGAAGTAAGGGCTCAGGCGACCGGCCTTGGTCTTGAACTCGCCAAAGCGCAGCACCCCGGCATCCACCGCAAACTGCACAAAATCCTGGGCCAGCGGGTCTTGTCCAGACCCTTGCACGCTCTCAACCACCATGGGGAATTCCTTGTTCAAATTAACCAGCCTCAATCTCAACGGCATCCGATCGGCCACCACCAAGGGCGTCGAAGCCTGGATTGCGGCCACGCAGCCGGATTGTATTTGCGTGCAGGAGATCAAGGCCCAGGCCCCTGACCTGGCCGGCCGCTTCGAAGAAATCGCCGGCCTCCAGGGCCACTTCCAGCTGGCCGAGAAAAAGGGCTACTCGGGCGTGGGCGTCTACACCCGCCATGCGCCCAGCGATGTGGTGGTGGGCTTTGATGGCGGCGAGTTCGATGCCGAAGGGCGCTACGTCGAACTGCGCTTTGACACCCCGAAGCGCAAGTTCTCGGTCATCAGCAGCTACTTTCCCAGCGGCTCCTCGGGTGAGGAGCGCCAGCAGGCCAAGTTCCGCTTCCTGGCCCTGATGCACCCGCACCTGATGGCCCTGAAGCAACAGCGCGACTTCGTGCTGTGCGGCGACATCAACATCGCCCACCAGCAGGCCGACCTGAAGAACTGGAAGGGCAACCAGAAGAACAGCGGCTTCCTGCCCGAAGAGCGCGCCTGGATGACGTCCGCGCTCGACGCGACGTCGGGCCTGGGCCTGGTCGACGTGTTCCGCACGCTCAACCCGCATCCCGAGCAGTACACCTGGTGGAGCAGCCGTGGCCAGGCCCGCGCCAAGAACGTCGGCTGGCGGATCGACTACCACCTGGCGACGCCGCGCACCGCAGCGCTGGCCCGGCGCGAATCGATCTACCTCGACCAGCGCTTCAGCGACCATGCGCCGCTGACGATCGACTACGACTTCAAGCTCTGACCGATCGCGCACGGTCCGCCGGCCCGCTGCGAACACCAGGAGCAAAGTCGCGTGTCCTGTTTCCGATCGATACCTGACGAGCGCGCAGCAACCGGCGCTGCGCACCGCCGACAACCGACCCGCAACGAAACTCTCGGAACCCGCCATGTCACTCGAAGTCATCGAAATCGAAACCGCACCGAAGCCGACCGCGAGCGTCATCATCCTGCACGGCCTGGGTGCCGACGGCAACGACTTCGTGCCGGTCGCGCAGGAGCTCGACCTGGCCAGCGTCGGCGCGGTGCGCTTCGTCTTCCCGAGCGCGCCCACGCGGCCGGTCACCCTCAACGGCGGCTACGTGATGCGCGCCTGGTACGACATCCTGGGCGCCGATCCGGGCCTCGACGGGCGCCCGCGCGAAGACGAAGCCGGCTTGCGCAAATCGCAGGCGCTGGTCGACGCGCTGATCGCCAAGGAGCGCGCGCGCGGCGTTGCCGCCCGGCGCATCGTGCTGGCCGGGTTTTCGCAGGGCTGCGCGATGACCTTCATGACCGGGTTGCGTCATGGCGAGCGCCTGGCCGGGCTGCTCGGCATGTCGGGCTACCTGCCGCTGGCCGCGCAGACCGCCGCCGAGCGCAGCCCGGCCAACGCCGGGCTGCCGATCTTCCAGGCCCACGGCAATGCCGACACGGTGATCCCGATCGCGCGCGCCAGCGCCTCGCGCGACGCGCTGGTGGCACTCGGCTACCCGGTCGAATGGCATGCGTACCCGATGCCGCACTCGGTGTGCGCGCCCGAGATCGCCGACATGAACCGCTGGCTGCTGCGCGTGCTGGCCTGACGCGTCCTGGCAACGCTCGCTCGCCCCGGAGGTGAATAAGTCACACGCCGGCGCCGCCATATTCACGTCCCGGGGCCTGCCGCATTCCCTACCCTTGAATCAACCCGCTGGCTCAAGCACTGGCGGGCGCACTCACGGAGGAATGTCATGTTCGATGTGTCTCGTCTCAACGCCGCCAACGCCACCCGCGACGCGGCGCTGCTCGCGGCTGGCGCCGGCAATCGCTACATCGGCCCCGAGCGGCGTGCTGCGCCGGTTCATACGCGCCACTGGCTGGCCGCCACGCTCGACGAAATCGACTACGGCATGCTGCTGTTGGCCGACGAGTCGCAGGTCATTCATGCCAACCATGCGGCGCGCGCCGAACTCGACAGCGCCCACCCGCTGCAGTTGTTCGGTGGCGAGTTGCGCGCCCGCCGGGCACCCGACGTGCTGCCGCTGGCCGAGGCGCTGCAGGCCGCCGCGCAGCGCGGGCTGCGCAAGCTGCTGACGCTCGGCGCCGGCGCGCAGAAGGTCAGTGTCTCGGTCGTGCCGCTGTCGGGACCCGACGAACCCGGCGCGGCGGTCACTCTGCTGATGCTCGGCAAGCGCCAGGTCTGCGAGGTGCTGTCGGTGCAGGGTTACGCCCGCAGCCATGGGCTGACCAGCGCCGAGACCCGCGTGCTGGCGGCGCTGTGCCGCGGCACGCCGCCCACCGAGATCGCGGCCGACGTCGGCGTGGCGATCTCCACCGTGCGCACGCAGATCGGCAACATCCGCCTGAAAACCGGTGCGCAGAGCATCCGCGCGCTCGTGCAACAGGTGGCCGTGCTGCCGCCGCTGATGGGCGTCCTGCGCGGCGCGGCCCATCGGGAACTCGCCTACACCGACGATTGACGACGCGCGCAAGCCGCACCCCGCGGCCTGCGCGCGGGCAGTGCGGCGTCCCACACGGCGTCGAGCGCTGCACTAGCATTCGGGCTGCGAGCCGGCGCCCATAGGTGGGCGGGCATCGCCGCCCATGGCCTCGTCGAACCTTGCTCCCGATCTGCTTGCCGCCCTGCCCGAACCGTTGCGCCTGCTTGCGCAGCGCGGCGAACTCAAGCGCTACCGCAAGGACCATCGTCTGGTCGAGGAGGGCGAGTACGGCGACACCCTCTTCATCATCCTGTCGGGCCGGGTGCGGGTGTTCGGCAGCGGCGAGCGCGACCGCGAGATCACCTACGGCACCTACGGTGCTGGCGAATACCTGGGCGAGATCAGCCTCGATGGCGGCCCGCGCTCGGCCAGCATGGTCACGCTCGAACCCTGCGACTGCGCGGTGGTCACGCGCACGACCTTGCTGCAGCACATCGCCGAACACCCCGAGTTCGCCTTCGATCTGCTCGCCAAGGTCATCCGCCGCGCCCGCGCGGCGACGTTGACGGCCAAGCAACTGGCGCTGAACGACGTCTACGGCCGGCTGGTGCTGCTGCTCGATGCGCTGGCGATGCCGGCCGACGACGGCACGCGGGTGATCACCGAGCGGCTCACTCACCGCGAAATGGCGAACCGGCTCGGCTGTTCGCGCGAGATGGTGAGCCGCCTGATGAAAGACCTGGAGGGCGGCGACTACCTGCGCGCCGACCCGACCGGCTGGCGGCTCCTCAGGAACCTGCCGGCGCGCTGGTGACCGGCGCCGGCGCGTCGCGCCGGGGCGGCCTGGCGGCGCGCAAGTACAGCGGCTCGACCTTCGGCAGGCTCGCCTCGATGTCGCGTATGCGCGTCGGCCCCGACGGGTGCGTGCTCAGCCACTGCGGCGGCGCGCCCTGGTTCGCCGCGGCCATCTTCTGCCACAGCGTAACCCCGGCGCGCGGGTCGTAGCCGGCGCGGGCGGCGAGTTCCATGCCCACCAGATCGGCCTCGGATTCGTCTTCGCGGCCGAAGCGCAGCGTGAGCAGCTGGCCACCCATGTCGGCCAGGTAGCGCCCGCCGTTGCCCAGGCCGAACAGCGCCGCGCCGAGCTCGATCGCGCCGCGCGTGGCCAGCGTCTTGCCCATGCGTTCGCGGGCGTGCTCGCGCAGCGCATGGGCCATCTCGTGGCCCATCACCACCGCGACCTCGTCGTCGTTGAGCCTGAGCCGATCGAGGATGCCGGAGTAGAACGCGATCTTGCCGCCCGGCATGCAGAAGGCATTGATCTGCGGGCTGGCGATCAGGCTGACCTCCCAGCGCCACTGGCGGGCGCGCTCGTTCCATTCGTAGGTGTAAGGGATCAGGCGCTGCGCGATCGCGCGCAGCCGCACCAGCTGCGGGCTGCCGGCCGGCGCGAGCGCGCGTTGTTGCGCCGCCTGCTGCTGCATCTGCAGGTACTGCTGACCGGCCGCCTGCTCGATCTGCTGGGCCGAAACGATGTTGGCGAAACTCGACTTCGGGCCCACGTCGACACCCTCGCGCGCCTGCGCCGGCAGCCACGGCAGCGTGCCCACGGCGAGCAAGCCGCCGGTGAAACGCCGGCGTGTGTGCCGCGCGCAGCGGCACGCGTGCAACGGGTGCGCGCCGACGGCGGCGGCAGGGGTCGCGCTGTCGGGGAGCGAGCGCAGTGGTGCCGGAAGACTCATCGTGGGATCAGATTCACGGGGTGGCGCGGTGGTTCCGTGGCGGCGTCGGTGGCGGGCGGTCAGTCGTCGGCGACCGGCGCGCCGGGGTCGTACTCGAGCGCGCGCACCGCCACGCGCATCCACCACAGCATCACCAGCGCCGGCAGCGCGAGGAAGGTCGAGACGATGAAGAACACCGGCCAGCCGATCGACTCGGCCAGCACCCCGGCGAGCGGCCCGACCCAGACCCGGCCGACCGACGCGAACGCGCTGAGCAGCGCGAACTGCGTCGCCGTGAAGCGCTGGTTGCACAGGCTCATCAGGAACGCCACGAAGGCCGCGGTGCCCATGCCGCTGGCAAGGTTCTCCCATGCGATCACCAGCAGCAGCCCGCCGTCCACCGGGGTGGCGTGCACCAGCTTCACGAAGCCCCAGTCGAAGGCCGGGATCGTCAGCCCCGGCAGCACGCCGCGGCCGTGCACCGCGAGCCACCAGAAGCCCAGGTTGGACAGCATCTGCAGGATGCCGAACAGCATCAGCGCGCGCCACAGCCCCAGGCGCAGCATCAGTGCCCCGCCGATCAGCGCGCCGCCGATCGTCAGCCACAGGCCGATCACCTTGTTCACCACGCCGACCTCGGCGGTGCTGTAGGCCATTGCCTGCAAGAGGAACGGCGTCATCAGCGAGCCGGCGAACGCGTCGCCGAGCTTGTAGAGCACGATGAAGGCGAGGAACGCGGCCGCGCCGCGCTGCGCGAAATAGCTGCGCAGCCCGCCGAGCAGGGTTTCGAACCTGGCCGCGCGCGCCGCCCACGCGGCCAGCGGCAACGTGAACGCCACCCCCAGCATCAACGCCAGCAGCTCGATCCACTTGGCCTGCAGCGGCGCCGGCAACGCGCCGCCGGCGAGCCACGGCCCGAGCAGCGCACGCGCGATCGGCGGGCCGAGCCGGTCGCTGGCCACCACGCCGAACGCCACCGCCGCCAGCACCGCGACGAAGCCGAGCACGTCGCGCCGCGCCACGCTGGCGGGCGGCGCCACGAACTTCAGGCGCGGCAGCGCGAACGCCGACACCGCGGCCGCCGCCACCATCACGCCGGCCATGAAGCGGTAGACCTCGGGCCAGCTCCAGCCACCGCCCTGCAGCGGATCGACCCAGATCAGCGCCACGCCGCCCGAAAGGATCATCGCCAGCCGGTAGCCCAGCACCGCGAGCGACGAGCCCAGGCCGCGTTCGCTGGCGTGCAGCAGGTCGGTGCGGTAGGCGTCGATGACCACGTCCTGCGACGCCGAGATGAACGCCACCAGCACCGCGAGCAGTGCGAAGACGCGCGTGGTCGCGGTCGGCGAGGTGCCGGCCAGCCACCACAGCGCGCCGGCCAGCGCGAGCTGCGTGAGCACGAGCCAGCCGCGGCGCCGGCCCAGCCACGGCAGCTCGAAGCGGTCCATCAGCGGCGCCCACAGGAACTTGAAGGTATAGGGCAGGCCGACCAGGCTGAGGAAGCCGATCGTCGCGATATCGACCCCGGCGCCGCTGAGCCAGGCCTGCATCGCCTGACCGGTGAGCGCCAGCGGCAGGCCCGACGCGAAGCCCAGCACCGCGACCACGCCGAGCCGGTGCAGCGCCGCCGCATCGAAGCGCGAGTTCGGGGCCGCGCGGCCGGCCGGTGAGGTCATGCGCGCATTCTAGAGAGGCCTCGCGGCGCGCCCGCCGGGCGCGAATCCCGGACAATGCATCGCATGCAACCTCCGCGTCGCGCCGTCGCGCCCAGCTTCTCGAGCACCGACTTCCGCGCCGCGCTCGGCATGTTCGCCACCGGCGTGACGATCGTGACCGCGCGCGGCGCCGGCGGCTCGCCGGTGGGCCTGACCGCGAACTCGTTCAACTCGGTGTCGTTGAACCCGCCGCTGGTGCTGTGGAGCCTGGCGCGCAGCGCCGGCTCGATGCCCGCGTTCGAGCGCGGTTCGCACTACGCGATCAACATCCTGGCGGCCGAGCAGCACGCGCTGGCCGAGCGTTTCGCGAGCAAGTCGGTCGACCGCTTCGCCGACCTGGTGTTCCGCGAAGGCGCCGGCGGCGCGCCGATCCTCGACGGCGCCGCCGCGGTGTTCGAGTGCTTCAACCGCAGCCGCTACGAAGAGGGCGACCACGTGATCTTCGTCGGCGAGGTCGAACGCTGCAGCTGGCGTGCCGGCGCGCAGCCGCTGATCTTTCATGGCGGGCGCTACTTCACCGAACTGCCGTTGTAGCGTCCGGCCTTCCGCCACCTTCCCGGAGCGCCGCGCATGCCGTCCACCCCCCCGACCCCGTCGCTTTTCAAGCGCCTGCTGCTGACCGGCGCCGCCGGCACGCTCGGGCGTGAATTGCGCCCGCGCCTGAAGGCGCACTGCGAGGTGCTGCGCGTCAGCGACCGGCTCGACCTGGGCGCGGCCGACGCCGGCGAAGAGACGATGCCCGCCGCGCTCGAAGACGCTGGCGCGGTGCTCGCGCTGCTCGACGGCGTCGATGCGGTGGTGCACCTGGGCGGCGTGTCGGTCGAAGGGCCGTTCGAGCCGATCCTGCAGGCCAACATCGTCGGCGTCTATCACCTCTACGAAGCGGCGCGCAAGCAGCGCGTGCGGCGCATCGTGTTCGCCAGTTCGAACCACGTCACCGGCTTCTACCGCCAGGACGAAGTCATCGACGCGCGCGCCCCGCTGCGCCCGGACGGCTACTACGGCGTGAGCAAGGCCTTCGGCGAGAACCTGGCGCAGTTCTACTTCGACCGCCACGGCATCGAGACCGTGAGCCTGCGCATCGGCTCGGCGCTGCCCGAACCGAAGGACCGGCGCATGCTCGCCACCTGGCTCAGCTTCGGCGACCTCGAACGTCTGGTGGTGGCCAGCCTGACGGCGCCGGTGGTCGGCCACAGCGTCGTCTACGGCATGTCCGACAACGCCACCCGCTGGTGGGACAACCGCTGCGCGCATCACATCGGCTACCGGCCGCAGGACAGCTCCGAACGCTTTCGCGCCGCCGCGCAGGCGCGCCAGCCGACACTCGATGCGGACGACCCGGTCACGCGCTACCAGGGTGGCGCGTTCGTGACCCGGGGCCCGTACGAGTGAGGCCGGCCACCGACCCGCCTGCGGCGGTGAGCTTCGCAGAGGCGCTGCGCTTCTGGTTCAAGCTCGGCCTCATCAGCTTCGGCGGCCCGGCCGGGCAGATCGCGATCATGCACACCGAGCTGGTCGAGCGGCGCCGCTGGATCAGCGAGCGGCGCTTCCTGCACGCACTGAACTTCTGCATGGTGCTGCCCGGCCCCGAGGCGCAGCAGCTCGCCACCTACATCGGCTGGCTGATGCACCGCGGCCGCGGCGGCGTCGCCGCGGGGGCGCTGTTCGTGCTGCCCTCGCTGCTGCTGCTGATCGGGCTGTCGTGGGTCTACGTCGCGTTCGGCCAGGTGCCGCTGGTCGCGGGCGTGTTCTTCGGGCTCAAGCCCGCGGTGGTGGCCCTGGTCGTGCACGCGGTGCACCGCATCGGCTCGCGGGCGCTCAAGAACCGCTGGCTGTGGGCGATCGCCGCGGCCGCGTTCGTCGCGATCTTCGGCTTCGACATTCCGTTCCCGGCGATCGTCATCGCCGCGGCGCTGATCGGCCACTTCGGCGGCAAGTGGGCGCCGCAGTATTTCGCGCTCGGCGGCGGCCACGGTGCCGCGGCCTCGGGCTACGGGCCGGCGCTGATCGATGACGACACGCCAACTCCCGCGCATGCGCTTTTCTCGCGCGCGCGGCTGGCGCGCGTGCTCGTCTTCGGGTTCGCGCTGTGGGCGGTGCCGATGGCGCTGCTGCTGGCGCGCTTCGGCGCCGACGGCACGCTCACCCAGATGGGCACGTTCTTCACCAAGGCCGCGCTGCTGACCTTCGGCGGCGCGTACTCGGTGCTGCCCTACGTGGTCCAGGGCGCGGTCGTGCAGCACCACTGGCTGTCGGGCGTGCAGATGATCGACGGCCTGGCGCTGGGCGAGACCACGCCCGGCCCGCTGATCATCGTGGTCGCGTTCGTCGGCTTCGTCGGCGGCTGGCTGCACCAGGCGCTGGGGCCGCAGGCGCTGTTCCTCGGCGGCGCACTGGCGGCCACCGTGGCCACCTACTTCACGTTCCTGCCCTCGTTCGTGTTCATCCTGGCCGGCGGGCCGCTGGTCGAGACCACCCACGGCAACCTGAAGTTCACCGCGCCGCTGACCGCGATCACCGCGGCGGTGGTCGGCGTGATCCTGAACCTCGCGCTGTTCTTCGCCTATCACGTGCTCTGGCCGCAAGGCCTGGGCGGGCCGTTCGGCGTCGTCTCGGCGCTGATCACGGCCGCGGCGGCACTGGCGCTGTTTCGCTACCGGGTCGGCGTGATCCCGTTGCTCGGCGCCTGTGCGGTGGCCGGCTTGATCGCAACGCTCGTGGTGCCGCTGCGGTGACGACGCACGACGCAGGTTCCGCTGCGGCCACCGGTCGCTGGGCCGTGGCGCTGGCCAGCGCGGTGTCGCTCGCGGTCGCGATGGGTATCGGCCGTTTCGCGTTCACGCCGCTGCTGCCGATGATGCTGCACGACGGCGTGATCGACCTGCGCTCGGCGAGCTGGCTGGCGAGCGCCAACTACCTGGGCTACCTGGCCGGTGCGCTGTTGTGCACCTTCCAGCCGTGGATCTGGGCCCGGGTGCCGCGCCTGCCGCCGATCGACGGGCCGTGGCTGGTGCGCGCCGGGCTCCTCGCCACCGGGCTGCTGACGCTGTCGATGGCGCTGCCGCTGCCGGCGCTGTGGCCGCTGCTGCGCTTCGCCGCCGGTGTGGCCAGCGCGCTGGTGTTCGTCTACACCTCGGGCTGGTGCCTGTCGCAGCTCGCGCGATTGCAGGCCACCGCGCTCGGCGGCGTGATGTACGCCGGGCCCGGTGCCGGCATTGTCGTCAGCGGGCTGTTCGCGACCGCGATGGTCGCGTGGCACTGGCGGGCCTCGACCGGCTGGCTGATCTTCGGCACGCTCGCGTTCGCGCTGACCGCGGCGGTGTGGCCGACCTTTCGCCCGAGCGACGGCCCGCGCCCGGGCGCCGCGGCGGGCGCGGGCGCAGCGCACGTCGCTGCGCACGGCCGCACCGAGGTCGGGTTGCTCGCCGTCGCGTACGGCCTGGCCGGCTTCGGCTACATCGTCACCGCGACCTTCCTGCCGGTGATCGCGCGCGCGTCGCTGCCGCCGTCGGCGTGGCTCGACATGTTCTGGCCGATCTTCGGCGTCGGCGTGGTCAGCGGCTCGCTGCTGGCGGCGCGCGTGCGCGTGAGCGGCGACCTGCGGCTGATGCTGGTGGGCGGCTACTGCGTTCAGGCGGCGGGCATCGCGGTCAGCCTGGTGCGGCCGAGCCTGGCCGGCTTCGCGGTCGGCAGCCTGATGCTCGGCCTGCCGTTCACCGCGATCACCTTCTTCGCGATGCAGGAAGTGCGCCGCCTGCGCCCGGCGCTGGCGGCCAGTTCGATGGGCCTGCTGACCGCCATGTACGGCATCGGCCAGATCGTCGGCCCGCCGCTCGTGGCCGAGCTGCTGCGGCACAGCGGCAGCGCCGGTGCCGGCTTCACGCACTCGCTCGAGATCGCGATGAGCGCGCTGCTGGTGGGTGCGGCGATGTACCTGTGGATGGTGCGGGCCTATCCGAGGCCCGCGACCGCGTCGGCCTGACGCGCGGCCCGCGCTTCAGCCCCCGGCGCGCTTGACGGCCCAGCCCTGTGCCGCCAGGTGCTCGACCACGCGCTCGCGGTGGTCGCCCTGGATCTCGATCACGCCGTCCTTCACGGTGCCGCCGCTGCCGCAGGCCGCCTTCAGCTGCCGGGCCGTGTGCGCCAGCGCCGCGGCATCGAGGGCGAGGCCGCGCACCAGCGTCACGCCCTTGCCGGCGCGGCCTTTGGTCTCGCGCGAGACACGCACCACGCCGTCGCCGCTCGCCAGCGTCGGGGTTCGACCGCAGACGCAGTCGGCGACCGCGCGCCGGCACGCCGGGCACATCCTGCCGCCCTCGGTGGAATAGACCAGTCCGCCTGCGTCGCTACGGCTTTTCATCAGCGGCGCTCCCGATGCCGGCGGTCGATCTCGAAGTTGCCTTCGGCATTGGCGCAGGAAGGCTCGTCGTTCAACACGATGCTCCGGGCGTGCATGCAGCGATGCGGTGGCGCGATTGTTTCAGCATCCGGCCCGGGCCGGATGCCCGGCATCGCGCCGGCCGCAACATCGTGCCGGGCACGTTGTTGTGGCCGGCGGTCAGGGGCCAATACCGTTCAGTGGGTCCCCACCCAATCTCGTGCGCTCGGGCTGATCCTGTCGAAGCCCCGGTGGTACATGTCGCTAGCCTTCGACAAGCCTGTCCTGAGCAATGTCGAAGGGCTCAGGCCGAACGGCCCTCAATCGAACGGCATCGGGTCAGGGGCCCGGATTGGGGTTGTTCGGCAGCGACGGGATCGCGCGCAGGTATTCGTAGATCGCGGTGAGATCGTGCTCGGTCTTCTTGCCGAAGGTCGGCCACGGCATCACCTGCAACAACGTTCCCGGCGGGTCCTTGGGGTCGTGCCCGGTGCGCAGCACCGCGAGGAACTCCGCCAGCGTCAGGCCGGCGGGCTTGCCGGCGTAGTCCGGCGTGATGTTGGCCGACGTGAACGGGCCGAATTGCCGGCCACCCGACAGGTATTGCGCGGCGTTGACGATCTCGGGTTGCCCCTGGAACGGGTCGCCGCCCGGTGCATAGCTGGGGTGGCTGTGGCAGTCGATGCAGCCGCTGGTGTTCACGATGTAGCTCCCCAGCCCGACCAGTGCGCGGTTCTTGCCGACCAGGTTGAGCGCCACGCCCGGCGGCACGATCTCGAAGCCGCGCTTGATCTGGCTCTGGTCGTGCCGGTCGCCGCGATCGCGGTCCGGACCGTCGCGACCTTCGCCCGACGCCGAGGCACACAGCGCCGAGGCCGCCGCGAATGCGATGGCCAGCGACACCCGCTGGCCGATTCCTGGATGGCGTTTCATCTTCTTTCCTTTCGGCGGGTAGATTGATGCAGGGGGGCGAAACGCTCACCTGCCGCACCAGTCTAGGCACGCGTGTTTCGATTTCAAGCCAAGGCTTAGGGGGGCGCCGGGCGCTGGCCGGCACGGCGCGCGTCGGTGCCCGGTGCCGCGCGCAGCACCAGCACCGCGTTCGTGCCGCCGAACGCGAACGAGTTCGACAACATCGTGCGCAGGTCCAGGCCGTCGCGGGCCACGTTGGGCACGCAGTCGAGGTCGCACTCGGGGTCGGGGACGCGCAGGTGCATCGTCGGCAGTGCCGCGCCGTGCTGCATGGCGAGCAGCGACAACACTGCTTCGAGCGCGCCCGCGGCTCCGAGCAGGTGGCCGTGCACGGCCTTGGTCGCGCTGACCGGGATGCGCTGCGCGCGCGCGCCGAACACCGCCTTGATCGCCGCGGTTTCGACGGCGTCGTTGGCTTGCGTGCCGGTGCCGTGGGCGTTGATCGCGTCGATGGCGGTAGGCTCCAGCCCGGCGCTGTGCAGCGCCGCGCGCATTGCCGCGGCCTGGCCTTCGACGCTCGGCCGGGTGATGTGGCCGGCGTCGGTCGCCAGGCCGTAGCCGACGATCTCGCCGTGGATCGCCGCTCCGCGCGCGACGGCGCTCTCCCACGGCTCGAGCGCGAGCATTGCCGCGCCCTCGCCCAGGACCATGCCGCTGCGGTTCTTCGAGAACGGCTTGCACGAGGCCGACGGCTCGGCCGCGTCGATCGCGGCCAGCGTGTGCAGCGCCTCCCAGGCCTTCAGCGAGCCGAACGAGAGCGGCGCTTCGGCGCCGCCCGCCAACGCCAGGTCGAGTTCGCCGCGCGCCACGCGCAGCCAGGCTTCGCCGATCGCGACCGCCGACGACGAGCAGGCGGTGGAGTACGTCAGGTTGGCGCCGCGCAGCCCGTGCTCGATGCCGATCCAGGCCGCCGGCGCGTTGTGCATGCCCATCAGCACGGTGTAGGGCTTGATCCGGTCCGAGCCGTCGCCGTAGAGCGTCTGGTAGCCGTCGTCGCTGGTGTGCGCGCCGCCCATCCCGGTGCCGACGAACACGCCGGCAAGGGCGCGGTCGAACGGCTGCCGGTCGTTGCCTGCATCGGCGAGCGCCTGGTTCGCCGCGACCAGCGCGAACTGGCTCACGCGGTCCAGCATGCGCAGCTTGGGCGGCTCGAAATGCGCCGCGCCGTCGAAGGCCGGCACGCTCGCGGCCAGTGGCGCGAGCAGCCGGTGCGCGAACGACGCGTCCAGCCGGTGGATGGCCGAGCGCCCGGCGTGGGCGTTGCGGTAGACCTCGGCCGCACCGACGCCGAGCGGCGCGACCACGCCGATGCCGGTGACCGCGACCCGCCTCATGGCGGGCGCGACCCGGGCTCGGCAGCCGCGTCGGCCGGGGCCGGGCCGGCGGTCGCCCGGGGCGCCTGCGCCGCCATGCCGGCAATGCCTGCACCGACCTCGGCCACGGCTACGCCGACCTCGGCGCCGCCTGCACCGAGCCCGGCACCGCCTGCGCGTTGCGCCGAGACGAGCCCGTCGATGAATCCGACCACGTCGCCGAGCGTTGGCAGTTGCACCGGCTCGGGCGGCAGCCGGATGTGGAACTCGTCTTCGATGTTGAACAGCAGCTCGGCAACACCAAGCGAATCGATGCCCAGGCTCTCGAGCGGCACATCGAGCGTCAGCGCCTCGGGGGCGAGCTTGTAGTCGCGGATCAGGATCGCGTGCAGCGTATCGAGCGTGGTCGTCATGTCGTGCCTCGGGGTTGCGACGCACAGTCGTGCGAAAAGCTCGGCGCCGGGTTCGACGCTTCGGCCGACGCATCGGCCGGCATGCGGGGCGCGGTCAGCCGCGCGATCGTCGCCGCGTCGACGCTGCTGCGCGCCTTGCCGCCCCAGCGTGCGCCCAGCGTCAGCAGCCCCGGCCAGGCCTGCGCCAGCGCCATCAACGGCGCCGCCGTGGCGGGGCGCATCGCCAGCTGCGCGAACGCCGCGGCCAGACGCAGGCGCGGCGCAAACTGGCGCCGCCACTGCGCCGCGTAGCGCCGGCCGGCTTCGTGTTGCCAGGCCGGCCCGGGCCGTGCGCCCAGCGGCGCGGCCTCGAGCAACTGCGCACACAGCAGCCAGGCCGATTGCAGCGCCATGCTCATGCCTTCGCCGATGATCGGGTGGGCCTCGCCGGCGGCATTGCCGATGCGCAGCACGCCGCCGCCGCCGTCGACACGCACGCCGGGATCGAGCGGCCCGGCGGCGAGCCACGGCCCTACGCGCACGGCCTCACGCAACGCGGCGCGCACGCCGCTGCACTCGCGCCGCAGCCAGGCCTCGACCGCCGCCCCGGCGCGCAGCCCCGGGGCGGCGCGCCGGCAGGCGTCCAGGCGCGCGCCGCGCACGCAGCAGGCCAGCGTCGTGAGGCCGCCGTCGGCCACCACCATGCCGCCGTAGCCGCCATCGAGCGCCAGCACCGGCAGCACGCCCTCGGCGAGCGCGGCGCCGCGAAAGTTGGCCTTGAACGCGAACAGGTCGCCGGCACGGCGCGCCTGGCGCCGCCCGGGCCGGGCCGTGGGCAGCGGCTCCCACGAACCGTGCGCGTCGATCACCAGCGGCGCGTGCAGGGTCAGCGCCGCGCCGCCATCGACCGCGCGCACCTCGCAGTGCCAGCCGCCGGGCGCGCCGTCGATCGCCCGCACCGACCACGGTTGCAGCACCTGCGCGCCCGCGGCGCGCGCCCGTTCGAGCAGCAACGTGTCGAGCGTCTCGCGGCCCAGCGCCCGGCCCCAGCGGTGGCGAGCGTCGGCGGCGGCCGGCAGCTCGGCCACGACCTCGCGCTCGCCGCGCAGCAGCGCGACACGGCGCAACTCGGGCCCGGCGGCAGCGGCGAACGCCGGCCCCACGCCGAGAGCCGCGAGCAGCGGCAGGTTGCTCGCGGCCACGCATTCGCCGCAGACCTTGCGGCGCGGGAAGCGCTGCTTCTCGACCAGCGCGACCGACCAGCCGGCGCGCGCCAGCAGGATCGCGGCCGACGAACCGGCCGGGCCGGCGCCGACGATCACGGCGTCGAGAGCACCGGTCATGGGTTCGCCCTCACGCGCTGCGCGCGCAGGCAATGGCTGAACAGGCCGGCCGGATGCTCGTGCAATTGCCAGTCGCCGCGCGGCGCCGGCCACAGCGCCGAGAGCTCGCCGGCACGGAAGCCGGCATGCACGCTCAGCACCGCGTCTTCGCGCGTCACCGCGTTCGCGCCGAGCGCACCCACCAGGTGGCTGGCGGCGAGCGCGAGCCTGGCGCGGCGCGGCTCGCAGGCGAAGAAGGCATCGCTGCGCGCGGCGATCGCGCCGAGCAGCGCGGCCAGGCGCGCGCCTTCGAAGTGGTGCAGGAACAGGTGGGCGACGATCAGGTCCCAGCGCGCCGGCGCGTGGCCGGTGGCCGACCACGCGGCGGTGCTCCCGGACGCCGGTGCCCGCGCCTCGGCCTCGGCCTCGGCCTCGGCCGCGGCGCCAGCGCGTGCGGGCGCAGCGCCGGCTCCCGGCACTGCGGCGGCACTGGCCGCCCAGTCGAGCACGTCGGCCACCATCGCGGTGGCGCGCCAGCCGGCCTGCGCGTAGCGCGCGAGCGTGGCCGGCTCGACCAGCGCCAGGCGGTCGAGCAGCGTCAGTTCGACCGGCGCCGAGCCCGGTGCGAGCGCGAGCGTACGGGCCACACCGAGCATCAGGCTGCCGTCGCCGGCGCCGAGTTCGAGCACCCGCAGCGGCGCGGTGCCGCGGTGCGCGGCCGTCAAGCCGGGCCACGCGCGCAGCATGATCGAGCGCGTGCCCATCGCGCGGTGCACGCGCTGCAGGTCGCGGCGCGAGCGCCGCGCCGCCGGGTCGTCGGCGGCGAGTGCGTCGAGCGTCTCGGCGGCCACGCTGCGGGCGAGCGTCATCGCGGCGTCCTGCGGTGCGTGGGCCGGAGGCGCGAGGTGCGCATCACGCGCGTGATGCGGGCCGCCATCAGTGCACCCGCAGCAACGCGCCGTGGCAGGCGAACCCGGCGCCGAACGACGACAACCACCACCAGCCGTCGGGGGCGGCGTCGGCCAGCGCCGCGGCCAGCACGAAGTAGACGAACGCGCTCGACAGGTTGCCGTACTCGCGCAGCATCGCCGCGCTGTAGCGCAAGGCCTGCGGATCGAGCTCGAGGCGGCGTTCGAGCGCGAGCAGCACGTCGCGCCCGCCGGCATGCATGATCCACGCGCCGATGTCGGCCGGGCGCAGGCCGGCGCGCCCGAGCACGGTCTCGAGCACGCGCTGCGCATGCTCGGCCGCGAGCCCCGGCACGGCGCGCGTCAGCACATTGCGCAGCATGCCGTCGCGCTGCTCGAACATCAGCGCCTCGCGCTGCGTCGGGTCGATCAGCGAGGTGCTGTCGATCCACTCGATGCGCCGCCCGTCGGCGGCCGGCTCGCGCGACAGCACCGCCGCACCGGCGCCGTCGCCGAACAGGCAGGCGCTGATCAGCACGCCGGGGTCGTCGTCGAGGTACATCGCGGCGCTGCTCACCTCGACGCAGACCGACAGCACGTGCTCGCCCGCCTGCGAGGCGAGCAGCGCGCGCCCGAGCTGCAGGTTGGGCAGTGCCGCGGCGCAGCCCTGGCCGACCAGGTCGAAGGCCTGCACGTCGGCGCGCAGCCCGAGCCGCTCGACGACGTGCCCCGACAGGCCCGGGCACAGGTAGCCGGTGCAGGTGCTGACGACGACGGCGTCGATCGCGCGCGGCGCCAGGCCGGCCGCGGCGAGCGCGCGTTGCGCGGCCTGCGCCGCCAGCACCGGCGCATGGGCGAGAAAGCGCCGCGCCAGCGTGTTCGGGTCGATCGTGAAGACCTCGGCGAGCGAGTCGAGCGCGAGCCGGCGCGCCTCGATGCCGTTGTCGCGTTGCAGCACGGTGCGCGCGATGAAGTGCGAGCGCGGGTCCAGCCGCGCGAACCACTCGGAGCGTTCGAAGGCGTCCAGGCACTCGGCCTTGGTGTAGCGTGCCGCCGGGGTGGCAGTGCCGATTCCGCGTAGGTGCATGGTGGCTGGGGCCCGAAAAGCGTGCGCAGGGTGCCGCGATGACCGATGGCCCGAGACGGGCGCGAGCTCCGAGCCTACCCGGATTCGTGTCTCCACACGTCGGCACGCGCATCGAAGAACGCGTAGCCGATCTTCTGCCGCTTGGCGCGCACCATCGCGGCGTCGGCGCTCCTGAGCAGTGCTTCGGCGGTGGCGCCGTCGGTGGGGCCGCTGGCGATGCCGATGCTGGGGTGCACGGTGAGCCTGAGGTCGCCGATCTTCAGCGGCGCCGAGACCGCGTCGAACAACTTGCAGGCCAGGTGGATCAGCTGCACCCGGCCGGGCACGTCGGCGAGCACGCAGGCGAACTCGTCACCGCCCATCCGGCCCACCGGGTCGTCGGCACGCACCGCACGCGCGAGCCGCGCCGCGACGATCTGAAGCAGCTCGTCGCCTGCGTCGTGCCCGTGGGTGTCGTTGATCGACCTGAAGCCGTCGAGGTCGAGGTACAGCAGCGCGATCGCCGGCCGGTGCGGCGCGGCCGCGGACAGCGCGGCGTCGAGCCGCTCGCGCAGCACGCGGCCGTTCGGCGGCCAGGGCGCAGGGTCATCGGCCGGCGCTGCCCGGCGAAGGCGATGCGCGCTGGCGCGCGCATCGCCCGGCGCCTGGCGCGCCCGCATCGGCCGCGCCGCGAGCGCGGCGGAATCGCCGAAGGCCCACGGCCGGCGCCGGTCGAGTTCATGCGTCAGCGTCAGGTGCAGCTGGTCGAGTGCGGCCACGCACTCCAGCACGCTCGCCTGGGCCTGGGCCGGTGCGCCACACGCTGCAGGGCTTGCGGCCGCGGCCGACAACGTGCCGGCAGTCGCGCGCAGCCGGTCCTTGACGGCGCGGAACAGCAGGTCCCAATCGCCGATCGCGACGTCGGCCGACGCGACGGGCGCGTCGGTCGGCAGCGCACCCTCCACGGCGTGCGCGGCGCGCCCGGCGGCGTGCGGCGTGTCGCTCGTGGGCATGGCGTTCGATGGCATGGGGTGGCGCCCACTTATAGCGAGATCGGCGGCACGGCGTCTGTACGGAAGCGAACACCGGTGTGCCTGCCCGCAGCCCACCGCGGCGAGCCGCACGGTTCAAGTCATCAGCGCAGCGTAGGCCCGGCGGTCGGTGGCGTAGCAGCTGCAGGCGGCGGCTTCGAGCCTGCCGCGGTCGCACACCGTGAGCGCGCCGCGCTGGTACGCGATCAGCCCGGCGTCTTGCAACGCGCCGGCCGCGGTGGTGATCGACACGCGGCGCACGCCGAGCATGCAGGCGAGGAACTCGTGGGTCACGTGCAGACTGTCGGCGTCGGCACGGTCCTGGCTCATCAGCAGCCAGCGCGCCAGGCGCGCGACGATCGGGTGGAAGCGCTGGCACACGGCCGCCGTTGCGAGCTGCGCCATCAGCACGCAAACGTAGCGGTCGAGGCTGCGGTGCAGTTCGGCGCTGCGGCCGACCTCGCTGCGGAAGGTGGCCGCGTCGATGCGCCACGCCGCACCGGCGCATTGCACCAGCGCCTGCACCGGCAGCGTCGTCGCGCCCAGCGCCAGGCGCGCGCCGACCACGCCTTCACGGCCGACCATGCCGACCTCCATGCCGGTCTTGTCGTCGACCGGCGCGACCAGCGAAACGATGCCCTCGGTGGGGAAGTAGACATGGCGCGCCGGCCTGCCCGGCTCGCACAGCACCTCGGCCAGCACGAGCGGCACCGGCTCGCACAAGGCCAGCAGCCGCAGCCGCTGGGCCCGCGGCAGCCGTTCGATCAGCAGGTTTTGGACGGTGGCCAACGAGGCGCTCCGGTGGTTGCCGCGCACCGCCGATCAGGGCGGCGCACCGACGGCGCGATGTGCGGTGGCGCATCGGGTCGACGCCGGCAGACCCAGTGTGGCGGCCACCGTGCGCCGGGTCTGTCTGGCAGCGTACATAAGGCCGCACGCGGCGATGCCCGGCTCGTCGCCGGAGCCCCCCCCGCGCGCGCTGGGCCGATCAGTTCGTCGGTGTGTAAACCAAGTGGGTCTGTTTCGGGTCGGCGAAGGCGGAGAACTGGACGTCGATCGACAGCAGCGTCAGCGTGCCGTCGGCGGCCATGCGGTAGCTCGACTGTTGGGTCGACTGCAGGTTGGCAGGGTTGCTCTGGTCGTATCGCGTCGTGGTGATGTTGACGATCGCCGTCGACGTGCTCGAGTCCGGCGCGATGGTGTAGCCCATCACGCGCTTGCCGTTCACCACGGCCTTGGTGTTGTCGGCATAGATGACCATCGTGTCGATGTTCGGGTTGGCGTTGCCCACCATCACGGTACTGGGCAACGCAGTCGGCGCCGCCTGACCCGCATTGGAATAGTACTCGCCGTTGACGATCGACAGAGCGATCGGCAGGGCGTCGGCGTTGTAGTAGGTGGTGCCGTGGGTCGGGCTCGAGGTCAGCGAGCAGTTCGTGAGCGTCAGGGTCGAATCCTGCGTCGACGACGACACGTTGGTGGCGCCGTCGAACGTGGACGGCGGCGGCAGCAGCGTCGCCGCGCTCGAATTGATCGTCGCCGTGCCGTTGCACGAGGTGGCCGGTGACAGCGTTGTCACCACCACGTTGAAGTTCTTGTTCGAGCCGTTGGTGATGTACGCCTTGTAGCCCGCGCCCAGCGCGAACGACGCGCTCGCCGACGTGGTCGCCGCGGGTGTGCCGCCACCGCCACCGCCGCCGCACGCGGCCAGCAAGGAAGTGCATGCGACCGCGGCACCGATCAGTTTGAAGAAGTGTGCTGTCATGTCATGTGTCCTCGCGAGCGGTTCGATTGGGGTGCCGGTGCCACAAGGGAACGGCCGCAGATCGCTCTGCGGCCGTCGGGCATCAGCCGTTGGGTTGACGCGTCAGGTGCGACGGCGGCGCGCCACGAAGCCGACCGCGGCCAGCCCGCCCAGCAGCATCGCGTAGGTCTGTGGCTCGGGCACTGCCGGCGTCGACGTGAAGTTGAACGAGCCACCGCCCTGACGGATGCGGAAGCCACCATCGAACGCCTCGACCTCGGACGTGGTGTTGGTGAACGCGGTCAGCGCCAGGTTGAAGAACGGGCTCGGCGCGGCGAAGAACGCGTTCTGTCCGGCGGCCACGTTGAAGCTCAGGTTGGCATTGGCGGACGGCGTGAACGTCGTCCCGTCACCGGTCGGGACCGAGCTCACGCTGCCGTAGTTCAGGCTGCCGCTGGCCAGCGCCACGCCGGCCGGTGCGGTCGTCGTCGGCGTGTTGCCGCTGAAGCCGAACGATGCCGGGCCGTTGTAGCCGTACAGCGTGTAGGTCAGCGACGAGAACGAGCCGAACGCCGGGGTCAAAGCCGGGTTGACCGCCGTCTGCGTGCCGGCACCGTCGAACTTGATGTACAGGCCGTAGCTGCTGTTCAGACCGGCCGGGGTGGACGTGATGCCGCCGAGCTGGAATGCGCTGACCGACAGGTAGCCGGAGTCGGTGAAGGTGCCGCCGGCACCGAAGGTCACGGTCGAGAAGTCGGAGATCAGCACGTTGTCGGCGGTGAACGACGTACCGCTCAGGCCGGCTCCGGCCGGATTGAGTGTGAAGGGAGACAGTGCGGCGGAAGCCCCGACGCTGACGGCGGCCATGGCAGTGGCCACCGCGATGCCGCGCAAGCGGGGTTTGAAGAGCGAGCGTGCAGTCAGCGTCATGTGGAACTCCTGGGTGTGGGTCCGAAAATCGGACAAGGTGATTGAAACAAGGTCATGCGCCGTTCGCTGTAGGAAGAGGTGCCGAAATGCACCGGCATCCATCTGACCGCGAGCCCCACCGGTGTGCGAGAGCACCGGGAGCGGAGCCGAAAACGTCAGCTGGCATGCACTGGCCTCCGTGAAGTGAACGACCGGGGTCAGGCTATTCCTGCGACTTTTGTCACACTGTGCGATACCGAACGGAACCCCCTGGATCAGGGGGGGTTCTTTACCCCGCTTTGCATTGAATACAACTGGGGTTGATGCCGCCAATAGCGGTCAGGTGGTATGCAAACGACGCTTGGCCACCGCGAGCAACAGACGCTGCAAAGGGTTGTGGTTGCCGCCCGGGCGCCAGGTGTGCTTGAGTCGGTTGTGGAATGCGTCGAAGTGCATTCCGCGCGGCGCCGCCAGCACCTTGCCGCGGCGCAGGATCAGCTTGAGCACCTGCGCCGCGGCGATGCCGCTGCACAGTTGCACGCCGATCACGGTGGAGGGCCCGCGCCGGTTGGCCAGGTCGACGCGCGAGGGGTCGACCAGGTACGACATCTGCAACATCGCCGGCGAGAGCCCGACCAGGAAGCGCAGCGCTTGCTCGCCCGGGCTGCGTCCTTCGAGCCGGAAGTACTCCTCGAACGTCATGCCGCCGGGCACGAAATTGAGCAGCGCCGCGCCCATGCCCAGCGGCGCCACCGTGGTCGCCGCAATGCCCTGGGCCGCGCACAGCGCGAACACGCGCCGGCGGATGTCGAGCGCGAAGAAGTCGAGCCCGTCGAGGTAGACGTCGCCGTCGGCGAGAAACGCCTCGACGTTGGCCGGGTTCAGGCCCGCGTCGAACACGCGCACGTCCAGGGTCGGGTTGATGTCGCGGGCCATCGCCAGCATCACGTCGATCTTGGGCCGCCGCAGCGACGACACCGTCGCGCCCACCTGGCGGTTGAAGTTGGCCAGCGCATAGGTGTCGAAGTCAGCGATCGAGAACGAGCCGATGCCGAGCCGGGCGAGCGCGAGCAGGTACACGCCACCCACGCCGCCCAGGCCGGCGATGCACACCCGCGAAGCCTTCAAGCGCAGTTGCTCGGCCTCGGTCACCCAGCCGAGGTTGCGTGAAAACGCCTCGTCGTACGAGAAGTCCTGAATGGCGTTCTCCCGAGCCCGGTGGGCTTCAGCCGCGGCTGTGCGCCGAGCGTTGCGGGCCGGCGCGGCGGTGCGAGTAGGCGGCGTCGGGCTGGGTGCGCTTGAGCCGCCCGACGATGCTGGCCTCTTCGTCGATCGAGAAGAAGTACGGGTACAGCGAGCGCTCCAGCAGCGAGTACTCCGGCTTGCCGCCGAAACGCCCGATCTGCTCGTGCGCGTGCGCGAAGTCCAGGCACAGCAGCACCGCCGGCGCATTGACGCGCCGGTTCAGCCGCTGCGGGCCGATCACCTCGAAGCCCAGCATGCGTTCGTAGTAGCGCACGTGGCGCGGGTTGACCTCGATCAGCAGGCTGTCGAAGTCCATCATGCGGTGCGCGTAGATGTAGGCCACGTGAAACAGCGAGGCCAGCACCCGCTTGGAGCGCACCACGCTGTCCATCGCCAGCTTGGTGAATTCGCAGATCCGCCGGCCGGCCCGGCGCAGCGCGTCGGTTTCCTCGGCGAACGGGTCGTCCAGGTGCAGGCCCGCGGGCGAGTCGAAGCCGATCGTGATGGTGCCGATCGCGTCCTCGTGTTCGCTGGCCACCAGCGTGATGCGGGTCGGGAGCTGTTGCTCGGGCAGCGGCGTGGTGCGGTAGCCGCGCGTGGCGTACATGCGGCTGATCAGGATGCTGGCCGAACTGCGCTGCCCGGAAGTGTCGGCGCTGCGGATCTTGAACAGCCGGCGGCTGACTTCGTCGCCGTGCGGCTCGTCGGGCTCGCTGGAGTCCTGCAGCAAGGACCTCAGCGGGACGTGCGGCTCGAACGGCACGCCGATGATCGTATCGCCTGCCAATTTGCCTATCTCCTTGGTTCAGATGCCGAGCCCGCGGACCGGACTCCCGCATCGCCGCTACCGGGCGACCGGCCCACAGCTGAACCCATCCTCGCACGCATGGGCAAGCGCATCGCAAGCATCGGTAACAGGGCCGTCGGGCGTGGCGCCGATCCGCAGGGGCCGCCGCACCGAATACAGCCACCCGGCGTGCGGTCGCGCGTCGAGCGCCCCGAACCCTTGCCCGATCGACCCGAGGTGGCGGCCTGACCGGCCGCGGCAGCGAGTCGCCGCGAGGACGTCAATTGACGCGCATCGGCGCGCGGTTCGCGAACTCCAGGATGCCGGCACCGGAGAGTGTGCGGCTGCAGCCGGAGTTGCCCACATCGCCGAAAGCCACTTCGGGCGACGAGACCGCGTTCGACTTGATGACCGGGCAAGACCGAGCCCGCATGGATCGGAACGCGCGCTCCCGGGCCATTCGATCGCAGCACTGTGCCAGTGCATCGATCCTGCGGGACAAACGCCTGCGACCTGCCGTCCGAACCGGTTGAGCGTCCGGTCGCCGAAGGCTGCGAGAGCGGACGATGGTCGACGAACGTATTCGCAACGCAACGCGCCAGGGCCCGAGCAGGAACAGCCTGCGCCACCCACCGACCTTCGGCACGCTTGACGACGATCGGCGCGATGGCCGATCGACTCTCGGGCCAGCATCGACTGCCCGGCGGCTTCGCGGCTGCAAGTTGGTCAACACCGGGCGGACGACCTCGGGGAGGGCCCTGTGGCACGACTCGCCGCGACCTGCGCACGGCAGGTTTGCGTCGAGACGAGCTAGAGCAGGGCAGCAACCGCAACCCGCCTGACCCCCCGCATCGCGGTCGCGACCTGCTCGGCACCGGTTTCCGTGCGAAGACGTCGTTCACGCGCAGCGTGAAGGAATCAGGGCCCGCGATCCCCGGGCACGGGAAAGGGCCGCCGCGCGTCTCAGCCGGCCACGCCGGCCTGACCGTGTTGCGTCAGGATGGAAGCCCGTCAGGGGCGAGACGCCGGTACCCCGGTGGCTCGACGCGCAGCGCGACAGCCCGGCCCCGCGCAGCGGGGAGACGCCCAGGCCCACCGGGACCTGGCATCAGCATCGGCACCAGCACCAGCACCAGCACCAGCACCAGCACCAGCACCAGCACCAGCACCAGCACCAGCACCAGCACCAGCACCAGCACCAGCACCACAACAACACTCAACACCGTTCCCCTCACGTCCATTGCCAACCTTGCTCGCCGTTTCGCGAGATTCGAGTATTTCGAATGAGCCTGTTAAACTTCGCATCATGAAGACCGCCCGCAAGCCCACCGAAACCCCGCACCGCATCGCGCCCCCAGCGCTGTCGGTGAACATCGATATCGACCCGCTGGTCGAGGTCGTGCGGCGCCACGTCAAGCTGACACCCCAGGCTACACGGCTGATCAAAGGCGAATTCGCGCAGCTCTTCCGGAATCCCACCATCAGTGGCAGCACCCGTAACTCCACGACCGCTAGGTCCGAACCAGCAACGGACCCGATTCTCACCACCCAGGAAGCGGCTGATCTGGTCGGTGTCTCCCGCCCGTACATCGTGGCCCGCATCGAAACCGGCGATATCCCACTGCACCAGCAGGTGGGCAACCAGCGACGGGTCCTCCAATCCGCCGTCCTGGCCTGGCACCGCCAGGAGCAGACCCGACGCCGCAAGGCCATGGGCCAACTCGGTGCCGAGCTCGACAGCGAGATCTTCGCGGGCTGAGATCCGTGATCCCTGTCGTTGCCGACGCCGACACCCTGTTCGGCGCCACCACCCGCGGCCTGTTGATCCATCTCGACTACCAGGGACTGATCCGGTTGCACTGGAGCCCGCTGATCCTCGACGAGATGAGTCGGGCGCTCGTCGCTACCGGCCGCAAGCCGGACGCCGAATCGGCGCGTCGCCACGAGCAACTCATGCGGGCTGCCTTGCCGCAAGCAGAGATTCCGACACAGCAAGTCCAGGCCCAGTTCGCCGGAGTGGCGGCAGCGATGCGCTCCGCCAAAGACACCCACGTCGCTGCCTGCGCAGCAGCCATCCTGGCCGGTGACTTCTATTCCAGTACCCAGGTCGTCAGCCTCGTCACCAAGAACATCCGCGACTTCGGCGTCCGCAAGCTGGCCGCCCTGGGCATCGAAGTCCAGCAGCCCGATGCCTTCCTGCTGAATCAGTTCCGGCAAGACCCCGCAGCCGTCGCTTCGGCCTTCGCCGCCTTTCGCGCCACGCTGCGCTCGGCACCCGAACCCGACCGGCTGCTGGAAAGACTGGCCGCCGATGGACAGGCGCTGACGGCGGCAGCCCTGCGCGACGCCTGGCAACAGGGCGCCGTACGCCTGTGACGACGAGATCCTTCATGCATCCCTGGGCATTCCGCGCTCGCTTCCGCCGCGCCGCCTTCGGCTGGAAAGGCACCAAGCTCGCGATCGAGCGCATCCACGAAGCCCTGGCCGAGATCCGCGCCGTGGCACGCCACGACCCCGCAACGGCAGCCGAGGGCGCCGTGCTGTTCCTGGAGAAACTCTCCCCTGCCCTGAACCAGATCGACAGCTCCTCGGGCGCCCTGGGCAACGCCACCTACTCGGCCGTCGAGGAACTGGTGCCCATCATCGGCAGCGCGCCCGTGGACGCCGCCGTGCGCAAGAAGTGGCTCGACCGCCTCTTCGATGCCATCCAGGACGACGACCCGCCCTACATCGAGCACCTGGGCGACCACTGGGGCGATCTCTGCGCCACGCCCGAACTCGCATCCGTCTGGGCCGACCAACTGCTGCCCACCCAGCGGCGCGTGCTGCGCGAGCGCGAGCGCGGCACCTACGCCTTCTTCTCCGGCACCACGCTCTGCTACAGCGCCCTGTTCAAGGCCGACCGCCACGACGAACTGCTGGAACTGCTGGCCCTGGACCCACGGCCGATCTGGCAATACATGGTCTGGGGCGCGCGCGCGCTGGCCGCTCGCGGCCAGGTCGACGAGGCCATCGCCTACGTGCGCGAACGCGCGGGCAGCACCACCAGCCTGGAAACCATCGCGCGCTTTGCCGAAGACGCGCTGCTGAAAGCAGGCCGGCGCGCCGAAGCCTTCGACCAGTACGCGCTGCTGGCCAACCACGCCAACTCCCATCTGTCGACCTTCAGGGCGCTGGCGAAGAAGTACCCTGAACTTGCATCCGACAAACTGCTGGGCCACCTGATCGCCTCGACACCGGGCGAGCCCGGCAAATGGTTCGCCACCGCCAAGACGCTGAAGCTGTTCGACCGGGCGACGCAACTGGCCTGGGCCTCACCCTGCGACCCCAAGACCCTGACCCGCGCCGCGCGCGACCACCTGGGCAAGCAACCCGAATTCGCCATGCAGGCCGCACTCGCGGCACTGCACTGGATGTCGATGGGCCACGGCTACGAACTCACCGGCCTGGATGCGCACGAAGCCCACCAGCTGGCCATCGAAGCCGCTCGCACCGCCCAGCAGATCGATCAGGCCCAGGCCATCGTCGAGCAGGTTCTGGCCGCCGACCGCCCTATGTCGGCCTGGATGCGGCGATCACTCGGCATCGCGCTGCCCCCGCCGGCAACGGCGCGCCACTAAAGTCACGTACCCATGCACGGCGCCGATGCCACGCCGCAGAACGCCGACGTGAGCAAGGTGCTGTTCGACTTCGCCGATGCCAGCCAGTGCCGTACGACCTTGGAGCGCCATCGACGACCGCGTCATGGGTGGCGTCTCGCGCAGCAGCCTCGAACGCGACCCGGCGGGTCAATGTTGGCCACCTTGTGCGGCAGCTTTTCGGCAGCGAGTTCGTGCGGCCGTAGACCCGAAACCGACCCTGAGCGGTCGGCCGTGCCCGCGAGCTAGCTTGCCCGGTAGCGGCCAGCCAGCAACGCGCATTCCATCAGACACAGTCGGTCAGTCCGTAATGAGCGGGCCGCCTTGATAGTGCTCGTCGCTCACGGGTTTCATCCACTCCACATTCTTGCCGTCGATCATTTCGGTTATCGCAACAAGTGACATTGCGGTGGCGATCGAGGCGCCGTGCCAATGACGCTTTCGACAAGGGCACCAGGCGACGTCTCCGGAACGAATCTCGGTGCGAGGGCCGCCCTCGCACTGAGCCCAGCCCACGCCGCTGAGCACAATCAAAGTCTGGCCGGCAGGACGCGTGTGCCAGTTGGTCCTTGCTCCGGGCTCGAAGGTCACGATGGCGCCCCCGACCGCCACTCTTTCTAGGCTTGAAAGGGGGTGTCGATCCGAACAGAGCCGGTTTGACGACTACATTGGCCAAGACAACCCCGTTCGTGTCGTCGATGCGTTTGTCGAAGAACTCAAGTTACGAGACTTGGGCTTGGAGGGTGCCGAGGCTACTGCCCGTTCAAGGTGTGCGAGGCGACAGGCATCACTGCGCTGGTCCCCAAGCCGACGACGCGTTCCTCGTGCTACTACCAGCATCACTCTCACGGGTGTTGTCGAATCCGCGCAGGTATCGGA
>JAGWTP010000151.1 GCA_028868895.1 Burkholderiales bacterium
GCTCCAGCAGGCTCTCAAGTAAATGTGGCTTCGCCACTTTGCTTGACCCCTGGGGGCGAAACCGTCGAAGACGGTACCTGGGGGTGCTCAGAACGTGATCGGCATGCGCACGGTCAGCGTCATGTCGGGCGTGTCGCGCGTGATGCCTGCGCCCAGTGTGACGCTCAGGGTTCGCTGGTTGTTCAGGCGGTACGAGTAGCCGAGCAGCAGCGTGCCGAGTTGCACCCGCACCGACGCGAGCGGCAGCGCCGAACCGTCGACCTTGGTCCGGCCGACCGAGGCATGGTCGTAGCCGATGCTGAACGATGACTTTTCGTTCAGGCCCAGGCCCATGCCGAAGTTGAAGCCGATCACGTCACCCGCCGTGTAGGTGTGGGGCGTGGTGTCGCCGGTGGTGCCTGCCGCGTACTGCTGGACGACACCGGTTCGCGAGAAGTTGTGCAGGTAGCTGATGGTGCCGAAGAACACCGCCGGGTCGGACGGAAACAGCACCGTCAATGCCGGCTGAAGCCCGTAGAAACCGGAGCCCGTGGGCAGCTCGGTCTGCACCGGGCCGAGCCCGGTCCCGGTGGTGTCGACCGGAACCTGGAACGGGTCCTTGCCGGTGCGCGACTTGAAGCGCAGGCTGCCGACGTAGTAGGGCTTGTCGACGCCGCCGTCGTTGAACTGGTAGCGGCCCGTGACCTCGACGTCGCCGATGCCCTGGCCGGAGGCACCGAACACCGTTTCGCTGGCGCACCCCTGGCCGAGCTGACAGCCGATGCTGGAGTCGGAGCGGTAGGTGTAGGGCACACGCGCCTCGACCTCGAACCGGTTCGTGATCCCGTAGCGCCCCGTCAGCATTGCGTTGACGGTGTTGCGCTTGACCTCGCGCACGTCGATCAGGCCGATCGTGATGGCCGGGATGATCGTGTACCCGACCAGCGCGATTCGGTTGGTCGACGAGTAGGAATACTGCAGCGACGGCTCGAGCACCATCTTGCCCTTGGGCGTGAGCACGCCCGGCTGCTCGAAGATCTGCGCCACAGCGGGTGTGCGGCCGGTGGATTCGGGTGCCTGGCCGACCGGCGCCTGCGCTTGGGCCTGCGCTTGGGCCTGTGCTGCCTGCGGCTCGGCCGCGCCTGCGGCGGTGCCTGCACCGCGCTGCCCCGCCAGCACTTCGTTGGCGACCGCGCGTCGAACTTCGTTCAGGCTCGCTTCCTGTGCCGCGACCGATCGCTTGAGCGCCTCGAGCTGGCGCGTTTGCGCATCGACCTGTTGCCTTAGCAATTGCAATCGGGCGGCGGCTTCGTCGGGGGTTTGTGCGGCCGGCGCCGATTCGGGCTGCGCCTGCGCAGTCTGCGCCTGCGCCATCGGTGTGAGCAGGGCAAGCGCCGCCAGGCCGATGGGTGTGAACGACACGGACGAGCGCCTGATGTTCATGAGATGCACCTCGCGTAGACCCGCAACCCAAGCCGGCCAGCACCACGTACAACTTCAATTTTCGAGTCGGCCGAGCCGACTTCAGAGACCTGCGCCTGCGTTCGATCGGGAGCGCTTCGGTGGCGAACCTCGGGTCGGAAAACGTCGACTCTCGGCTTGCCAACGCAGGCTCGAACTTCCATTGCAGTTTCGTGATTCCAATTGAACGAATCCACCCCTAATTTATGGATGTGCCCCCGATTCACGGGGGGTATCGTAATGGCGTTGGAGCAATGCATCGACTAGCTTTACTCGACACCTTCCTCACGAATGTCACCGCAAGACCATTTCGCCCGAGATACGCGAACGCGCCAGGATTCGAAGGTGGAGGCCACATGAACGCGAGGCGGTTGCTGTGCATCAGCCCTCGGAGTTTCGACATCGCGCTGTGCGACCAGCTGCCGGCGTCCGAGTGGGACGTTCATGTCGCCCGCGACCTCAATGCCGCCCGGCGCCTGCTCGGCGAACACAGCTTCCTGGTCGGACTGTTGCTTCTGTCCGAGATCGACCCCGGACGCTGCGCCGAATTCGACGACTTCTTGCACGCCCACGACACGCTGGAATGGGTTGGCGGCTTCAAGCCGGGGGCGCTCGAATTGCCGGCCTGCCGCGACCTGATCCTGGACCGGATGTTCGATCACCTGACGATGCCCGTCGATGCGCAGCGCCTGGCCGCTACGCTGGGGCACGCCTATGGGCACGCGACGTTGCGCCTGGGCTCGGGCCGGCACGAGACCGATGCCGGCAGCCTGGCCATCGTCGGCCGAAGCCCCGCGATGGCGCGGCTGCTGCGCCAGGTCGGGCGCATCGCCAAGGTCGATGCGCCGGCGCTGGTTTGCGGCGAAAGCGGCAGCGGCAAGGAACTGGTGGCGCAGGCCATCCACGACGCCTCACGGCGCTCGAACGGCCCGTTCGTGGTCGTCAACTGCGGCGCGATTCCGGCGGCGCTGATCCAGTCCGAACTGTTCGGCCATGAAAAGGGCTCGTTCACCGGCGCCGGCCGGCAGACGCGCGGCCTGATCGAAGCCGCCAGCGGCGGCACCGTGTTCCTCGACGAGATCGGCGACCTCCCGCTGGAGTTGCAGACCAACCTGCTGCGCTTCCTGCAGGAGAGCACGATCGACCGGGTGGGCTCGACGCGCAGCATTCGCGTCGATGTGCGCGTGATCGCGGCGACCAATGTCGACCTGGAAACCGCCGTCAGTGCCGGGGCGTTCCGAAAAGACCTGTTCTATCGCCTCAACGTGCTGCCACTGTGGGTGCCGCCATTGCGAGAGCGCAGCGCCGACATCGAGTTGCTGGCCCAGCATTTCTTCCACAAGTTCGGCAGCGAGCGCAGCCGCAAGCTCAAGGGCTTCAGCCGGCGTGCGCTGATCGCGATGGCCGCGCACGACTGGCCGGGCAACGTGCGCGAATTGATCAACCGCATTCGCCGCGCAATGGTGCTGGCCGAGGGCAAGCTGATCCAGCCCGCCGACCTCGGCCTGGAGCACCTCGACGCTGCGCCGATCCGCGTGCCGCTCGACGAAGCCCGCATGGCGGCCGAGCGCCACGCGATCTCGGGCAGCCTGCAATACGCGGGCAGGAACGTGAGCCACGCCGCCAAGCAGCTGGGCATCTCGCGCATGACCCTGTACCGGCTGATGGCCAAGCACCGCATCGACGCCTGAGGCCCGCGGCGTGCGCGACTTGCCCGCAGTTCACGCGGCGGCGCCCGCACCCGCCCATTACTTGATCGTCACCCAGGCCCACTCGAGCCAGTTGTCGGCGCGGTGCACCGCCTCGACATTGCTGCGCACGGCCCACGGGATGAACTGGCGGTGCAGCGGGATGTGGTGCACCTGCTCGTTGTGCCGGCGGATCGCCGCCTTGATCAGCGCCTCGCGCTTGACCGGGTCGGGCTCCTTGCTCGACGCCGCGGCGAGCTGGTCCATCGTCGGGTCGTTGACCTGGCCGTAGTTGAAGTCGCCGATGCCGCCGGCGCCGCGCGTGCGGTAGATCGGCGTCAGCGTGGTTTCGGCGTCGGTCACCGAACCGCCCCAGCCGAGCATGTACATCGAGGTGTCGAGCTTGGCGAGCTTGCTGAAGTAGATCGAACGCGGCATCGCGTTGACGCGCACCTTGATGTTCAGCCGCGCCCACATCGAGGCCAGCGTCTTGCAGATTTCCTCGTCGTTCACGTAGCGGTCGTTCGGGCAGTCGAGCGTGACCTCGAAGCCGTCGGGGTAGCCGGCCTCGACCATCAGCTTCTTTGCCGCGACCAGGTCGAACGGCAGGCGCTTCTCGAGCTCGGGGTCGTTGTAGGTGCCCAGCGGCGACGGCATCGTCGCGCCGGTGGGTGAAGCCTGGCCGCGCATCAGCTTGGTCTTGATGCTGTCTTCATCGACCGCCTCGTAGAGCGCCTTGCGCACGCGCAGGTCCTTGAACGGGTTCTTGCCCTTCACGCTGCTGTAGAGCAGTTCGTCGCGGCCCTGGTCCATGCCGATGAAGATGATGCGGTTCTCGGGCCCGTCGATGATCTTCACGTTCGGCGTGGCGCGCAGCCGCGCGATGTCGGTGGGCGGCGGGTCGAGCATCAGGTCGATCTCGCCCGAGATCAGCGCGGCCACGCGGGTCGAGTTGCTGCCGATCGAGGTGTAGATCACTTCCTTCACGTTGCCGTCGAACTTGCCCCACCAGTTGGGGTTGCGCATGTAGACGGTCTTCACGTCGGGCTGGCGCGAGACCAGCATGTACGGGCCGGTGCCGTTGGCGTGGAACGCGGTGTAGCTCTGCTCCTTGGCGGTGAAGTCGAGCGGCTTGGTCACGTCGTGCTTCTCGCACCACGACTTGCTCATGATGAACAGCGCGTTCAGGTGCTGCAGGAAGATCGGGTCGACGTCCTTCAGGTTGAACTCGACCGTCAGCGGGTCGATCGCCCTGGGTTCACCCACCGCGTTGGCGTAGACCTTGATGTCCGAGCTCTGCGCCTTGGCCCGGTTGATCGAGAACACCACGTCGTCGGCGGTGAACGGGCTGCCGTCGTGGAACCTGACGTTGGGCCGCAGCTTCAGGCGCCACTGCAGCGGGCTGGTCTGCTGCCACGAGGTGGCGAGCATCGGCACGATATTGAGTTGCTTGTCGCGCCCGGTCAGGGTCTCGTAGACCTGGCCGTTCAGCGAATTCGTGAGCGACTCGTTGCGCGAGTCGGGGTCCATCGTCTGCACGTCGCCCTGCGACGACCAGCGCAGGGTCTGCGCCTGCGCCGCCCCCACCGAAACAACGAGAAGACCCAGGGCGAGCGCAGCGCGCGCGATTGAGGAAGCACGTTTCATCGGTGGCTCCGGCGAATGGCGAAGCCGGCAGTGTAGGGCCGGCGCCGCGGCGCATCGGGCGGCAAGTCCTGTCCGCAATCAGGGCGGCCCAGAAACCAGAACGCCGCTGGGTCGCAGCGGCGTTGTCGGGGCGCGGGGGCGTTGCCGCCGGTCAGCGCCAGCGCGACTGCGGCACCGTGCGCAACTGGCTCGGCAGCGAGCCGATGTAGTCGGCGATCTGCCTGACTTCGGCGTGCGTGAACGGGCGGGCCATGCCCATCATGATCGGGTTGTTGCGGCCGATCAGCGGGTTGGCGTCGGTCTGGTAGGCCAGCAGTGCGTAGTACAGGTAATCGGCGTGCTGGCCGGCGAGTTTCGGGTAGCCCGGGTCGATGGGCGTGCTCAGGTTGGCACCGTGGCAGGAAGCGCAGTTGCCCTTCTTCAGCAGCTCGGCCACGTTGGCCGGCATGTCGGCAGGCAGCGCGGCGGGGATCGGCTCGTCCTTGACCTCGGTGGAGTAGAACGCGGCGAGGTCGGCCATGTCCTGGTCGCTCAGCGACTTGGCGATGGCGCGCATCGTCGGGTGCTTGCGGTCGCCCTTCTTGTATTCGGTCAGCGCGGCGACGATGTACTTGGCGTTCTGGCCGGCGATCATCGGCACCTGGTAGATCTCGGGGAAGCTCGCCCGGTAGCCGGGGATGCCGTGGCAGCCGATGCACATGTCGGCCTTCTTCTTGCCGGCTTGCGCGCTCTGCGCACGGGCGCTCAGCGACAGGCCGATCGTGCACAGCAGGGTCATCAGCACGATCAACGAACGGACGGGGTTTTTCATGGTTCCGGCGGGCGATGTTTGCAGTTCAACCGGCGATTATAGGGGCGCCCTTATACTGGCCCGAGCCAACGAAAACAGCGCCTGCGGGCCCTTCCCCATGAAGTTTCAAGGTTCCGAAAACTACGTCGCCACGCCCGACCTGATGCTCGCCGTGAACGCCGCGGCCACGCTCAAACGCCCGCTGCTGGTGAAGGGCGAGCCCGGCACCGGCAAGACGATGCTGGCCGAGGAAGTGGCGCTGGCGCTGGACATGCCGCTGCTGCAGTGGCACATCAAGAGCACCACGAAGGCGCAGCAGGGCCTGTACGAATACGACGCGGTGAGCCGCCTGCGCGACAGCCAGCTCGCCGACGTCGACGGCGGCGAGCGCGTCAAGAATATCCACAACTACATCGTCAAGGGCGTGCTGTGGCAGGCCTTCACCGCCGAGCGGCCGGTGGTGCTGCTGATCGACGAGATCGACAAGGCCGACATCGAGTTCCCGAACGACCTGCTGCGCGAGATCGACCGCATGGAGTTCTATGTGTACGAGACGCGCGAACTGGTGAAGGCAGTGCACCGGCCGCTGGTGTTCATCACCTCGAACAACGAGAAGGAGCTGCCCGATGCGTTCCTGCGCCGCTGCTTCTTCCACTACATCAAGTTCCCCGATGCGCAGACGATGCAGGCGATCGTCGCGGTGCACTTCCCGAATCTCAAGAAGGAACTGCTGGCCGCGGCGCTGAAGAACTTCTACGACGTGCGCAACCTGCCCGGCCTCAAGAAGAA
>JAGWTP010000049.1 GCA_028868895.1 Burkholderiales bacterium
CCCGCATCGAAGGCCCGCAACTCGAAGGCCACGCCCCGAAGGCCTCGCTGCAGGCCTTCCTGCCCAACCGCGAGGTCACCGGCGACCGCGCCGTGGTCGAGTGGATCGTGCGCGCGCCCAAGGGAACGCGGCTGGCGCTGACGGCGCAGGCCGAGCGCGCGGGGGTGGTGAGGACGGAGGTCAGTCTGGATTGAGAGCCTGGTGCGCAGAGCGTGCCGAGCAGGCGACACAACCCTGCGTCCTCTATCGCAACACACTTCATTCGCGTGGAATGCAGCCATGTCAAGCCCATTGCCCGAGCGGATCGAAACCAGGCGACTTCTGTTGCGACCTGCACGCGTGGGCGATGCTCAAGCCATCTTCGAGTCTTACGCTCAGGACCCGTTGGTCTGCAAGTACATGATCTGGTGTGCGCATCGCGATCTCGAGCAGACGCAAGCCTTCATCGCAATGTGCATGCAGGCTTGGGAATCCGGCAGCCGCCGGCCCTACGTGCTTGCTACCGTCGACACCGGAAACGTGGTCGGCATGCTCGAAGCGCGTGTCCAAGCCACGACCGTCGATCTCGGTTATGTGCTTGCTCGCCCCTTGTGGGGTCGCGGGCTGATGCCCGAGGCCATCGACGCGGCGGCTGCCGCCGCGCTGGCGTGCCCCCAGTTCTATCGCGTGCAGGCGACCTGCGACACCACCAACGCGGCCTCCGCCCGCGCGCTGGAAAAGGCGGGCTTCGTCCGCGAAGGCCGTCTCGAACGTTACACGATTCACCCCAATCTCTCGCCCGAACCCCGGCCATGCTTCATGTACGCGCGTGTTCGGTAGCACCTACGGACCGACGGCCAGTCGACCAGCCTGCCGTCACATGCCCATCGGTACCTGATAGTGGTACTATGATTACATGAAGCGCAAGCACCGGCGCACGCTCGACTTGCTCTTCGCTCGCCCGGCCAGCGCCAACGTCCAATGGCGCGACATCGAAGCGCTGTTCGTGGAACTGGGCGCCGAGGTTAGCGAGCGAGAAGGCAGTCGCGTTGCGGTGGTGCTGTTCGAGGAAGTCCGGGTGTTTCACCGGCCGCATCCTTCGCCGAACACCGACAAGGGGGCACTGGCGAGCATTCGCAAATGGCTGGAACAGCACGGGGTCGAACCATGAACGTGATGACGTTGAACGGCTACCACGCCAAGATCGAGTACGACGAAGCACTCGACCTCTTTCGTGGGGAAATCCTCGGGCTCAGCGGCGGTGCCGATTTCTACGGCAAGAACCCGAGGGAGCTTCGCGCCGAGTTCAAGAAGTCGCTCCAGGTCTACCTGGAGGTCTGCAAGGAAAAGGGGTTGGAACCCCGGCGCCACTTCTCGGGCAAGTTCAACCTGCGGATTCCTGCGGAGCTGCACGAAAGGCTTGCCATCGCCGCCCAGGCTCAAGGCAAGAGCATCAACACGCTTGCACAGGAAGCGTTGCAGCGCAGTATTGCTCCCTGACGTGGATGCGCCGGTGCCGGGGGGCGCGCTTGTCGGCCGCCTTTTTATCGGAAGCGCACGCTGCCGGTCGAGCCGCCGATCAGTCCCCCAGCTCCAAACTCGAAGCCGCCCGCGGCAACACCGGGGCCTCGCTCATCGCCTGGCGCCAGACCTTCTTCGGCAGGAACGTGCGCAGCTGCTCGATCGCCTTGTCGATCAGCGCGGGGTGCAGTTCGTGCGCGATGCCGGGCAGCACATCGGCAGTCACGTCGCCGCCGAGCGCCAGCAGGGTCTGCGCCGAATCGACCGCGGCGGCCGGCGGGATCACGGTGTCGTTCATGCCGTGGAACAGGTGCACGGTGGTGTCGAGCGGCACGTGCGCCGGCGCGCGCCCGTGACGGCCGCTGAACGCGAGTACGCGCCCGGCGAGCATCGGCTCGGCCTGCACCGCTTCCAGCGCCATCACCGCGCCCTGCGAGAAGCCGGCCAGCGCGGTGCGTTCCCAGCCCACGCCGAAGCGCTGCTGCAGCGCGCGCACCGTGGCGATGAACGCGGGCAGGGCGGCCTGGATGCGCGCGGGGCGGTTGTCTTCGTCGACGCGCCGGATCGAGAACCACTGCCGGCCTTCGCTGCCGTCGGCCTGCTCGACGACGGCATCGAAGCGGTCGGGCGCGTTCAGGCACAGCACCGCGGCCTGCGGGTATTCGTGCGCCAGCCGGCGCGCCAGCGGCGCCATGTGCTCGGCCTGCGAGCCCACGCCGTGGAACAGCAGGAAGAGCAGGTCGGGAGCGCCGTGTTCGGGCAGGTGGGCGAGGGCAGAGGTGTCCATGGCGGCTTGAATGCGCAACCGGATGCGCACCCGGATGAATGACCGGACGCCAGTGGACCACGACCCCGCACTCGGCAACCGACGGGCCTGCCAATTGCCGCAGAATCGACCCTCCCGACCCGGGCGGACCGCAACGATCAGGAGATTGCTTGGACCTTTCCATCAACGGCCAGTCGCGCGTGCTCGACGATGCCGCAGCCGACCCGGCCATGCCCTTG
The DNA here is from genome assembly GCA_028868895.1 of Burkholderiales bacterium. Taxonomy (GTDB): domain Bacteria; phylum Pseudomonadota; class Gammaproteobacteria; order Burkholderiales; family Burkholderiaceae_C; genus LMDS01. The sequence continues at coordinate 2,506 of JAGWTP010000049.1, forward strand.
CTGTGGGCGCTGCGCGATGTGCTGAACCTGACCGGCACCAAGTTCGGCTGCGGTGTCGCGGCTTGCGGCGCCTGCACCGTGCTCGTCGACGGGCAAGCGGTGCGCTCCTGCGTCACGCCGCTGGCCGCGGTCGCCGGCAAGCGCATCGTCACGATCGAAGCGCTCGGCGGCGCCGACCGACCGCACCCGCTGCAGGCCGCGTGGGTCGCCCACCAGGTGCCGCAGTGCGGCTACTGCCAGAGCGGCATGCTGATGGCCGCCGCGGCGCTGCTGGCGAAGACCGCCAACCCGAGCGACGCCGAGATCGACGCAGCGATCACCAACATCTGCCGCTGCGGCACCTACCCGCGCATCCGCGAGGCGATCAAGGCCGCCGCGGCGGCGATGCGTCCGCACCCGGCGCCAGCGCGCGGCAAGAGCGGCCCGCCGGGCCCCGCGGGCGGCGGGTCGCCGGCCCCGGGCCCTGCGCCGCGACACCCCGCGGGCGTCGAGCCGTCATGAAGCGCAGGACGTTGATCCTCAGCGGCCTGGGCGGCGCGGCGGCACTTGTCGTCGGCTGGGGCCTGCTGCCGCCGCGCAGCCGCCTGGGCGATGCGCAGACCCTGCCGGTGGTGGCCGGCGAGGTCGGCCTGAACGGCTGGATCCGGATCGCCGGCGACGGCTCGGTGCGGCTGGCGATGAACCGCAGCGAGATGGGCCAGGGCGTGCACACCGCGCTGGCGATGCTGGTGGCCGAAGAGCTCGACGTGCCGCTGGCGCAGGTGCAGTTGTTCCAGGCCGGGCCCGAGCGGCTGTACGGCAACGTCGCGATGTTCGTCGAGAGCCTGCCGATCCATCCGGCCGACAACGCCACCGGGCACGAGACACGCACCGCGCAGGCGGCCCGCTGGGTCGTCGCCAAGGTCGCGCGCGAGCTCGGTATCAATGCCACCGGGGGTTCGTCGAGCGTGGTCGATGCCTGGGACGTGCTGCGCCTGGCCGCCGCCACGGCGCGCGCGCAGCTGCTCGGCGCGGCGTCGCTGCAGTGGCGCCTGCCGGTGGCCGAGCTGACCGTGAAGGACGGCGTGATCGCGCACGCCTCGGGGTTGCGCGGCGGCTATGGCGTGTTCGCGAAAGCCGCCGCGGCCACGCCGCCCGGCGACGTCAGGCTCAAGGACGCGAAGGACTGGACGCTGATCGGTACCGCGGCGCCGCGCATCGACCTGCAAGGCAAGGTCGACGGCAGCGCGCAGTTCGGCATCGACGTGCGGCTGCCCGACCAGGTCTACGCGGTCGTGCGCCATTGCCCGATGCTGGGCGGCGGGCTGGGCGCGGTCGGCACCGAAGCGGCGCTGAAGCTCCCCGGCGTCGAACGCGTGGTGCGCCTGGGCGGCTACGCCGGCTCGACCGCGGCGCTCGCGGTGGTCGGGCGCACCCACTGGCACGCCCAGCAGGGCGCGCAGGCGCTGCAGGTCGAGTGGCAGGCGCCGCCGGCGGGTGTGGTGTCGAGTGCGGCGATCGACCAGGCGCTCGAGCGCAGCGCGCGTGAGGCCGCGCAATCGGACGGCGGCTTCGCGTTCTACCGCCGCGGTGACGTGGGCGCCGCCGCGAAGAGCGCGGCGCGCACGCTCGAGCGGGTCTACCGCGCACCTTATCTCGCGCACGCGACGATGGAGCCGATCAACTGCACCGCGCGCGTCGCCGCGGGCCGGGTCGAGGTCTGGGCGCCGACCCAGGTCCCGGGCATCGCGCGCGCCATCGCGGCCCATGCCGCCGGCGTGAGCGAAGACGCGGTGACGGTGCACGTGACCTACCTCGGCGGCGGCTTCGGCCGGCGCCTCGATGCCGACTTCGTCGGCCAGGCGGTGCGCATCGCGATGGAGACCGACGGCCGCCCGGTGCAGCTGGTGTGGCCGCGCGAGGAAGACATCGGCCACGACTTCTACCGCCCCGCCGGCGTGGCGCTGATGCAGGCCAGCCTGGATGCGCAGGGCCTGCCGACCGGCCTATCGATCACCAGCGCCGGCGACGCGATCACGCCGCGCTGGATGGCGCGCGGCCTGCCGGCGCTGTCGGGCCCGTTCGACCTGCCCGACAAGACCACCAGCGAAGGCCTGTTCGACCTGCCTTATGGCGTGGCGAACCAGCGCATCGCGCACGTCGCCACGCACAGCGGTGTGCCGGTGGGCTACTGGCGTTCGGTCGGGCATTCGCACAACGCGTTCTTCTCGGAAGCGTTCATCGACGAACTCGCGTTCGAGGCCAAGCAGGACCCGGTCGCGTTCCGGCTCGCGCTGCTCAAGGACACGCCGCGCCACGCCGCGGTGCTGCAGCTCGCCGCCGACCGCGCGCAGTGGGGCGCGCCGCTGCCGGCCGGCACCGCGCGCGGCGTGGCCCTGCACGAGAGCTTCGGCAGCATCGTTGCGCAGGTGGTCGAGGTCTCGCTCGTCGCCGGCCAGCCGCGCGTGCACCGTGTGGTCTGCGCCGCCGACGTCGGCACCGTCGTCAACCCCGGCATCGTCGCGCAGCAGATGGAAGGCGGCGTGATCTTCGGCCTGAGCGCGGCGCTGTATGGGCGCATCGACATCGAAGCCAGCGTCGTGCGCCAGCGCAACTTCCCGGACTATCCGGTGGTGAAGATGGCCGACGCGCCGCGCATCGAAACCCATCTGGTGGCCAGCACGCGCAGCCCCGGCGGTGTCGGCGAACCCGGCACGCCGCCGATCGCGCCGGCGGTCGCGAACGCGCTGTTCGTGCTCACCGGCCAGCGCATCCGGGCGCTGCCGCTGATCGTCTGATCGGGGCTTGCGGACGCGGGCCTGCGCCGGGCGCAGGCGTGCGGTTCGGGTTCCGAACGATCAGCGCGCGTCGCCGGAGCCACGCTGCGCGGCCAGGTGGCGCGCCAGCGTCTGGCGCAGTTTGGGCGCGTCGATCGGCTTGGTCAGGAAGTCGTTCATGCCGGCCGCCAGGGCTTCGTCGCGTTCGGAGACGAGGGCGGCGGCGGTCAGCGCGATGATGGTCAGCGTGCGCGCCTCGAAGTGGCGGCGCAGTTCGCGGGCCGCCTCGTGGCCGCCCATCACCGGCATCTGCACGTCCATCAGCACGGCGTCGAACGGGGCGCCGTCGCGCGCCGCGGCGCGCACCGCGTCGACCGCTTCGTGGCCGTCGAAGGCCTGGGCCACGCGCACGCCCCAGTGTTCGAGCATCGCCACCGCGATCATCATGTTGACCGGGTTGTCTTCGACCATCAGCACGCGCGCGCCTTCCAGGCACGCGATGTCGGCGGCCTCGGTGCCGGCCACCGCATCGGCCGGCGCGGCACCGGGCAGCGGCAGCTCGGCCCAGAAGGTGCTGCCGTGTCCGGGCACGCTTTGCACGCCGACCGTGCCGCCCATCAGCCGCGCCAGTTCGCGGCAGATCGACAACCCCAGCCCGGTGCCGCCGAAGCGCCGCGTGGTCGAGGTGTCACCCTGCGAGAACGGCGTGAACAGGCGCTCCTGCAGCTCTTGCGCCACGCCCGGCCCGGTGTCCGACACCGCCAGCCGCAGTGCGCCGCCCGGCGCGGCGCCGGCCTCGATGTGCACTTGGCCGCGCTCGGTGAACTTGAGCGCGTTGGTGATGAAGTTCGACAGGATCTGGCGCACCCGCAGCGGGTCGCCACGCACGGTGTCGGGCAGGTTCGCGTCGATCGAAAGCTGCAACGCCAGGCCCTTGCCCTCGGCCAGCGACTGGTAGGCGTGGTGCACTGCCTGCAGCATCTCGCGCAATTCGAACGGCGTGTCTTCGAGCACGAGCCGGCCGGCCTCGATCTTGGACACGTCGAGCACGTCCGACATGATGCCGGCCAGGCTCTGCGCGCTGTCGAGGATCTGTGCAAGGTACTGCTGGCGGCGCGCATCGGGCAGGCCGTCTTGCATCGCCAGCCGTGCCAGGCCGAGCAGGCCGTTCAGCGGGGTGCGGATCTCGTGGCTGGTGTTGGCGAGGAACGCGCTCTTGGCCCGGCTCGCGGCCTCGGCGGCGTCGCGCGCCGCGGCCAGCGCCGCGTCGAGGCGGCGCCGCTCGGTCACGTCTTCGGCGATCCAGATCGTGCCGCCGCGAACCGGATCGTTGCGGTCGATCACCTGGGCGAGCAGGCGGCACCAGAACAGGCTGCCGTCGCGGCGCCGCATGCGGCGCTCGGCTTCGAAGGGCTGGCCGGTCGACAACAGCGGCGCGGCGAGCCGGCCGATCTCGCGGTAGTCGTCTTCGTCGGCCCACACGGCCGAGCCGGGCTGACCGAGCAGCGCGCCGGCTTCCCAGCCGAACATGCGCTCGAAGTACGGGTTGGCCTGCACGAAGCGGCGGTCGCGCGTGTAGGCGATGCCGATCGAGGCGCGCTCCAGGATCGCGCTGTGTTGCAGCCGCGTGCTTTCGGTCTCGGTGATGTCGCGCGCGTTGAGGACGAGGTAGGCGCGCCGGTCCATCACGAAGCGCCCGGCCGAAAGCAGCATCGACAACTGCACGCCGGACTTGGCGACGAACACCGCGGGCAGATCGGTCACCCGGCCGTCGCGTTCGATCAGCGCGAGCAGGCGATCGCGGGTGCCGGGGTCGTGCCACAGGCCCAGCTCGGCCGAGGTGCGTCCCACGACCTCGTCGGCATTGAAGCCGAAGAGCCGGTAGAAGGCCGGGTTCACCATCGCGTAGCGCCCGCTCGCCATTTCGGTCAGCGTGACGCAGTCCGGGCTGGTCGCGAACAGGTGCGAGAGCATCGCCTCGGAGCGGCGCAGCGCGCCTTCGACCGCCTTGCGCGCGGTGATGTCGAAGTAGATCGACAGGTTGGCCGGCCCGCTGGCGGTGTCCACGCGCACCGCGGTGGACTGCACGCTGAGCGTGCGCCCATCGATCGAACACATCTGCATGTCGCCGATCGGCAGGCCTTCGCCCACCGGCATGCCCTCGAGCAGTGCGAGGCGTTCGACGGCACGCTCGCGCGCGATCCCGGCCGGGATCAGCCCGGTCATGTCGTAGCCGTTCATGGCCGCCGCATCGCTGAAGCCGAACAGCCGCGCCGCGGCTTCGTTGGCGTCGAAAACGATGCCACGCCGGTGCAGGAACAGCGGCGACGGCGAGCGCGTGAACAGCTCGCGGTAGCGCGTCTCGCTGGCGGCGACGGCACGCTGCGCGCGCAATTCGCGGGTGACGTCGCGGGCCACGCCCCAGTAGCCGCTGAATACACCGTTGGCATCGAACTTGGGCTCACCGCTCAGGCTCACGCTGCGCCAGCGGCCGTGGCCGTCGCGGCGGCGCGCGAGCAGCGCATGGAACGGCCGGTGGGCTTCGAGATCGGCGCGGTGCGCATCGAGCTGCGCCTCGCTCAGGCCCATCTCGGAGATCCGCCAGGCGGGCGGATCGGCGCCGCGCGAGGCCTCGGTGCCGGTTTCGGACAGGTGGGTGAACTCGAAGTGCCGATCCTGTTCCCAGTACCAGTCGACGGCAATGCGCAGCAGCCCGCGGAAGCGCCGCTCGCGTTCGGCCGCGGCGTGCCGGTAGCGGTCGAAGACGCTGGAGATCGTCGCGCCGGCCAAGGTTGCGCTCATCAGCACGAGCCACTGGATCGGCAAGGCCATCAGCAGCGGCATCGGCGCTTGCACCGCCGGGATGATGCCGCTCGATTCCGTCCAGGCGATGGCCGCGACCTCGACCGCCGCCGCGATCCCGAGCAGCACCGCGGAGCGCACCCCGGTCATGGCGCCGACGACGCAGACCGTGATCGCCAGGAAGCCGAGCACCGGATCGCGCAGGCCGTCGAGCACCACCACGCTGCCGATGCCGACGAACGCCATCGCCACCAGGGCCACCACGCCGATCGCGGCGTTCAGCGGGAACCGCGCGCGCGCGCTGGCGCGCACCGCCAGCACGATCGCCAGCGCGAACAGCACCAGGCCGACGACCAGGGCAACCCGCGCGCCCTGAGCGAGCGCCGGGGGCACCACCGACAGGATCACGGCGCAGCCGAGTGCGGCGCCCGCCGTGGTGCCGAAGTAGTAGCGCGCGATCAGCCGCGCCGCGGATTGAGGCAGTTCGGCGTCGGCCGGGCGGGTGGGTGTCATCGGCGTGAGGGGTCGCGGACTCGCCAAGCCCGAAGCGAGTCGAGTGCAGCGTGCAGAGTGCTGCCCGGGTGCGAGAAGATCGACCCGATGGTAGCGGCCGCACCGCGCTGCGCCATCGGGATTTGGCCGGGACACACCGGCCAGTCGACGGCTTCGAGGGGCGCACCCGTTCGGCGCCAATGCGGGAACGCGGCCCGGCCGGCCCGCGCTTTCAGTGCGCTCGGAGCGCTCGGCGCGCTCAGGCGCCCGACCCGCCGCGCCGGGCCTGGTTCAGCTCGAACCGGGTCGCCAACGCCGCCTGGCGCGCCGCCGCGGCGAAGTTGTCGCCGCGGCTGGCGTAGAGCACCGCGCGCGACGAGCTGACGATGATCGGCGCGACCGTGCGCCCGCCCTGCGCGCGCCAGCCGGCGCGCACCGTCGCCGCGGCGTCACCGCCCTGCGCGCCGATGCCGGGGATCAGCAGCGGCAGCGTCGGCGCGATCGCGCGCACCCGTTCGATCTCGGCCGGGTAGGTGGCGCCGACCACCAGCGCGAGCTGGCCGCCGCGGTTCCATTCGCCCTGGGCGAGCCGCGCGATGTGCTCGAACACCGTGTCGCCCGGCCGGCCGCTGGCACCCGCCAGCGTCAGCGCCTGCAGGTCGGCGCCGCCGGGGTTCGACGTGCGGCACAGCAGGATCGCGCCCTTGCCCGCGTAGCGCAGGTACGGCTCGATCGAGTCGTAGCCCATGAACGGCGACAGCGTCACCGCATCGGCCTGGTAGCGCTCGAAGGCCTCGCGCGCGTACTGCTCGGCGGTGCTGCCGATGTCGCCACGCTTGGCGTCGAGGATCACCGGCACCTCGGGCGCGACGCGGTGGATGTGCGCGATCAGGCGTTCGAGCTGGTCCTCGGCGCGGTGCGCGGCGAAGTAGGCGATCTGCGGCTTGAACGCGATGACCAGGTCGTGGGTCGCATCGACGATGCTGGCGCAGAAGTCGAAGATGCGCGCCGCGTCGTCTTTCCAGGAGCCGGGAAACCGGGCCGGTTCGGGATCGAGGCCCACGCACAGCAGCGAGTCGTTGCGTCGCTCGGCCTGGCGCAGTGCATCGGTGAAGATCATGGGCCGCGATTGTAGGCGGCGGGTTCTTGCCGCCCGACGCACGCAGCCACCCTCGGGCCGCCCGTGCGCGCCCGCTTCGGCGCGTGACCGAACCCGCGCGTCAGGCGCGCGAGCGACGCCGCAGCAGGAAGGCCACCGCCGGCAGGCCGAGCGCCATCAGCAGCGCCGATGCGGGCTCCGGCACCGACAACGCCGGGGCGTAGGTCGCGAAGCTGCCCGACAGGGACTGGTTGGGACCGCCGAGCAAGTCGTAGTTGGCGGTCATCGCGTAGTCGGTCGCGTTGGTGTGCAGGAAGAAGAAGCGCGAGCCTCCGACACCCGTGTCGAAGTTGCTGGGACCAACCTGCGGGTCGGTGAACAGGAAGTTGATCGCGCCGTCGGGCCGGCCCGAAGGATTGAACAGTCGACCGACATGCGGCGCGACGGTACCGAGTCCGTCGATGCGCCAGTCGGCATCGGTCAGGTAGGAGTAGCCGAAATTGCCCAGGCGGAAGGCCGAGATGCCGCCGCCGGTGGACGCCGGATCGACCAGCACGCGCCAGTAGAAATCGAGCGTGCCCGTGCCGGTTTCGCGCACCACGCGGTTCTGCACCGTGCCGCTCAGAGCCAGGCCGCTGAAGGAGAACGGTTGCATCGTGTCGGCCAGCACGACGCCGGCCAGTTCGGGCCGGGCCGCCTCCGTGGTGCCCGGCAGGCCGGTGTCGAGATAGGGCTGGGCGACGAATGCATTGTTCAGCGCGACGGCGTGGGCGCCGGTCGGCGCGAGGGTTGCCAGGGCGGCGCACGCGGCCGCCGCGATCAGGGAAGGACGCAGGGGGTTCATCAGCGGCTCCTTGAACGGAACGAAGGGTCCCTTCGTTCCAATCTAGTTGCCGCCGAGGCGAAAAACCAGCGGGGCCGGCTCGCCCCCCCTTGCCTTGGGGGGGAGCGTCGACGAACGCCGCGTTCAGCCGACGCGCTTGGCCAACGCCGCCGCCTGGCCGGTGTAGCTGCCCGGCGTCATCGCCAGCAGGCGCTCGCGTTCGTCGGTGGGGATTTCCAGCGTCTGGATGAACGCCGCGATCGCCTCGCGCGTGATGGTCTTGCCGCGTGTCAGCTCCTTGAGCCGCTCGTACGGGTTGGGCAGCTGGTAGCGGCGCATCACGGTCTGGATCGGCTCGGCCAGCACTTCCCAGGCGCCGTCGAGGTCGGCGGCGAGGGCCTCGCGGTTGACCTCGAGCTTGTCCAGGCCGCGCAGCAGCGAGTCGTAGCCGAGCAGCGCGTAGCCCAGCGCCACGCCCATGTTGCGCAGCACGGTGCTGTCGGTCAGGTCGCGCTGCCAGCGCGAGATCGGCAGCTTCTGGCTCAGGTGCGTGAGCAGCGCGTTGGCCAGGCCGAAGTTGCCTTCGGCGTTCTCGAAGTCGATCGGGTTGACCTTGTGCGGCATCGTCGACGAGCCGATCTCGCCGGGCTTGGTGCGCTGCTTGAAGTAGCCCAGGCTCACATAGCCCCACACATCGCGCGACCAGTCGATCAGGATCGTGTTGGTGCGCGTCAGCGCATCGAAGAGTTCGGCCATCCAGTCGTGCGGCTCGATCTGGATCGTGTAGGCGTTGAAGCTCAGGCCGAGCTGCGTTTCGACCACGTGGCGCGCGAAACCCTCCCAGTCGAACCCGGGGTAGGCGGCGAGGTGCGCGTTGTAGTTGCCCACCGCGCCGTTCATCTTGGCGAGCGGCTTGACGTCGTTGATGCGCGTGCGTGCATGCGCCAGCCGCGCGACCACGTTGGCGATTTCCTTGCCCACCGTGGTCGGGCTGGCGGTCTGGCCGTGGGTGCGGGCCAGCATCGGCACGTCGGCCAGCGCGTGGGCCATCGTGCGCAGCCGCGCGATCACGCGGTCGAGCGCGGGCAGCAGCACCTCGTCGCGCGCCGCGCGCAGCATCAGGGCGTGGCTGGTGTTGTTGATGTCTTCGCTGGTGCAGGCGAAATGCACGAACTCGTCCGCGGCCTTCAGTTCGGCCATCGACTCGAAGCGGCTCTTGAGCCAGTACTCGACCGCCTTGACGTCGTGGTTGGTGGTGCGTTCGATGTCCTTGATGGCCTGCGCGTCGGCCTCGGAAAACCGCAGTACGAGCCCGCGCAGCAAGCCGCGCGCGGCTTCCGACAGCGGCTTGAACTCGTCGAACCCGGCGTCCGACAGCGCGATGAACCACTCGACCTCGACCTGCACGCGCCGGTGCATCAGCCCGAACTCGGACAGCAGCGGGCGCAGCGCCGCGACCTTGGCGGCATAGCGGCCATCGAGCGGCGACAAGGCGGAAAGCGAGGACAGGTTCATGGCGGTTCGCGCGGGGCGCGCCCAAGCGGCGGGGCAGGCCGGGATTGTAGAAGTGCGGGGTGGCGCGCAAAGTTGTGGAAAGATGCCCGCATGGAACGCTCCGACGCGCTGTTGATCCGCAATGCCACCTTGCCTGATGGCCGCCTGCAGCACGACGTGCTCGCCGCGTCCGGGCGCATCGTCGCGATCGGTGCGGGCCTGCCGGCGCCCGAAGGCGCGCGGGTGGTTCAGGCCGAAGGCCTGCTGCTGAGCCCGCCGTTCGTCGATGCGCACTTCCACATGGATGCGACGCTGAGCCACGGGCTGCCGCGCGTGAACCGCAGCGGCACGCTGCTCGAAGGCATCGCGCTGTGGGGCGAGCTCAAGCCCATGCTCACGCTGGAGGCGCTGGTCGAGCGCGCGCTGCAGTACTGCGACTGGGCGGTGGCCAGGGGCCTGCTGGCGATCCGCACGCATGTGGACGTGTGCGACGACCGGCTGCTCGCGGTGCAGGCGCTGCTGCACGTGAAGGCACGCGTCGCGCCCTACCTCGACCTGCAGCTGGTGGCGTTCCCGCAGGACGGCCTGCTGCGCGCGCCGAACGCGCTGGCGAATCTGGAGCGCGCGCTCGACCTGGGCGTGGACGTGGTCGGCGGCATCCCGCATTTCGAGCGCACCGCCGAGCAGGGCGCGCGCAGCGTGCAGATCCTGTGCGAGCTTGCCGCCGCGCGCGGCCTGCGCGTGGACCTGCATTGCGACGAGAGCGACGACCCGCAGTCGCGCCACGTCGAGACGCTCGCGTTCCACACCCACCGCCTCGGCCTGCACGGCCGCGTGACGGGCTCGCACCTCACGTCGATGCACTCGATGGACAACGACTACGTCAGCAAGCTGCTGCCGCTGATGCGCGAGGCGCAACTGCATGTGGTGGCCAACCCGCTGGTCAACATCACGCTGCAGGGCCGCGCCGACACCTACCCGAAACGCCGCGGCATGACCCGCGTGCCCGAGCTGATGGCTGCCGGCATCAACGTGGCGTTCGGCCACGACTGCGTGATGGACCCGTGGTATTCGCTCGGCTCGGGCGACATGCTCGAAGTCGCGCAGATGGGCCTGCACGTGGCGCAGATGACCTCGCAGGCGCAGATGCGGGCCTGCTTCGACGCGGTGACCGTCAACGCTGCCGCCGTGATGGGCCTGGACGGCTACGGCATCGAAGTCGGGAACCCCGCCGACTTCGTGCTGCTGCAGGCGCGCTCGCCTGTCGAGGCGATCCGTCTGCGCGCCAACCGCCTCATGGTGGTGCGCCGCGGCCAGGTCGTGGCCCATGCGCCGGCGGCGACGGCCACGCTGTGCCTGCCCGACCGGCCGCCGAGTGTGGACTGGACGCTACGCCGATGACCGCATCGGGACGGGGGGCGCCGCTAAAATCGGCACGGCCCATACAGCGTCATCAGGGACGGACAACACGCAATGAAACTCATCGGTTCACTCACCAGTCCCTATGTGCGCAAGGTGCGCATCGTGATGGCGGAAAAGAAGCTCGACTACCAGCACGAGCTCGAAGACGTGTGGGCCAGCGACCGCATCACCAAGTCCAACCCGCTGGGCAAGGTGCCGTGCCTGGTGCTGCCGGGCGGCGAGGCGGTGTTCGATTCGCGCGTGATCGTCGAGTACCTCGACACGCGCTCGCCGGTGAGCCGGCTGATCCCCGAGAGCAGCCGCGAGCGCATCGAGGTGCGCACCTGGGAGGCGCTGGCCGACGGCATCCTCGACGCCGCGATCCTCGCGCGCCTGGAGCAGACCTGGCCCGGCCGCACGGCCGAGCAGCGCAGCAGCGCCTGGATCGACCGGCAACTGCACAAGGTGCATGCGTCTCTCGTGGCCGTCAGCACCGGGCTGGCCGACAAGCCCTGGTGCGGCGGCATCCACCTGACGCTGGCCGACATCGCGGTCGGTTGTGCGCTCGACTACCTGGCGTTCCGCTTCCCGCAGATCGACTGGCGCGAACCGCACCCCAACCTCGGCCGGCTCGCCGACAAGCTCAACGCGCGGCAGAGCTTCATCGACACGCGCCCGCCGACCTGAATGCCTTGCTCCCTCTCCCTCTCCCTCCGGGAGAGGGTTGGGGTGAGGGTCGACGAACGTCGAGCGGCAACCCGCCAGATCAGGCAGGCACCACGACACCGAAACTCTTCGCCTGCGCCATCGGCCAGTAGGTGCGGAACACCTGCTGCGTCATCTCGCCGCGCAGCAACTCGCCCGGCTGCACGAACGGCAGCAGGTTCACCAGCAGCTTGACGCTGTGCTCGGCACTGCGCCGCACGATGTGCGCGGCGGTGAGCTGGCCCGGGTCGGCGAGGCCGGCGGCCTGCACCAGTTCCTTCAACGCGAGCAAGGTGCTGCGGTGGAAGTGGTAGACGCGGTCGGCCTTGGTCGGCACCACCAGCGCGCGCTCGCGCTGCGGGTCTTGCGTGGTCACGCCGGTCGGGCACTGGCCGGTGTGGCAGGTCTGCGACTGGATGCAGCCGAGCGCGAACATGAAGCCGCGTGCCGAATTGCACCAGTCGGCGCCGAGCGCGATCATGCGCGCGATGTCGAACGCGGTGATCACCTTGCCGGCGCAACCCAGCTTGATGCGGTCGCGCAGGTTCAACCCGACCAGCGTGTTGTGCACCAGCAGCAGCCCCTCTTGCAGCGGCGCGCCGACGTGGTCGGTGAACTCGACCGGCGCCGCGCCGGTACCGCCCTCGGCGCCATCGACGACGATGAAGTCGGGCGTGATGCCGGTCTCGAGCATCGCCTTGGCGATCGCGAACCACTCCCACGGGTGGCCGATGCACAGCTTGAAGCCCACCGGCTTGCCGCCCGACAGCGTGCGCAACCGGTCGACGAACTGCATCATCTCGATCGGCGTGCCGAAGGCGCCGTGGCGTGAGGGCGAGACGCAATCGACCCACGGCGGCACGCCGCGCGCCGCGGCGATCTCGAGCGTGACCTTCGGCCCCGGCAGCACGCCGCCATGGCCGGGCTTGGCGCCCTGGCTGAGCTTGATCTCGATCATCTTCACCTGCGGCAGCAAGGCGTTCTCGGTGAAACGCTCGTCGCTGAACGAGCCGTCGGCGTTGCGGCAGCCGAAGTAGCCCGAGCCGATCTCCCAGATCAGGTCGCCGCCGTGCTCGCGGTGGTAACGGCTGATCGAGCCTTCGCCGGTGTCGTGCGCGAAGCGGCCGCGCGCCGCGCCGCTGTTGAGCGCCAGGATCGCGTTGGCGCTGAGCGCACCGAAGCTCATCGCCGAGATGTTGAACAGGCTCGCGCTGTAGGGCTGCGCGCGGCCGGCGCCGATCAGGACGCGAAAGTCGTGGCTCGGCAGTTCGGTGGGCTGCAGCGAATGGTTGATCCACTCGTAGCCGACCGCGCCCACGTCCATCTGCGTGCCGAAGGGCCGCTTGTCGGCGTCGCCCTTGGCGCGCTGGTACACGAGCGAGCGCTGCTGGCGCGAGAACGGCGCGGCCTCGTTGTCGCCCTCGATGAAGTACTGGCGCATCTCGGGCCGGATGAACTCGAGCAGAAAGCGCAGGTGGCCGATGACCGGGTAGTTGCGCAGCACCGAGTGGCGCGTCTGGCGCGTGTCGCGAACGCCCAGGCCCACCAGGGCCGTGAACGCCAGCGCGAGCCAGCCGCCCATGCCGAACGCGACCCAGGTGAACGCGGCGAGCAGCGCGCCCACCGCGCACAGCAACCACACCGAATAGCGCACCGGAAAGTGGCGGTCGAGCCGCTTGAGCCAATCGAACATGAACGCTCCTGGCGAATGTGGCGCGATGGTAGTTCGGTGGCCTGGCGGCGCTGCCTGCGGGAATGCCCGAATCACCGGTCTGTTCCGGGCTTGTCTCAGGCGGGAAACGGGCCGGGCAGCGCCGACGCTGCCGGCAGACCGGTCAGCCGAAGAAGCGCAGCAGGTGCTCGGCGGTGAGCGCGGGCAGTTCCTCGGGGATGAAATGGCCGGCCGGCAGCGCCTCGCCGCTGACCTGAGCGGCGCACTGCGCGCGCCACAGCGCGAGCGGCTCGAACAGCTGGTGCACCACGCCGCGCGCGCCCCACAGCACCAGCGTGTCGCAGGCGATCTGCGCGCCGGCGGCGCGCGAGGCGCGGTCGTGGGTGAGGTCGATGCCGGCGCTGGCCCGGTAGTCCTCGCAGGCGGCGTGGATCGCCGCCGGCGTGCAGAAGCAGCGTTCGTATTCGGCCATCGCGTCGGGCTCGATGTGGGCGGTGCCTTTCGATCCCCACCCGCCGAGCGCCCAGTGCAGATAGAACTTCGGATCGCCGCCGATCATGCGTTCGGGCAGCGGTGCCGGCTGGATCAGGTGGAACCAGTGGTAGTAGAGCGACGCGAAGCGCATGTCGGTGGCCGCGTACATGTCGAGCGTGGGCGCGATGTCGAGCAGGCACAGGCGCGTCACGCGCGCCCCGTGGTCGAGCGCCAGGCGGTGCGCGACACGTCCGCCGCGGTCGTGGCCGACGAGCCCGAAGCGCTCGTGGCCGAGCTGCGTCATCAGCTCGGCCAGGTCTTGCGCCATTGCCCGCTTGCTGTAGTTTTCGTGGTCCGGCGCGCCCGCCGGCTTGGCCGAGTCGCCATAGCCGCGCAGGTCGGGCAGCACGAAACGAAAGCGGCCCTGCAGCGCATGCACCACGCGCTGCCAGATCGCGTGCGTCTGCGGGAAGCCGTGCAGCATCAGCAGCGGCGGCGCGTCGGCCGGGCCGCCGATGCGGGCGAAGATCTCCACGCCATTGACGTTGAAGTGGCGCTGCTCGAAACCAGCGAATCGGATCATCTTTGCCTCCCTGGGTGCGGCGCCGCGAGCCGCCGCTGCGTCGCGGGGTCGGCCGCTATACTGCCACCCGCGCCGATTTGTTCCGAATTGCGGGCGCGTAAGAAATGCCGCTAAAGAGGGACGCCGGCCCGGTGTCCGCCCTCGCAGCGGAGCCGGGTTTTTCAATTGGGTGTCATGGCTTCCATCGGCGACGTTCAACCGCAATCGATGCATTTCGCGCAGCCGCTGGCGTTGAAGAGCGGTGCGCAATTGCGCGACTACTCGCTGGTCTACGAGACCTACGGCACGCTCAACACTGCCAAGAGCAACGCGGTGCTGGTGTGCCACGCCTTGAATGCGAGCCACCATGTGGCCGGCACCTATGCGGGCCAGGACCGCAGCGAAGGCTGGTGGGACAACCTGGTCGGCCCCGGCAAGCCGCTCGACACCAACCGGTTCTTCGTGATCGGCGTCAACAACCCGGGCTCGTGCTTCGGCTCGACCGGGCCGATGCACCCGCACCCCGACACCGGCCGCCCGTACGGCGCCGACTTTCCGGTCGTCACGGTCGAGGACTGGGTCGACGCGCAGGCGCGCCTGCTCGATGCGCTGGGCATTCAGCAACTCGCCGCGGTGCTCGGCGGCAGCCTGGGCGGCATGCAGGCGCTGTCGTGGTCGCTGCGCTACCCGCAGCGGCTGCGCCACTGCGTCGCGGTGGCCACCGCGCCGAACCTGTCGGCGCAGAACATCGCCTTCAACGAGGTCGCGCGGCGCGCGATCGTCACCGACCCCGAATTCCACGGCGGCCACTTCTACGCGCACCACACGCTGCCGCGCCGCGGGCTGCGCGTGGCGCGCATGATCGGCCACATCACCTACCTCTCCGACGACGCGATGGAGGCCAAGTTCGGCCGCAGCCTGAAGAACGGCGCGCCGAGCTACAGCACGCAGGACGTCGAGTTCGAGATCGAAAGCTACCTGCGCCACCAGGGCGACAAGTTCAGCGAGTACTTCGACGCCAACACCTACCTGCTGATCACCCGCGCGCTCGACTACTTCGACCCGGCGCGCGAACACGGCGGCGACCTCACCGCCGCGTTCGCGTCCGCCGTGTGCAAGTTCCAGCTGGTCAGCTTCACGACCGACTGGCGCTTCGCGCCGGCGCGCTCGCGCGAGATCGTCAAGGCGCTGGTCGACCACAAGCGCGACGTGAGCTACGCCGAGATCGATGCCCCCCACGGCCACGACGCCTTCCTGCTCGACGACCCGCGCTATCACGGGCTGCTGCGCGCGTACTTCGACAAGGTCGCGCGGGAGTTCGGCCATGTCTGATCGCCAGGACATGGAGCTGATCGCCGAGCTGGTGCCGCGCGGCTCGCGGGTGCTCGACCTGGGCTGCGGCAACGGCGAGTTCCTTGCCCACCTGCGCGACCACAGGCAGTGCACCGGCTACGGCATCGAGATCGCCGACGCGAACGTGCTCGCCTGCACGCAGCGCGGCGTCAACGTGATCCAGCTCAACCTCGAGGAGGGGCTGGCCCTGTTCGAGGACCGCAGCTTCGACGTGGTGCTGCAACTCGACACGCTGCAGCACCTGCGCAACACCGAGAAGATGCTGCGCGAGACCGCGCGCGTCGGTCGCGTGGGCATCGTCAGCTTCCCGAACTTCGCGCACTGGCCGAACCGGCTGCAGGTGGCCGCCGGGCGCATGCCGGTGACGCGCGTGCTGCCCTACCAGTGGTACGACACGCCCAACATCCGCGTCGGCACGTACGCCGACTTCGAGGTGCTGGCGCGCAAGGACGGCCTGCGCATCCTCGACGCCTTCGGCATCCAGTCCGGCGCGGCGGTGCGGCGCTGGCCGAACCTGCGTGCCAGCGTGGCGGTGTTCAAGTTCGAACGTCAATGAAGCGAGCCGCCGACCCGCGGCAAGAGCGATCGAATCCCCGTATCCTTGCGCTCCGCGCCGCCGGGCGGCGTCCGAACACGGCCACGCAGCGAACTCGAAGAGGGCGCTAGGAGCCCACGATCCTGAAAGGTTAGGCATGTCCGCGTTGAAGAATGTCCTGGCGATCCCGGCCCTGGCCTCGGCGGTGTTGTTGCTCGCCGCCTGCGGGCAGCAGCCCGCGGGCGGGCCGGGCGGCGCGCCGCCGCCGGCCGAGGTCGGCGTGATCACGGTCGAGCCGCACGCCGTCGGGCTGGCCACCGAACTGCCGGGCCGGCTCGAAGCCTCGCGTGTCGCGCAGGTGCGTGCGCGCGTGGCCGGCGTCGTGCTCAAGCGGGTCTTCAAGGAAGGCAGCGACGTGAAGGCCGGGCAGCTGCTGTTCCAGATCGACCCGGCGCCGTACCGGGCCACGGCGGCGAGCGCGCAGGCCGCGCTGGCGCGGGCCCAGGCCAACCTGGCGCAGGCGAGCGCGCTGGCCGAGCGCTACAAGCCGCTGCTCGACGCCAATGCAATCAGCAAGCAGGACTACGTCAACGCGGTGGCGGCGCAGCAGGCTGCCCAGGCCGACGTGGCCGCCGCGCGGGCGGCACTGCAGACGGCGCAGATCAACCTCGGCTACGCGTCGGTGACCGCACCGATCGCCGGGCACGTGGGCCGCGCGCTGGTCACCGAAGGCGCGCTGGTCGGGCAGGGCGAGGTCACGCCGCTGACGGTGGTGCAGCAGGTCGACCCGATGTACGTGAACTTCACCGAGTCGGCCACCGATGTGTTCCGGCTGCGCCAGGCGGTGGCCAGCGGCCAGTACAAGCGCGCCGGCGTCGACGGCGCCAGCGTGCGCGTGGTGCTCGAAGACGGCAGCGTCTACGCCCACCCGGGCAAGCTGCTGTTCTCTGACCTGACCGTGGACCCGACCTCGGGGCAGATCACGCTGCGCGCCTCCGTGCCCAACCCCGACGGCGTGCTGCTGCCGGGCCTGTACGTGCGCGTGCGCCTGGAGCAGGCGCAGGCCGCGGCGGGCATCGTCGTGCCGCAGCAGGCGGTCACGCGCGGCGCCACCGGCGACAGCGTGATGGTCGTCGCCGCCGACGGCAAGGTCAGCCCGCGGCCGGTGAAGATCGGCACCGCGGTCGACGGCCAGTGGGTCGTGCTCGACGGGCTCAAGGCCGGCGAGCAGGTCATGGTCGACGGCTTCCAGAAGCTGCGCGGCAACGCTCCGGTGAAGGCGGTACCGTGGCAGGGCGCTGGCTCGGCACCGACGCCGGCGGCTTCTGGAGCGGCCGCGGCGGCGCCCGCGGCCAGTGGCCCGGCTTCGGCCCCGGCCGCGAAGTAAGGGGCGCGGCTCATGGCCCAGTTCTTCATCGATCGGCCCGTCTTCGCGTGGGTCATCGCGCTGTTCATCCTGGTGCTCGGCGGCGTGGCGGTCAAGCAGTTGCCGGTGGCGCAGTACCCGACCGTGGCACCGCCCTCGATCGTGCTCACCGCCGTCTACCCGGGGGCCTCGGCGCAGACCCTCGAAAACAGCGTGATCAGCGTCATCGAGCAGGAGATGAACGGCTCGCCCGGCCTGATCTACATGGAGTCGGTCAGCCAGGCCAACGGCGTGGGCTCGATCACGCTGACCTTCGAGTCGGGCACCAACGCCGACCTGGCCCAAGTCGACGTGCAAAACCGCCTGAGCCGCGCCGCACCGCGCCTGCCGGCGGCCGTCACGCAGCAGGGCGTGCGCGTCGACAAGGCGCGCAGCAACTTCCTGCTGTTCACGATCCTGTCGAGCGACAACCCGGCCTACGACCCGGTGGCGCTGGGCGACTACGCGTCGCGCACGGTGCTGCCCGAGATCCAGCGCATCCCCGGCGTCGGCCAGGCGCAGCTGTTCGGCACCGAGCGCGCGATGCGCGTGTGGATCGACCCGGCCAAGCTGGTCGGCTACAACCTCACGCCCAGCGACGTCAACAACGCGATCCGGGCCCAGAACGCGCAGGTCTCGTCGGGCACGATCGGCGACCTGCCCAACACGCCCGCGCAGCAGATCTTCGCCACCGTGGTCGTGAACGGCCAGCTCACCACGGTCGAGCAGTTCGGCGCGATCGTGCTGCGCGCCAACACCGACGGCTCGACCGTGCGGCTGCGCGACGTGGCGCGCATCGAACTCGGGGCCCAGAACTACGGCACCTCGGCGCGCCTGAATGGCAATCCCTCCACCGGCATCGGGGTCCAGCTCTCGCCCACCGGCAACGCGCTGGCCACCGCCGATGCGGTGCGCGCGCGCATGACCGAGCTTCAAAGGTACTTCCCGCCGGGCGTCAAGTACGACATTCCGTATGACAGCTCGCGCTTCGTCAGGATCTCGATCACCCAGGTGGTCGAGACCCTGGCGGCGGCGGTGGTGCTGGTGTTCCTGGTGATGTACCTGTTCCTGCAGAACCTGCGCTACACGCTGATCCCGACCATCGTCGTGCCGGTCGCGCTGCTCGGCGCGTTCGCGATGATGTACGCGTTCGGCTACACGATCAACGTGCTGACGATGTTCGCGATGGTGCTGGCGGTGGGCATCCTCGTCGACGACGCGATCGTCGTGATCGAGAACGTCGAGCGCATCATGAGCGAGGAGGGCCTGTCGCCGCGCGACGCCACCAAGAAGGCGATGGGCCAGATCAGCGCGGCGCTGATCGGCATCAGCACCACGCTGGTGTCGGTGTTCCTGCCGATGGCGTTCTTCGCCGGCTCGGTGGGCAGCATCTACCGCCAGTTCTCGCTGGTGATGGTCAGCTCGATGCTGTTCTCGGTGTTCCTCGCGCTGTCGCTCACGCCAGCGCTGTGCGCCACCTTCCTGAAGCCGGTCGAGGCCGGCCACAAGCACGCCAAGCGCGGCTTCTTCGGCTGGTTCAACCGCGGCTTCCTGGCCACCACGCACGGCTACGAAGGCTGGGTCGCGAAGATGCTCACGCGCACGACGCGCTTCATGCTGCTGTTCGGCTTGATCGTGGTGGTGGTGGTGCTGCTGGTCACGCGCCTGCCGTCGTCGTTCCTGCCCACCGAGGACCAGGGCTACCTCATCGCCAACGTGCAATTGCCGCCCGGCGCCACGCAGGAGCGCACGCTGGCGGTGATGAAACAGGCCGAAAAATACTTCCTGAGTCAGCCCGAGGTCGACAAGATGGTCAGCGTGCTCGGCTTCAGCTTCTCGGGCAGCGGCCAGAACGCGGCGCTCGCGTTCGTCACGCTCAAGCCCTGGGGCGAGCGCGTCGGGCCGGCGCACTCGGCGCAGGCGCTGGCCGGGCGCGCGTTCGGCGCGCTCTCGAAGGTGCGCGACGCGTTCATCTTCGCGCTCGTGCCGCCGGCGATCCCGGAGCTGGGCACGGCCACCGGCTTCGCGTTCCGGCTGCAGGACCGCGGCGGCAACGGTCACGCGGCGCTGCTCGCGGCGCGCAACCAGATGCTGGGCATGGCCGCGCAGAGCAAGGTGCTCGCCGGCGTTCGGCCCGACGGCATCGAAGACGCGCCGCAACTGCAGCTCGACATCGACCGCAGCCGCGCCAGCGCGCTGGGTGTCTCGTTCGACAGCGTCAACGCGGTGCTCTCGACCGCGCTCGGCTCGGCCTACGTGAACGACTTTCCGAACGCCGGCCGGCTGCAGCGCGTGATCGTGCAGGCCGACGCGCCGTACCGCATGCAGCCCGACGACCTGCTCAAGCTGAACGTGCTCAACGCCAGCGGGCAGATGGTGCCGCTGTCGGCGTTCGCGAGCACGCAGTGGATCACCGGGCCGATGCAGACCGTGCGCTACAACGGCTACCCGGCGATGCGCCTGGCCGGCGACGCCGCGCCCGGCTACAGCACCGGCGAGGCGATGGACGAGATGGAGCGCCTGGCCGCCAAGCTGCCCGCCGGGTTCGCTTATGAGTGGACCGGCCAGTCGCGCGAGGAGCGCCTGTCGGGCTCGACCGCCACGCTGCTGGTCGCGTTCTCGCTGCTCGCGGTGTTCCTGTGCCTGTCGGCGCTGTACGAGAGCTGGTCGATCCCGTTCTCGGTGCTGCTCGCGGTGCCGTTGGGCGTGCTCGGTGCGGTGCTCGGAGCCACCCTGCGCGGGATGCCGAACGACGTGTTCTTCAAGGTCGGGCTGATCACCGTGATCGGGCTGTCGGCGAAGAACGCGATCCTGATCATCGAGTTCGCCAAGGACCTGGTCGCGCAAGGCATGGGCCTGATCGAGGCGACGCTGAAGGCGGTGCACCTGCGCTTCCGGCCGATCCTGATGACCTCGGTTGCATTCATTCTCGGCGTGCTGCCGCTGGTGGTGTCGTCGGGCGCCGGCTCGGCGAGCCAGCGCGCGATCGGCACCGGCGTGATGGGCGGCATGATCACCGCCACCGCGCTCGCGGTGTTCTTCGTGCCGGTGTTCTTCGTCGTCGTGCGCAGCTTCTTCAAGGACAGCGAGCGCCAGCGCAGGCTGCATGCGCATGAACTCGGCGGCAAGCCTGCCGCACCCGCCCCGAACCGGCAGGAGGGCACATGACCGAGCGTCCATCGATGCCGCGCGCAGTCACCACGGCCACGCGCGTCGGCGCACTCGCCGCCGCACTCGCGCTGGGTGGCTGCATGAGTTTCGTCCCCGCCTACCAGCGGCCCGCCGCACCGGTGGCCGACGCCTACCCGCCCGGGCTGATGCCCGCAGGTGCGGCCGGCGTGCCGGCCGCGGCCGACATCGACTGGCAGCGCTACTTCATCGATGCGCGCCTGAAGCGCCTGATCGGCATCGCGCTGGCCGGCAACCGCGACCTGCGCGTGGCGGTGCTCAACATCGAGCAGGCCCGCGCCGCCTACCGGATCAAGCGCGCCGACGAGCTGCCCTCGGTCGGCGCCGGCGTGAGCGCCCAGCGCATTGCCTTCGGTGGCTCCGGCCTGATCAACCTCTACTCCGCCGGCCTGCAGACGACCGGCTACGAGCTCGACCTGTTCGGCCGCGTGCGCGCGCTGAGCCAGGCGGCGCTGGCGCAGTACCTGGCCACCGAAGAGGCGCGCAAGGCGGTGCAGATCGCGCTGGTCGCGTCGGTCGCGAACACCTATGTGAGCCTGCTCGCCGACGACGAACTGCTGCGCGTGACGCGCGAGACGCTCGCGACGCGCGAAGACTCGTTCAAGCTGACTCGGCTCAAGTTCGACCACGGCGCGTCGTCGGAACTCGACGTGCGCCAGGCCGAGCAGCTGCTCGAAGGCGCGCGCGTGGCGCTCGCCCAGGCCCGGCGCCAGCGCGCGCTCGACACCAACGCGCTGGTGCTGCTGCTCGGCCAGCCGGTGCCCGCCGATCTGCCGCCGGCCGCGCCGCTGGCCGATCAACAGGCCTTGCCCGACCTGCCGGCGGGCCTGCCGTCGGAGTTGCTCACCCGCCGCCCCGACGTGCTCGCCGCCGAGCAGCAGTTGCGCAGCGCCAACGCCAACATCGGCGCGGCACGCGCGGCGTTCTTTCCGCGCATCACGCTGACCGCGAACGCCGGCACCGCGAGCACCGCGCTGTCGGGCCTGTTCAAGAGCGGCAGTTTCGCATTCACCGGCAGCGCCACGCTGCTGGAGCCGATCTTCGACGCCGGGCGCAACCAGGCCGGCCTCGATGTGGCCAAGGTCAACAAGGACATCGCGATCGCGCAGTACGAAAAGGCGATCCAGACCGCGTTCCGCGAAGTCTCCGATGCACTCGCCGGCCGCGCCACGCTGGGCGAGCAGATGCGCGCGCAGGCCGCGCAGGCGCAGGCCGCGCAGGTCAGCTTCAAGCTCGCCGACCTGCGCTACCGCAACGGTGCGTCGAGCTACCTCGACCTGCTCGACGCGCAGCGCTCGCTGTTCGCGGCGCAGCAGGCGCTGGTGCAGGTGCAGGCGCTGCAGGTGCAGAACCTGATCACGCTGTACAAGGTGCTGGGCGGCGGCTGGACCGAGCCGGCGGTGGCTGCGAACTGAGGCCGGGTCAGACCTTCGCCGCCGGCGCCAGCGCCGCGAACCCGGCGGCTGCCTTGGCCTTCCAGGCCGCGATCGCGGTGGCCATCTCGTCGGTGTCGAAGATCGCACTTTGCAGCAAGGTCATCTGCTGCAGGCTGGCCGCGGTGCCGTGGTCGCGTGCGTGGTTCAGCGCGAGCTTGCTGCCGGCGATCGCCAGCGGCGACTTGGCCGCGATCTCGCGCGCGAGCTGCATCGCGTGCGCCAGCAGCGCGTCGGCATCGGGCAGCACCGCGTTGACCAGCCCGACCGCGAGCGCGCGCTCGGCGTTGACGCGCTCGCCGGTGTAGGCCATCGCGCGCGCCACGCCCTGCGGCACGATCTTG
The DNA here is from genome assembly GCA_028868895.1 of Burkholderiales bacterium. Lineage (GTDB taxonomy): Bacteria > Pseudomonadota > Gammaproteobacteria > Burkholderiales > Burkholderiaceae_C > LMDS01. Next base: position 25,045 of record JAGWTP010000049.1, read on the forward strand.
GCCAGGCGCTGCAGCACGCCCAGGTCGGCCATCATGCCGATGTGGATCTCCTGCACGGTGAAGAACGCGTCGGCGCTGCACAGGCGGATGTCGCAGGCGGTGGCCAGGTCGAGCGCGCCGCCGATGCAGCCACCCTGCACCGCGCAGATCACCGGGAAATGCGCTTCGTCGAGCGCACTGAAGCAGTCGATCAGGCGGCGCAGCGCCTCCTGGAAACCCAGCCGCGCGCGCGGCGTGGCGGTGGCGAACAGCGCGTCGTCGCTGGCGAACACATCGAGCGCCATGCCGGCGCAGAAGTGCTTGCCGGTCGACGAGATCACGAGCACGCGCGCGGTGCCTGCGTCGTTGAGCGCGCGCACCGCGTCGCGCAGCGCCGGGAAGAACGGCGGCGCCATCGTGTTCAGGCGCTCGGGCCGGTTCAGCTGCAGGTGGGCGACGGTGTCGCGCGTGTCGAGCGTGAAGAAGTCGTTCATGGCGGGCCCCGTTGGAGGCCCGCAGTATGCCTACACTGCGTTCGATGACGCCGACCCTCACGACCGCCGACGGCCTGAAGCTGCAGCTGCGCGTGTGGCCCTGCGCCGACGCGCGCGGCAGCGCGCTGATCGTGCACGGGCTGGGCGAGCACATCGGCCGCTACGAGCACGTGGCGGCGCAGCTCAACCGGTGTGGTCGCCACGTGATCGGCTACGACCAGCGCGGCCATGGCGCGAGCCAAGGTGCGCGCGGCCGGCTGCACCGCGCCGACGATCTCCTGAACGACCTGGCAGGCGTGATCGACGCGGTGCGATCGCGCCACCCCGGCCCGCTGGTGCTGCTCGGCCACAGCATGGGTGGGCTGGTGGCGGCGCGCCTGGTCGCCGGCGGCCTGGAGGCCACGCCGCCGGCCTGGTATCGCAAGGTCGATGCGCTGGTGTTGTCTTCGCCCGCGCTCGACCTGGGCTTGAGCCGCGCCCAGCAGCGGCTGCTGGCGGTGCTGGCGCGCATTGCGCCGAACCTGGCGCTGGGCAACGGCCTGAAGCCCGACTGGATCTCGCGCGATCCGGCGGTGGTGAAGGCCTACGAGGACGACCCGCTGGTGCACGACCGGGTCACCGCCAGGCTGGTGCGCTTCATGGTCGACGGTGGCGAGTTCGTGCGTGCCCACGCGGCGCAGTGGAAGCTGCCCACGCTGCTGCTGTACGCCGGCAGCGACCGCTGCGTGGCGCCGGCCGGCAGCGCGGCGTTCGCCGCCGCGGCGCCCGCCAGTGTGGTCGCGGCGCAGCGCTTCCAGCCGCTGTTCCACGAGATCTTCAACGAGCCCGAACAGGCCGAGGTGTTCGCGGTGCTCGCCGACTGGCTCAGCCCGCCGTCCTCGCGCCCCGGCCCGCGCGGGCGCTGACGCCGCGCGCCGGCTCGACGTTCTAGACTTGCCACTCTTGCCTCGAAGGAACCCGCCATGAACGCACGCGACCCGCGGCTGCCGGTGCAGCCCGATGAAGCCACCGGCCTGGCCGATTTCGTGAACCGGGCCTGGGACGAAGCGATCGTCCCGGCCCTCACGAACTACATCGCCATCCCCGCGAAGAGCCCGATGTTCGACGCCGACTGGGCGCAGCACGGCCACATCGACCGTGTGGTGCACGACGCCGCGCGCTGGGTCGAGGGCCGCGGCATCGCCGGCCTGAAGCTCGAGGTCGTGCGCCTTCCAGGCCGCACGCCGGTGATCTTCTTCGAGGTGCCGGCCACCCGGTCCGGCGGCAACGAGGCCGACGCCGGCACCATCTGCCTGTACGGCCACCTCGACAAGCAGCCCGAGTTCAACGGCTGGCGCAACGACCTCGGGCCCTGGACGCCGAAGTACGAAGGCGGCCTGCTCTACGGCCGCGGCGGCGCCGACGACGGCTACGCGGTCTACGCCGCGATCACCGCGATCATGGCGCTGGACCGGCAGGGCATCGCGCGCCCGCGCTGCGTGGGCATCATCGAAAGCTGCGAAGAAAGCGGCTCGTTCGACCTGCCGGCCTACATCGACGCGCTCAAGCCGCGCCTGGGCAACGTGAGCCTGGTCGTGTGCCTGGACAGCGGTGCCGGCAACTACGACCAGCTCTGGCTGACCACCAGCCTGCGCGGCATGGTCAGCGGCGTGTTGAAGGTCGAGATCCTGACCGAAGGCGTGCACTCGGGCGATTCGAGCGGCCTCGTGCCGTCGAGCTTCCGGATCCTGCGCCACGTGCTCGACCGGCTCGAAGACAGCGCCACCGGCGAGCTGCTGCCGCAAAGCTTCCACTGCGACGTCCCGGGCGAGCGCCTCGAGCAGACCCGCGCGACCGCGGCGATCCTCGGCAACGAGGTCTGGAAGCGCTTTCCGTGGGCCTGCGGCGCCGACGGCGGCGCCACGCTGCCCACCACCACCGACCCGACGCAGGCGCTGCTCAACCGCACCTGGAAGCCCACGCTGAGCGTGACCGGCGCCGACGGCTTTCCCGAGCTGGCATCGGCCGGCAACGTGCTGCGCCCGTACACCGCGTTCAAGCTCAGCCTGCGGCTGCCGCCGCTGGTCGACGGCCACGACGCCGCCGTCAGGCTGAAGGCGCTGCTCGAGGACAACGCGCCCTACAACGCGCGGGTCACGTTCGCGCCCGACGGCCGCGCCGGCGCGTGGGGCGCGACCGGCTGGAACGCGCCGAGCCTGGCACCCTGGCTCGAAGACGCGCTGCAGGCCGCGTCCAAAGCCCACTACGGCGCACCGTGCGGCTACATCGGCCAGGGCGGCACGATCCCGCTGATGAGCCTGCTGCAGACCAGCTTCCCGGCCGCGCAGAT
>JAGWTP010000050.1 GCA_028868895.1 Burkholderiales bacterium
GGTCGACGAAGCGCAGGCGCAGGCCCAGGTCATCGAGTTCCTGCAACGCTACGTGCCGAAGAACACCTCGCCGATGTGCGGCAACAGCATCTGCCAGGACCGGCGCTTCCTGGCCAACCACATGCCGCAACTCGAGGCGTTCTTTCACTACCGCAACCTCGACGTCAGCACCTTGAAGGAGCTGGCCAAGCGCTGGAAGCCCGGGATCCTCGCGGGCTTCAAGAAGGCGCAGGCACACACGGCGCTGGCCGACATCCACGAATCGATCGACGAACTGGCCTACTACCGCGAGCATCTGCTCGCGCTGTAACGGGCCATCCGCAAGCCTTTCCTTGCGGGATTACCCGAGCCCGGATAGAATTTGCGCTTCGCCCGGTTTCGGCCGTGGCGATTCGTTCATCCCCTCTGACCTCATCGAGTCTTCCCGCGGCAGCTCACCCGAGCATGCAAACCGATTGCGCCGCGCGGCCTGTTCGAACCCATCAAGCACGAGCTTTCGGGAATGGTTGGCGGCGATGCCGTCGCTTTGACTGTTCCCGAGGTCCAGCGCTCCATTGAGAGCACTGGTTCGGACCTTCTCCCCAGCGACTGATTGGCCACCATGCCCGGCATGGTGGCGGGTGCGTTGTTGCACGCCTTGAGCCCACAAGGCGGCGTGCGCGCGTGCCATGTTTGAAGCAGAAAGTTGACCATGAGTTTTGACACCCTGGGCCTGAACGAAGCCCTCACCAAAGCCGTTGCCGCCTCCGGCTACGAAACCGCCACCGAAGTCCAGACCCAGGCGATTCCGCTGGCGCTGAACGGCGCCGATCTGATGGTCTCAGCCAGCACCGGCAGCGGCAAGACCGCGGCGTTCATCCTGCCGGCGCTGCAACGCGTGCTCGCTTCGCGGGCCGACACCACCCAGAAGCGCGAACGCGGCGTGATTTACGGCCCGCGCATCCTCGTGCTGTGCCCGACCCGCGAACTGGCGATGCAGGTGGCCAAGGCCGCCGCGAACTACGGGCGCTTCGTGCCCGGCCTGCGCGTGGCCACCGTCGTGGGTGGCGTGCCGTACCCGGCACAGATCGCCGCGCTGCGCGGCCCGCTCGACATCCTGATCTCGACTCCCGGGCGACTGCTCGATCACCTGCAGACCGGCAAGTGCGTGCTCGAGAACGTCGAGATGCTCGTGCTCGACGAGGCCGATCGCATGCTCGACATGGGCTTCATCGACGACATCAACACGATCGCGCAGAGCATTCCGGCGAGCCGTCAGACCGTGATGTTCAGCGCGACCTTCGCCGGCCACGTGGGCCGCCTTGCGCAGAACCTGCTGCGCGACCCGAAGCGCGTCGACGTCGCCTCGCACACCGACACCCACGAGAACATCGAGCAGCGTCTGCACTGGGCCGACAACGTCAACCACAAGAACGCGCTGCTCGACCACATCCTGACCCAGCGCGAGATGGAGCAGGCGCTCGTCTTCACCAGCACCCAGCGCGACGCCGACTGGCTCGCCGACCGACTCGCCGACATGGGGCACCACGTGGCGTCGCTGCACGGCGGGCACCCGCAGGGCCGTCGCAACCGGGTGCTGCAAGGCTTGCGCAACAAGCAGTTGAAGATCCTCGTGGCCACCGATGTGGCGGCGCGCGGCATCGACGTGCCGAGCATCAGCCACGTCATCAATTACGGCCTGCCGATGAAGGCCGAAGACTACGTGCACCGCATCGGCCGCACCGGCCGCGCCGGTCGCAACGGCCTGGCGATCACGCTGGGCGAGCGCATGGACGTCGGCATGATCCGTCGCATCCAGCAATTCACCACCCAGAGCATTCCGGTGGCCGTGGTCGAAGGCCTGGAGCCCAAGAGCCCCGAGCCGAAGATGTTCGCGGCGCGCGGCGAAGGCGCGCCGGCCGGTCGATTTGGCGGCAAGCCGTTCGGCAAGCCGGCGTATGGCCAGGGTGGTGCCGGCAAGAGCTTCGGCAAGAAGCCGTTCGCGCCACGCGGCGGCGAGGGCTATGCGCCGCGCGGTGGTGACGGTTACGCGCCGCGCGACCGCCCGCCGTTCGATCGGGCCCCGTCCGAACGCGATGCGGGCCGCTTCGAGGCGCGCGCGCCGCACGGCGTCGATGCCCCGCGCAGCCCGTTCGACCGCGCCCCCGCGGTCGGCCGGGTCGACCACAAGCCGGCCGGTTTCGCGCCGCGCAAGCCGGGCGCGCCGGCCGGCAAGGGCGGCTTCAAGCCGCAACGGCCGCGCCCGGGCGGCTTCACGCGCTGATCGAACTCGAAGTGTCCAACCAGAAGCCCGCCGACGCGGGCTTCTTGCCTTGGGTGGCGCTCGACCGAGGTGTCAGCGCCGGTGCACCACCACGTTCACCGTCATGCCGAGGTAGTCGCCCGCCTCGCCGTACCAGCTGCCTGAAATCGGCGCGGCCAGCGACGGATCGCGTGCGACACCGACGCGGATCAGCTGGTTGCCGCCGAGCAGGTTGTTGGTCGGGTCGAACGGCACCCAGCCGGCGCCGGGCAGGTACGCCTGCAGCCACGCGTGGGTGGAGCCGGCGCCGAGCGTGGCGTCGGGCCCGCCGCCGTCGAGCGCCGGGTCATACAGGTAGCCCGATACGAACCGGGTCGCCACGCCCAGGCGGCGTGCCGCCTCCATCATCAGCAGTGCGAAGTCGCGGCACGATCCGGTGGCCAGCTTGAGCGTTTGCTGCGGCGTTTGCGTGCCTTCCTCATCGCGCTCGAGGTAGCGGAAGTTGTCGCGGATCGACTGGTTCATGCGCACCAGCAGATCGCGCGTGCCGGTCAGGCCGTCGGTGCGGATGAACTGGCGCGCCCAGGCCGTGAGGTGGCCTCCGGGGTCGTCGTGGTGCGGGCGCAGGTACTGCTCCAGATCGAATCGTTCGTCGAGGCTGTAGGCGAACGGAAAGACCTCGGCGCTCGGTGCCAGCGGCAACTCGAGGTTGTCGGTGTGGGCGTGCTCGATCGTGAAGCTGCAGACGATCTTCAGTTCGGCCGCGTCTGCGCGCGGCTGCACCAGCGCCACCGAGTTCGAGTGCGGGTCCTGGATCATCCGGATCGCGGCGTCGGGGCTGACCTGCAGGTCGGTCGCCAGCACGCGCAGGTCGTGGCTGTCGCGCGGGCGAAACATCACCCGATGCTCGCCGAAGCTCACCGGCTGCTTGTAGTGGTAGACCGTCGTGTGGACGATCTCGTATTGGACCGGCATGATCGCCACGTCGGCGGCCGCGGCTCAGACGCCCAGCAGCTCGACCTCGAACATCAGCGTCGCGTTGGGCGGAATCACGCCGCCCGCACCGCGCGCGCCGTAGCCAAGCTGCGGCGGGATCACCAGCACGCGCGTGCCGCCGACCTTCATGCCCTGCACGCCTTCGTCCCAGCCCTTGATGACCATGCCCGCGCCCAGGCCGAAGCCGAACGGGTCGTTGCGGTCCTTGCTCGAATCGAACTTCGCGCCCTTCACGCCGCTGTTGTAGAGCCAGCCGGTGTAATGCACCGACACCTGCTGGCCGGGCTGCGCGCTCGCGCCGGAGCCGATGGTGGTGTCTTCGTATTGCAGACCGGATTCGGTGGTGACCATGACGAGCCTTTTCGAGTGGATGTGGAACGAGGCCGCCATCATGCCAGCCGCCGCGAGGCCGGTGGCGGTGCGGACATTGGCGGCGCACGCATCATTCGGGCCAGCGGTTGCGCCACTGCGTGGTCGCGCTGGCCAGCCACGCCGCCGCGTCACGGCCTTCGACATGCAGGCCCAGCGTGTGCCCGGCGGCGCGCAAGACCTCCATCGGTGCGTTCGCATCGATCGGCCGTGCACCGTTTTGCTTCGAGAGCTTCTCGCCATCGGCGCCGAGCACCAGCGGTGTGTGCAGGTAAACAGGGGTCGGCAGGCCGAGCACGTGTTGCAGGTGGATCTGGCGCGGTGTGTTGTCGGCCAGGTCCTCGCCCCGAACCACGTGCGTGATGCCCTGCGCGGCGTCATCGACGACCACTGCCAGTTGATAGGCCCACAAGCCGTCGGCGCGTCGGAGCACGAAGTCGCCCACGGCGGCCGTCACGTCCTGGTGCTGCGCGCCCAGGCGCCGGTCGTGCCAGTCGATGCGCAACGGGTCGAGCGGCGCCGCCGTGGCCGGGGCGACGAGCAGGCGCATCGTGCGTGCCGGCCGGCCACGCAGGCCGTGGCGGCAGGTGCCGGGGTAGACCAGGTCGGCATGGCGCGCGCGCGGAGCACCGCGTGGGTCGAGCGCCTGCGCGATGTCGCTGCGCGTGCATCCGCACGGATAGGCCCAACCGCTGGCGACGAGACGAGCGAGTGCGGCCTCGTAGTGCGCGACGCGGCCCGATTGCCAGACCGGCGGCTCGTCGGGCCGCATCCCGAGCGCTGCAAGCTGGCCGAGGATGGCCGCGTCGGCGCCGCTCACGCAACGCGGCGCGTCGACGTCTTCGATGCGCACCAGCCACTGCCCGCCATGGGCGCGCGCATCGAGCCACGAGGCGAGTGCCGCGACCAGCGAGCCGGCATGCAGCAGACCGGTGGGCGAGGGCGCGAAGCGGCCGCGATAGGCGCCGTGAGCGTGGCTCGTCGCCGCGGGCAGGGTCATCTCGGCGGTCACCGGGTCATGAGCCAATGTTGCTCGGCCACTTGGCTCATCCCCTTCGGGGGACGGCGGCAACTCCGCCTGTGGGGGGCGCTCACATGCCGGCCAGTGGCACCTGGCCATGGCGTTCGAGCAGCGCTGCGCGGGTGGCGGGGCGTTCGAGCTGGGCCAGCCACCAGCGCAACGCCAAGCCCAGGTGCGCCTCGCGCGCCGCGCCGGCTCGGTCGCCGGCCGGCACACGCCAGGCGTAGCCCAGCGCCGGCGCCCGTGCGGCCCGTTGCACCGGCTTGACCACCAGCCGGCCGGCGGCGATGTGGTCGCGTGCCATCGGTTCGGGTACGAAGCCGCAACCCATGCAGCGCAGCAGCGCCTCGATCTTCAACTGCATGCTGCCCACCGTGAGCACGTCCTGGCCGGGCAGCAGGTTCACTGTCAGTGGTGCCAACCGCTGTGCCGAGTCGGCGACCGCCACCGCGCGATGGCGCATCAGTTCGGTGTCGCTGATGGGCGCGTCGGCCCGTGCCAGCGGGTGGTGCGGCGCGACCGTGAACACGAACGGCACGACGCCGAGTTCCTTCATCTGTACGCCCGAGGTCAGGCCGCGCTCCATGCCCACGCCGATCGCAAGGTCGGACTGGCCGCTGGTCAGCGCCTCCCAGGTGCCGGTCATCACCTCGGTGCGCAGCCGCAGGCGGGTGCCCGGGCCCGCCGGCGTTGCTTGTTCCGGTGCGCTGCGGCCGGCGGCGGGTCGCGCCGCCACGGTGGGTGACTCGAGGGCGTAGAAGGCCTCGCACAGCTCGAACATCGTCAGTCGCGACACGACGCCGTCGACCACGATGCTGAGCTGCGTTTCCCAGCCGGTGGCCACGCGCTTGACACGGTTCGCCACCGCGTCCATCTGCTCCAGAAGGCGCCGGCCTTCGTTCAGGAGCTCTTCGCCGGCGGCCGTGAGCCGGGCCTGGCGCGAGCGGCGGTCGAAGAGCAGCACGTCGAGCGCCTCTTCAAGCTGGCGCACGCTGTAGGTCAGTGACGACGGCACCTTGCCGAGCTCGCGTGCTGCGGCCGCAAAGCTGCCGGTGCGGGCGATCACGTCCATCATCGTCAGGGCGTCGGGCGTGAGAACGGTGCGGCTTTCGGGCATGGGGCAAAGGGCGTCGAACAGATGTTCATCTTATTTGAACGGTTGCTTCAAGTCGCGCGGTGGGCCCGCATGGCGGCCGCACTCTAAAGTTTCGACTCCAACGAGGACGACCCAATGATCACCGTGCGCAAATCATCCGACCGCGGCTATGCCGACCACGGCTGGCTCAAGAGCTTTCACAGTTTCTCGTTCGCCGACTACCACGACCCGCAGCACATGGGTTTCGGCGACCTGCGCGTCATCAACGAAGACCGCATTGCCCCCGGCACCGGCTTCGGCACCCATGGCCACCGCGACATGGAGATCGTCAGCTACGTGATCGCCGGCGAGCTGGCGCACAAGGACAGCATGGGCAACGGCCAACCGGGCTCCGCGGCTTCGGGTGCGGGAAGCAGCGGCGTCATCAGACCCGGTGACGTGCAGCGCATGAGCGCCGGCCGCGGCGTGCGGCACAGCGAGTTCAACCACGCACCGAGCGACACGACGCACTTCCTGCAGATCTGGATCGAGCCCGCCGCGCGCGACATCGACCCCGGCTACGAACAGAAGCACTTCGATGCGGCTTCGAAGCGCGGCACCCTGCGTCTCGTGGCCTCGCCCGACGGTCGCGAAGGCTCGGTGACGATCCACGCCGATGCATCGATCTACAGCGGACTGTTCGACGGCGCGCAGGCCCTGCGGCGCGAGCTCGATCCGGCGCGCAAGGCGTATGTGCATGTCGTGCGCGGCGCCGTGTCGGTCAATGGCCACCCGCTGCACGGCGGCGATGCGCTGAAGCTCGAACACGAAGCCGTGCTGACGATCGACGATGGCGTCGACGCCGAAGTGCTGGTGTTCGACCTGCACTGATTCGCCCGTTCACCCCCTGCCTCAACCCGAAAGGAAGACACCATGCTCAACAACCTTCGAAACCCGCTCGCCCTGGTCGGGCGCATCCTGCTCGCGCTGATGTTCGTGCTCGCGGGCGCCGCCAAGATCGGTGGTTTCGCCGGCACCGTCGGCTACATGGCCGCCAATGGCGTTCCGATGCCCAACGTGCTCGCCGTGCTGTCGATCGTGCTCGAGCTCGGCGGTGGCCTCGCGCTGGTGTTCGGCCTGTATACCCGCTGGGCGGCGTTGGCGCTCGGCCTGTTCACGCTGCTGGTCAGCTTCATCTTCCATCGGTTCTGGGCCGTTCCGGCCGACCAGGAGATGGTGACCAACCTGCTGTTCATGAAGAACATCTCGGTGGCCGGCGGCATGTTCGTGCTGGCTGCCTTCGGCGCCGGCGCGTTCAGCCTCGACGCCATGCGCAGCGGCTCGGGCGCGGCGAATCGCCAAGACAAGCTGCGCACGGCCTGAACGGCGGGCCGCGGCGTGCGCGGCGTTGGTACAGTCCACGCCGTGGACACGATGATCAAGGTACTGGCGCTGCTGCCCTGGATCGACTGGGCCGCCGTGGTCCTGTTCTTCGGCAGCTGGGCCGGCTACGCGCACTTCGCGCGGCGGCGCTCGGGCTCGGAACATTCGGTGCTGATGGCCACCAACTCAGTGCGCCGGCAGTGGATGCTGCAGACCACCTACCGCGAAGTCCGCGTGATCGACGGCGTGGTGATCCAGAGCCTGTCGACCAGCCCGTCGTTCTTTGCATCGACCACGATCCTGATCATCGGCGGCCTGCTCGCGGTGCTCGGCGGCGACAAGGCCAACGAACTGGTGCGCGACCTGCCGTTCGCGGCGCGCACCTCGACGCTCATCTTCGATCTGAAGCTGATCCTGCTGCTGGGCGTCTTCGTCTACACGTTCTTCCGCTTCACCTGGTCGATGCGGCAGTACACGTTCGGCGCGCTGCTGGTGGCCGCCGCTCCCGAAGCGCAGGCGTTCGCCTCGCAGGGCCTGTCGCGTGAAGCCTTCGCCGACAAGGCCGGCCGCGTCGTCGGCCTGGCCGCCGAAGCCTTCAACGACGGCCTGCGCGGCTACTACTTCGCGTTTGCGGCGATCGGCTGGTTCTTCTCGCCGGTCGTCTTCATGGCGGCGACGGTCGGCGTGGTCTACATCCTGTACCAGCGCGAGTTCCGCTCCGAGGTGCTCAGCGCGCTGACGTCCTGACCCTCATGCCGAGCGTACCGGCGCCAGCGTGGCGTCGAGCTGCTCGCGGGCATCGAAGACGAAGCAGGTGCCGTCGAAGTGTCGACCGCCGGCGTCTTCCAGGTACTTCAGGATGCCGCCGTCGAGCTGCAGCACGTTGTCCACCCCAAGCTGTGCCATCAGCAGTGCCGCCTTCTCGCAGCGGATGCCACCGGTGCAGTAGGTCACGACGGTCTTGCCCGCGAGCTCGGCGCGGTGCACCGGCAGCGCCTGCGCGAACTCGCTGAACTTGCTGATGCGCCAATCGTGCGCGCCCCGAAACCGGCCGAGATCGACCTCGAACGCGTTGCGCGTGTCGAGCAGCGCGAGTTCGCGGCCACTGTCGTCGGCGCCGGCATCGAGCCAGCGCGCGAGCGTCTTCGCACCGACCACCGGCGCGCGCCCGGCCTGCGGCCGGATGGTCGGGTGGTTCATGCGGATGATCTCGGGCTTGACCTTGACCCGCAGCCTGCCGAACGGCACGCCGGCCGACCAGCTTGCTTTCACCGTCAGATCGGCGAACTCCTCGTGCCCGACCAGCCAGGTGACGAAGCCGCGCACCGCGTGACCGGCGCCGGCCAGGAACAGGTTGATGCCTTCGTCGGCCAACAGCACGGTGCCCTTCAGCGCCGCGCCCTGTGCCTGAGCGCGGATGCGCTCGCACCACCGCGCGGTGTCGGTCAGCGCGACGAACTTGTATGCCGAGATATTCAGGACGGAGTTCACCGTGCAAATTTTACGGGGCGTGCGCTCCCTAAAATGCCCGGATGGCCTTCATCCACCTGCGCGTTCACACCGAATACTCCATCGTCGACGGCACCTTGCGAATCGACGAAGCGGTCGGCGCCGCCGCCGACGACAGCCAGGGTGCACTGGCGATCACCGACCTGTCGAACCTGTTCGGCGCGGTCAAGCTCTACAGCGCGGCGCGCAAGAAGGGCGTCAAGCCGATCATCGGGGCCGACCTCTGGCTCGATCCTGTCGATGGCGCGAAGACCGCGAGCCGCCTGCTCGTGCTGGCGCAGAACCGGCAGGGCTACCTGAACCTGTGCGAGTTGCTGTCGCGCGCGTGGTTGCGCCAGGAGCAGCGCGCCCACGCCAGCGTGGAGTGGGCGTGGCTGGCGGAATTGGGTGCAGGCTTGATCGCGTTGTCGGGCGCCGACATGGGGGCGGTGGGCCAGGCGTTGATGGCCGGTGACGACGCGCGCGCCGAGGGCGTCGCCCGCAAGCTCGCGGCGTTGTTCCCGAACCGGTACTACATCGAGCTGCAACGCGCCGGCCTGGCCGGCAACGAGGTGCACGTGCGCGCGGCGGTGCGGCTGGCCGCGGCGCTCGACCTGCCGGTGGTCGCCACCCACCCGGTGCAGTTCGCCACGCCCGACGACTACGAGGCGCACGAGGCGCGCGTGTGTGTGGCCGAAGGCGAGATGCTGAGCAACCCGCGGCGCGTGAAACGCTTCGGCCGCGAGCAGTATTTCAAGACCCAGGCGCAGATGCAGGCGCTGTTCGAAGACCTGCCCAGCGCGGTGCGCAACACGGTCGAGATTGCACGGCGCTGCAACCTGACGCTGGTGCTGGGCAAGCCGCAGTTGCCCGACTTTCCGACGCCGATCCAGGACGGCAAGCCGCTGGCGATGGCCGAGTACTTCAGCATCGCGTCACACGCCGGGCTGGAGGCGCGCCTGCAACAGCGCTACCCCGACCCGGCCGAGCGCGAGCGGCAGCGCCCGCGCTACGTCGAGCGGCTCGATTTCGAGATCGGCACGATCCTGAAGATGGGCTTTCCGGGCTACTTCCTGATCGTCGCGGACTTCATCAACTGGGCCCAGAACAACGGTTGCCCGGTCGGGCCGGGGCGCGGCTCGGGCGCGGGCTCGCTGGTGGCGTATTCGCTCAACATCACCGGCCTGGACCCGCTGCAATACAACCTGCTGTTCGAACGCTTCCTGAACCCCGAGCGCGTCTCGATGCCCGACTTCGACATCGACTTCTGCCAGGGCAACCGCGAACGCGTGATCGACTACGTGAAGCACAAGTACGGGCGCGACGCCGTCAGCCAGATCGCCACCTTCGGCACGATGGCCGCGAAGGCCGCGCTGCGCGACATCGGCCGCGTGCTCGGCATGGGCTATGGCCATGTCGACTCGATCGCCAAGCTGATCCCGGCGCCGCCGGGCAAGCAGGTCACGCTCGCCAAGGTGCCGCCCGAGCCCGATCCGGGCCTGATCTACGCGCGCAAGGAAGCGCCGGAACTCGAGCAGCGCGAAGCCGCAGAAGAAGAAGTGGCCGAGTTGCTCGCGCTGGCCATGCGCGTGGAGGGCATCACCCGCAACGTCGGCATGCATGCCGGGGGCGTGCTGATCGCACCCGGCAAGATCACCGACTTCTGCCCGCTGTACATGCAGCCCGGCAGCGACAGCGCGGTCAGCCAGTTCGACAAGGACGACGTCGAGGCGATCGGCCTGGTCAAGTTCGACTTTCTCGGCCTGGCCACGCTGACGATCCTCGAGCTCGCCAAGACCTTCATCGTCGCGCGCCGGCCGCAGCACCGCGACTTCGACTACGACAAGCTGCCGCTCGACGACGCGCGTGTCTACAAGCTGTTCTCCGAAGGCCGCACCGAGTCGGTGTTCCAGTTCGAAAGCGCGGGCATGCAGCGCATGCTGAAGGATGCGCGGCCGACCCGCATCGAAGACCTGTTTGCGCTGAACGCGATGTTTCGCCCCGGCCCGATGGAGAACATCCCGACCTTCTGTGCGCGCAAGCACGGCAAGGAGGAGGTCAGCTATCCGCACCCGCTGCTCGAAACCGTGCTCGGCGAGACCTACGGCGTGATGGTCTACCAGGAGCAGGTGATGCAGGCCGCGCAGGTGCTGGGCGGCTACTCGCTCGGCGGCGCCGACCTGCTGCGCCGCGCGATGGGCAAGAAGAAGGCCGAGGAGATGGCGCAGCACCGCCAGATCTTCCGCGACGGCGCGGCGCACAAGGGCATCCCGGCCGAGGCGGCCGACGAGGTCTTCGACCTGATGGAGAAGTTCGCCGGCTACGGATTCAACAAGTCGCACGCCGCCGCGTACTCGTTGCTGGCCTATCACACCGCCTGGATCAAGGTGCACTGCACCGCCGAGTTCTTCGCCGCGAACATGACTGTCGAGGCGGACGACACCGACAAGCTGCGCGCGCTGCTAGTCGACGCGAAGAGCTTCGATGTGGTGCTGCACGCGCCCGACGTGAACCGGGGCGTGCACCGCTTCGAGCCGGTGTCCGACCGCGCGATCCAGTACGGCCTGGGCGCGATCAAGGGCACCGGGCAGGGCGCGATCGAGGCGATCGTCAGGGCGCGCGAAGAAGGGGGCCCGTTCACCAGCCTGTTCGACTTCTGCGCCCGCGTCGATCGCAAGCTGCTCAACAAGCGCGTCGTCGAGGCGCTGATCAAGGCCGGTGCCTTCGACGCGCTGCACCCCGATCGCGCCTGCATGCTCGCCAGCGTGGGCCTGGCGATGGACTGGGCCGACACGCAGGCCGCGCACGCCGACCAGGGCGGCTTGTTCGACTTCGGGCCCGACGAGGAATCCAGCCACGCCGCGAGCACGCAGGAGCCCGAACTGATCGCCGCGCCGACCTGGAGCATCAAGGAGCGGCTCATGTTCGAGAAGGCCGCGCTCGGCTTCTACCTGTCGGGCCACCTGTTCGACCAGAGTGCCGACGAGGTGCGCCGCTTCGCCAGACGGCGCATCGCCGATTTGCTCGACAGCCGCGAGCCGCAACTGCTCGCCGGCATCGTCGGCGAGCTGCGGGTCGTCAATGGCCAGCGCGGCCGCATGGCGATCTTCAAGCTCGACGACAAGACCGAGGCGATCGAGGCGGTGGCCAACGAAGAGCTGTTCAACGCGAATCGAGAACTGCTGAAGGACGACGAACTCGTGATCGTGCAGGGCAAGGTCCAGCCCGATCGCTTTTCCGGCGGCCTGCGCCTCACGGTCACGCAGGTGTGGGACCTGGCCGCGGCGCGCTGCCGTTTCGGCAAGTACCTGCGGGTCGAGGTGAACGGCAGCGTGCCGCCGGTGGCCGAGGTGCTGCGCGACTTCCCGTCGCGGCGCATCGCCACCGAGCACGGCGATCTGCCGCAGGGCCTGACGGTGCGGCTGCAATTGCAGCGCGAGGCGGCCAGCGGCGAACTCGACCTCGGCGAAGCGGCGCGCTTCTACCCGACCGATGCCGCGCTCGACCGCTGGCGCGCCGCAGCCCATCGTGGGCAGGCCGTCGTCGTCTACGAGTGAAGGCCTCGCTTCAGTGGATGCGGCCACCGGCCGATATGCCGGCATGACTGTGCCGACTCCCATCACCGGGCTGGTTCTGACTGGCGGCGGCGCGCGCGCTGCCTACCAGGTGGGCGTGCTGAAGGCGATCGCGCAGATCCGCCGCGATTGCGGGGAGGTCGCCGCGCCGAACCCGTTCCCGGTGATCGCCGGCACCTCGGCCGGCGCGATCAACGCGACCGCGCTGGCCTGCCGCGCCGATGACTTCGACGGCGCGGTGAGAAGCCTGTGCGAGGTCTGGGAGAACTTCCATGCCGAACAGGTCTACCGGTCCGATTCGCTGGGCGTGGTCCGTACCGGTGCGCGCTGGCTCACGATGATGTCGATCGGCTGGGTGATCGCGCGCTGGCGCCGTGCGCGGCCGCGTTCGTTGCTCGACAACACGCCGCTCGAAGGCCTGCTGACCCGCCTGGTCAGCACCGAGCGGCTGCAGCGGATGATGCGCGAAGGCCATCTGAAGGGCCTGGCGGTCACCGCGTCGAGCTACGGTTCGGGGCTGCACGTGACCTTCTACGACGCGGTCCAGGACATCGTGCCGTGGACCCGCTCGCAGCGCGTCGCGGTGCGCCAACCGATCGGCGTGCCGCACCTGATGGCGTCGTCGGCGATCCCGTTCCTGTTTCCGGCGGTTTCGCTGCGCATCGACGGCCACACCGAGTACTGCGGCGACGGCTCGATGCGCCAGGCCGCCCCGATCTCGCCGGCGGTGCACCTGGGCGGCGAGCGCATCCTGGTGGTCGGTGCCGGGCGCCTGCAGGAGCCCGCCGGCGAGCGCGTCGGCAGCAGCGAATACCCGAGCCTGGCGCAGATCGCCGGTCACGCGCTGTCGAGCATTTTTCTCGATGCGCTGGCGGTCGATGTCGAGCGCTTGCAGCGCATCAACAGCACGCTGGCGCTGCTCACGCCCGAGGCCCGCGCAGCCACCAGCCTGAAGCCGCTCGAAGTGCTGGTGATCGCCCCGAGCCAGCGCCTGGACGACATCGCCGCCAAGCACCTGGCGGAGTTGCCGCTGCCGATCCGCACGCTGCTGCGCGGCGTCGGTGTGCAGGGCCGCGGCGAGGATGCGCGCGGTGCGGCACTGGCGAGCTACCTGCTGTTCGAGGCCCCCTACACCCGCGAGCTGATGGCGCTGGGCGTGGCCGACACCATGCAGCGGCGCGATGCGGTGCGGCAGTTCTTCGGCTGGAGCGAGCGCGCCGCCGCGGCGGTGCCCGCGCGCACCGCGGTCGACCAGCCGGTGGCCCGCGCCATGTAGAACGCCCCGCGAGGGCGGGGCGTTTCGGCGTGCGGACCGGTGCGCCGGGCCGGCGAGGGCTTATTTCTTCGCTGCGCTGGCGGCGGTCGCGGCAGCGGCGGGCTTGCCTTCCTTCGCGGCCTTCTTGGCGGCGGCCTTGTCGGCCTTGGCCATCTTGGCCTCTTCGGCGGCGGCCAGCTTCGCTGCCTTCTTGTCGGCCGCGCTCATCGGCGCCTTCTTTTCCGCGGCGGCCGGCTTGGCTTCGGCGCCGGCGGCAACCGCCTTCGGCGCTTCGGTCTTGGCAGCCGACTTGGCTTCCTTCTTGGCGGCGGGTGTGGCGGCCTTGGCGGGCGCGCCGGCAAACGCAGCGCCGTTCACGGTCAGGCCTTCGGTCGAGAACTTGGCGGCATTGCCTTCGCCCACGCCCTTGACGCGAACCACCATGTCTTCCCAGTCCTTGAACGCGCCCTTCTTGCGCTCGTCGATGATCCGGGCCGAGATCGCCGGGCCGATGCCCTTGACGGATTCGAGTTCGGCCTGGGTCGCCTTGTTGGCATCGACCGCGGCAAACGCGGCGGCAGCGAACAGCGCCAGCAGGATGGCGAGAAGTTTCTTGATCATGTGCATTCCTCGGTTGTCGTTGGGGGTGACGTGCTGCGCCGCGGCGCATGGACGCGCAGGCCGGAACCGACCTGCAGCATGAGCCCTAACGGTGCCCGGCAGAGCCGGGTTGACCCGGGCCGCGCTAAATCGTGTCGGCGCCGAGATCAGGGTTGCTGCGCGAGCCAGTCCGCGTACGCCTGGACCCCTGTCGCGACATCGGCGAACACGTGGTTGCAGCCGGTGGCGCGCAGGCGCGTCAGGTCGGCCTGGGTGTACGACTGGTACTTGCCCACCAGCGCCGCCGGGAACTCGATGTACTCGATCAGCCCCTGGCGCACCAGCGCGTCCAGCGGCAACGCCGCCTCGCCCTTGCGGGCGCGCTCGGCGTTGACCACCGCCACCGCCACGTCGTTGAACGGCTGCGCCCGGCCGGTGCCCAGGTTGAAGACACCGCTGCACTCGGGGTGCGCGAGGAACCACAGGTTCACCGCGACCACGTCGTCGACGAAGACGAAGTCACGCGATTGCTGGCCCGGCGCATGGCCACCGTACTCGCCGAAGAGGCGGACCTTGCCGGTTTCACGGAACTGGTTGACATGGTGGAACGCCACCGACGCCATGCGCCCCTTGTGCTGCTCGCGCGGGCCATAGACGTTGAAATACCGAAACCCCACGACCTGCGCGCGCGACGCCGGCAGCATGCGCCGCACCACGTTGTCGAACAGCAGCTTGGAGTAGCCGTAGACGTTGAGTGGCCGCTCGAATTCGGGTTCTTCGCGAAACGACGCGCTGCCGCCATAGGTGGCGGCCGACGAGGCGTACAGCAGTGGCGTGCCCTGGGCCTGACACGCGTCGAGCAACTCCTTGGAGCAGCGATAGTTGGTGTCCATCATGTAGCGCCCGTCGTGCTCCATGGTGTCGGAGCACGCGCCTTCGTGGAACACCGCGTCGAGCCGGCCGAACTCGCCGTTGGCAAAGCGCGTGTAGAAATCGCGCTTGTCGAAGTAGTCGCTCAGCCGGGCGCCGAGCAGGTTGCGGTATTTCGGGCCGTCGGTCAGGTCGTCGACGGCGATCACGTCGTCGATTCCCATCGCGTTCAACCCGTGCACCAGGTTCGCGCCGATCATGCCGGCAGCGCCGGTGACTGCCACTCTCATGCCGAACCCTTCATGCGAACAACTCCTCGAAGCCGACGCTGGCCGTGCCGAACTTGCCGACCACGATGCCGCCGGCGCGGTTGGCGATGGGCATGGCCTCGCGCAACGTGAGGCCGGCGCCGAGCATCGCGGCCAGTGTGGCGATCACGGTGTCGCCGGCGCCGGTCACGTCGAAGACCTCGCGCGCCTGTGCCGGCACCTGCACATGCCCGGCATCGTCGAACAGCGACATGCCGTCTTCGGAGCGGGTCAGCACCAAGGCGTCGATCCGGTGTGTGCGGCGCAGCGCCTGGGCGCGTTCATGCAATTGCGCTTCGCTGCTCCACGCCCCGATCACCTGCGCCAGCTCGGCCCGGTTGGGGGTGATGACGGTCGCGCCGGCGTAGCGGCTGTAGTCGCTGCCCTTGGGATCGATCAGCACCGGCTTGCCGGCGGCATGGGCGAGTTCGATCATGCGCGGGATGTGCGTGAGCCCCCCCTTGCCGTAGTCGGAGAACAGCACGGCGTCGTGGCCGGGCAGCACGCGCTCGTAGTCGCCGAGCAGGGCGGCGAGGATCTCGTGATCGGGCTGGTTCTCGAAGTCCACGCGCAGCAGTTGCTGCGAGCGGCCGATCACGCGCAGCTTGACGATCGTGTAGAGCTGCGGGTCGCTGCCGAGCAGGGCGCTCACGCCTTGCTGTTCGAGCAACTGGCGCAACTTGCGCGCGGGTTCGTCGTCGCCGACGACGGTGAGCAGGGTGGCCTGTGCGCCCAGCGTCTTGACGTTGAACGCGACGTTGGCCGCACCGCCCAGGCGTTCCTCTTCACGCGTGATGCGCACCACCGGCACCGGCGCCTCGGGCGAGATGCGCTCGACCGCGCCGAACCAGTAGCGGTCGAGCATCGCGTCGCCGACGACGAGCACGCGAGCGTGCTCGACACGGTTGCGGGACAAGGCAGGTGCCATCAAAGATCCTCCAACCGTTGCGGCGGGTAGCTGTCCCAGCTCAGACAGCCGGGGCATTGCCAGAAATAGTGCTGCGCCTCGAACCCGCAGGCGGCGCAACGGTAGCGATGCAGCGGTTGGGCTGCGCGACCGATCGCGTCGCCCAGGGCCTGGGTTTCGACCGCGGTGTAGCTCGCCGGGTCGCTCTGCGTGATCAGCGCCTTGGCCGCCGACAGCGTCGGGTGGTTGCGCAGGTGGGCGAGCAGCCGCGCACGGCGGCGCTCGGGATCGGGGTCGAGCACGCCGAGGGCATCGAGCAGGTCCATCGTCGGCGCACGGGTGTACCGCTCGCGAAGGCGCTCGGCGGCGGCTGCAGCGCCGCCACTGGCCAGCGCGCTGCGGGCGTAGTCGAGCGCCACCAGATTGAACGCCGCCGGGTGCGCCACCATCAACACCCCCCACAGCGACAGCACCTCGGCGTGGTCACCGCGCCGCGCCGCGCGCAGGCCGGCCAGCACCAGCGGGCGGGCCGCCTGCGGCAGGGCCTCGCGGGCGCGAACCAGCGCGGCGTCGGCCTCGTCGCCCTGATGGCGGGCCTCGGCCTCCAGCGCGATCTCGCACCAGTAGTGCGAGATGCGCGCGGCGAACGACCCGGTGCCGCGGTTCTCGAGCTTTTGCGCCACCTCGACCGCGGCGCGCCAATCACGTGCGCGCTCGTGCAGCGTCAGCAGCGCAAGCCGCGCCTCGGTGTCGAAGGCGGTGCCGTCGAGCGCGAGGTAGGCGCTTTCGGCGCGGTCGAACAGGCCGGCCTTCATGAAGTCCTGCGCGAGCGCGTGCTGGGCGCGGTCGCGCTCGGCGCGGGGCAGGTCGGCGCGGTGCAGCAGGTGCTCGTGCACGCGCACTGCGCGCTCGTATTCGCCGCGGCGGCGAAACAGGTTGCCGAGTGCAAAGTGCAGGTCGGAGGTGTCGGGGTCCTGCTGCACGGCTTCGATGAAGGCGTCGATCGCCTTGTCGTGCTGCTCGTTGAGCAGCAAGTTCAGGCCCTTGTAGTAGGCCTTCGGCGAGTCCTTCTGATCACGCCGCCACTGGCGCAGATCGAAGCGCGCGGCGAGCCAGCCGAGCGCGAAGGTCAGCGGTACGCCGAGCAACAGCCATTGCAGGTCAAAGCCCATCGCGGGGCGGCAGGGGCGCGGAGACGTCGGGTGTCGCGTCGGCCGGGTTCGCGTCGCCCGCAGCGGGAATCGTGGTTGCATGCCGGCGCGCCACGCGGCGGTGGCGCCACCAGCTCGGCACCATGGCGAACACGCCGAAGGCGCAACCGAGTGCGAATGCCGCGAGCACGATGAACACCATCGGCGCACGCCATTCCTGGCCGAAGAACCAGTGAATGCCGGCTTCCTGCTGGTTGTTCAGCGCAAAGGCGAACAGGGTGAAGAACAGGGCGGCTCGGATGAGCCAGACGAGCGATCGCATCGGCAAGGGTTCGCGTCGGAACAAGGCCGGCCGATTCTACCGGCGGCATGCGGCGCAGCAGCGCGCGTCAGTCGCCCGCGGCGTGGGCGGCGCGGGGTGCGGGTTCGTCGGCCACAGGCACCTGCGCATCGACCGCTTCGCGCAGCGCCTTGCCGGGCTTGAAATGCGGGACGAGCTTCTCGGGGATCACCACCTGCTCGCCGCTGCGCGGGTTGCGGCCCACGCGCGGCGGGCGGCGGTTGATCGAGAAGCTGCCGAAACCACGGATCTCGATGCGGTGCCCCTTGGCGAGCGCCGCAGACATCGCATCGAGAATCGTCTTGACCGCGAACTCGGTGTCGCGATGCGTCAACTGGCTGAAGCGCTCAGCCAATCGAGCCACGAGATCGGAGCGGGTCATCGACAACCGTCGGTCAACGGTTCAACCGTTGTCTTTCTGGTTGTCCAGCTTGGCGCGCAGCAATGCGCCCAGGCTGGTGGTGCCGGCGTTCTCGCGCTCGCTGGTCTGTGCCAGACGCTGCATCGCTTCCTGGTTGTCGGCGTTGTCCTTGGCCTTGATCGACAGCTGGATCGAACGCGTCTTGCGGTCGACCGCGAGGATCACGGCGTTGACTTCGTCGCCTTCCTTGAGCACGTTGCGGGCGTCCTCGACGCGGTCGCGGCTGATCTCGGAGGCGCGCAGGTAGCCGGTCACGTCGTCGTTGAGTTGGATCTCAGCGCCACGCGCGTCGACCGTCTTGACCTTGCCGGTCACCGACATGCCGCGGTCGTTGACCGAGGTGTAGCTGGTGAACGGGTCGGAGTCGAGCTGCTTGATGCCCAGCGAAATGCGTTCGCGGTCGACGTCGACGGCCAGCACGATGGCCTCGACCTCCTGGCCCTTCTTGTAGTTGCGCACCGCCGCTTCACCCGGCTCGTGCCACGACAGGTCGGACAGGTGCACCAGGCCGTCGATGCCGGCGGCAAGACCCACGAACACGCCGAAGTCTGTGATCGACTTGACGGGGCCCTTGACGCGGTCACCGCGCTGCACGGTGGTCGAGAACTCTTCCCACGGATTGGCCTTGCACTGCTTCATGCCCAGGCTGATGCGGCGCTTGTCTTCGTCGATCTCGAGCACCATGACTTCGACTTCGTCGCCGAGCGAGACGATCTTGCTCGGGGCGACGTTCTTGTTGGTCCAGTCCATTTCGGAGACGTGCACCAGGCCCTCGATGCCCGGCTCGATCTCGACGAACGCACCGTAGTCGGCGATGTTCGTGATCTTGCCGAACAGGCGCGTGCCGTTCGGGTAGCGGCGCGAGACGCCGTGCCAAGGGTCGTCGCCCAGTTGCTTGATGCCCAGCGAGACGCGGTTCTTCTCGGCGTCGAACTTCAGCACCTTGGCCTGCAGTTCCTGGCCGACCTGGACCACTTCGCTCGGGTGGCGCACACGGCGCCAGGCCATGTCGGTGATGTGCAGCAGGCCGTCGATGCCGCCGAGGTCGACGAACGCCCCGTACTCGGTGATGTTCTTGACGACGCCGTTGACGATCGCGCCTTCGTGCAGCGTGCTCAGCAGCTTGCCGCGCTCTTCGCCCATCGAAGCCTCGACCACCGCACGGCGCGACAACACGACGTTGTTGCGCTTGCGGTCGAGCTTGATGACCTTGAATTCCATGGTCTTGCCCTCGAACGGGCTCATGTCTTTCACGGGGCGGGTGTCGAGCAGCGAGCCGGGCAGGAACGCGCGAATGCCGTTGACCAGCACGGTCAGGCCGCCCTTGACCTTGCCGTTGACGGTGCCGGTCACGAACTCGCCGGACTCGAGCGAGTTCTCGAGCGACATCCACGAGGCCAGGCGCTTGGCCTTGTCGCGCGACAGGATCGTGTCGCCATAGCCGTTTTCGACCGCGTCGATCGCGACCGAGACGAAATCGCCGGGCTGGACTTCGAGTTCGCCCTGGTCGTTCTTGAATTCTTCGATCGGTACGTAGGCTTCGGACTTGAGGCCGGCGTTCACCACCACAAAGCTGTGTTCGACGCGGATCACTTCGGCGGTGATGACCTCACCACTGCGCATTTCGGAGCGCGTCAGCGACTCCTCGAACATCGCGGCGAACGATTCCATGCCTTGGCTGGCGGCAACTTGAGTTTGGGACATTGGGTATTTCCGGTGCGGCCTTGGCAGGCCGCGGGGTTGGGTTGAACAACCGTCGCGCTGGCGTGCCTCCGGAACGGGAGTGGCACTGGAGGGAGAGCGACGGACACTACTTCGCCCCTTCGAACGCGGCGCTTGCGGCGACGCTTTAGAAGGGCCTGCGTTGTTCCCAGGCGTCCAGCACTGCCGCCAAAGAGGCTTCGACAGTCAGCGCCGAGTTGTCCAGCAACATCGCGTCTCCGGCTGGCTTCAAGGGCGAAACGCTGCGATTTTGGTCGCGTGCGTCTCGTGCCTCCAAGTCGGCCCGAAGACTGTCGATATTAGCGGAAATGCCCTTTGAAATCAACTGCTTGTAGCGACGTTCGGCGCGGGTTGCGGCGCTCGCGGTCAGGAAGATCTTGAGGTCGGCCGCCGGGAAGATCACCGTGCCCATGTCGCGCCCATCGGCGACGAGACCGGGAACGTGGTGAAACGACAGTTGCAGCGTGCGCAGCGCCTCGCGCACCATCGGCCAGGCCGAGATCTTCGACGCGAGCGCGCCGACCTCCTCGCAGCGCAGGGTTTCGGTCACGTCCGCACCATTCATCAGGATGCGGCCGGGGCCGAAATGAAGGTCGAGGTGGCGCGCCAGCCAGGCCAGTTGCGGTTCGTCGTCGGCGCGCGCGCCGGCGCGCATCGCCGCCAGCGCGGTCGCGCGGTAGACCGCGCCGGAATCGAGGAAGTGGTAGCCCAGGGCCTGCGCGACGGCGCTGGCGAGCGTGCCCTTGCCGGACGCGGTCGGGCCGTCGATGGTGATGACCGGCACCGAGCCGGCTGGCGGCGTGACCACGGCGAACAGGGTTTCGAAGTAGTCGGGGAAGGTCTTGGCGACGCACTGCGGGTCGAGCACCCGAACCGGAACGCCGCCACCGTTGCCGGCCGTCAGGCCGTTGAACGCGGCCAGCGAAAAGCACATCGCGATGCGGTGGTCGTCGTAGGTGCGGATCGCCGCCGGCCGCCAGGCCTCGGGCGCGCTGACTTCGATGAAGTCTTCGCCTTCGGTCACTTGCGCGCCCAGCTTGCGCAGCTCGGTGGCCATCGCCGTGATGCGGTCGGTTTCCTTGACGCGCCAGCTCGCGATGTGGGTGAGCCGCGTCGTACCGGTGGCATACAGCGCCATCACCGCCAGCGTCATCGCCGCATCGGGGATGTGGTTGCAGTCGAGCGTGATCGGATTCAGCGGCCACGTGCCTCGCGACACTTCGATCCAGTTTTCGCCGAGCCGCACCCGTGCGCCCATCGCCTGGGCCGCGCCGACGAATGCCAGGTCGCCCTGGATCGACGCGCTTCCCATGCCTTCGATGCGGATCGGCGTCTCGGCGCGCGCGGCGATCGCGCCGAGCGCGACGAAATAGGACGCCGATGACGCATCGCCTTCGACATGAATCGCTCCCGGCGTTGTCAGCCGGCGGCCGGCCGGGAGCGTGAATCTGGCCCAGTCGTCGTTGCGCACCTGCACACCGAAGCGGGCCAGCAGGTTCAATGTGATCGCGATGTAGGGCCTCGAGATCAACTCGCCGATGACCTCGATGACCACATCGTGCCCGTTACCGACCAGGCACAACGCCTGCAGCAGGCCGGTCAGGAACTGGCTCGACACGTTGCCGCGCACGCGGATCGGCCCGTCGAGGTTCAGCGCGTGCGCCGCGCCATCGCCGAGCCGCAGCGGCGGGTAGCCCGGCTCGCCGGCGTATTCGATCACGCAACCCAGCGGGCGCAGCGCATCGACCAGATCGGCGATCGGCCGCTCGTGCATGCGCGCCACGCCGCGGATCGTGAATTGCGCACCCTGGGTGCTGGCAAGCACGGCCAGCGCGGCGGTGACCGAGCGCGTCGAAGTGCCCGAGTTGCCGAGGAAGATGTCGGCCTTGCGGATGGCGAGCGTGCCGCCGATGCCGTCGATGCGCACCGCGCCGTCGGCGTCCGTCACGCCGCAGCCGAGCGCGCGCAAGGCGTCGAGCATCACCCGGGTGTCGTCCGAGTCGAGCAGGTCGTGGATCAGCGTGCTGCCGGCGCACAGGCCGGCCAGCAGCAGCACCCGGTTCGAGATGCTTTTGGAGCCGGGCAGGCGCACGGTGCCGGCGGCGGCGACGAGCGGCGGAATGTCGAGAAAGCGGGTCGAGTACATGCAACGTCGCGGCGGCGGGCGGCGCGCCAATCAGCGCGCGGGATTCGCTTTGGGGGCGTTCATCTGCCAATGGCCGCGCGCCTCGGAGGCGCCGCGGATCATGTCTTCGAGCGCTTCGAGATTGCCCGACTTCATCGCGTGCTCCATCGCATCGAGCGTGTGCCGAAAGCGCAGGGTCTGCTTGAGCACCTCTTCGCGGTTGGACATCAGGATGTCGCGCCACACGGCCACGTCGCTGGCCGCGATGCGGGTGAAATCGCGGAATCCCGGGCCGGCGAGCGAGAGGTAATCGCGCCCCGCGGGCTGCCGCGCCACCGCGGTGAAATAGGCAAATGCCAGCAAGTGCGGCAGGTGGCTCACGGCGGCGAACGCGGCGTCGTGGTTTTCGGGTGTCATGCGCAACACCTGGGCGCCGATGGCCGCCCAGGTGTCGGTGGCGCGCTGCACGAGTTCGGGGGAGGTCTGCGGCAGCGGCGTGAGGATCACCTGGCGGCCGTTGTAGAGCGTGGCGTCGGCGTGCGCGATGCCGGCGACTTCCTTGCCGGCGATCGGGTGCGCCGGCACGAACGAGACGATGTTTTCTTTCAGGACGCGGCGCGCCGCGTCGACGACGTCGCGCTTGGTCGAGCCGACGTCCATGATCAGCACGCCGGGCTCGATCAGATGACGGATCGCCTTGAAGGTGGCTTCGGTGGCCGCGACCGGAACCGCGATCAGCACGATGTCGGAGCCCGACACGGCGAGCAGCGCCGATTCGGCGGCGGTGTCGATGATTCCGAGCTTCTTCGCCTTCTCGGTCGTCGAGGGCGACTTGCTGTAGCCGATCACGCGCTTGACGAGTCCGGCGCGCTTGAGCGCGAGCGCGAACGAGCCGCCCATCAGGCCGCAACCGATCACACCGAGTTGGTTGAACATGGGGCCCGGGTTCCTCGTCAATGGACGTCGATCGGGTAGGTGCCGAGCAGCTTGAAGAACGCGCAAACGCTGCGCAGCTCGTTCAAGGCCGCGGCCACGTTGGGCTGGTCCGGGTGGCCCTGCAGGTCGATGTAGAAGTAGTACTCCCACTGGCCCGAACGCGCCGGGCGCGACTCGAACCGGGTCATCGAGACGCCGTGGTTCTTCAGCGGAACCAGCATGTCGTGCACCGCGCCGGGCCGGTTCGCGACCGAGACCACCAGGCTGGTGCAGTCGTGGCCCGACGCCTTGGGTTGCGGGTGCTGACTCGGGTGCGCGACGATCGCAAAACGGGTGCGGTTGTGGGCGTCGTCCTGGATCGCCGGGGCCACGATGTGCAGGCCGAACTCGGTCGCCGCATGGGTGCTGGCGAGTGCGGCGAGCGTGGGGTCGACGCTGGCCATCCGCGCGCCTTCGGCATTGCTCGACACCGGCCGGCGCTCGACGTTGGGCAGGTGGTTGCCGAGCCAGCCTTGGCATTGCGCCAGCGCCTGCGGGTGCGCGCACACCGCCCGGATGCCGTCGAGCGAGTTCTCACGCCGCAGCAGGTTGTGGCGCACGTACAGACTGGTCTCGCCGATGATGAACAGCGGCGTGGTCAGGAACAGGTCGAGCGAGCGCGTGACCACGCCCTCGCTGGAATTCTCGACCGGCACCACGCCGAAGTCGGCGGCGCCGGCGCTGGTGACGTGGAACACCTCGTCGGCATTGGCGCACGGCACCTTCACGATGGTGGAGCCGAAGAAGCCCAGTGCCGCCAGCTCGCTGAACGTACCGGCCGGGCCGAGGTAGGCCACGCGCGTCGGCGTTTCGAGCGCTCGGCAGGCCGACATGATCTCGCGCCAGATCGGCGCCACGCTCTCGGACTTGAGCGGGCCGGGGTTGTGCAACTTCAGGCCATCGATCACCTGCGCTTCGCGCTCCGGCCGAAACGCTACCGAGCCTTCACGCTTCTTCAACTCGCCGACCTGCAGCGCAAGTGCGGCGCGTCGATTCAGCAACGCGAGCAGGTCGCGGTCGAGGGCGTCGATCTGGTTGCGAAAGGCAAGCAGGTCGGATGCAACGGAGGCAGGAGACTCGGCCATGGTGTGAGTGAAAGTTTGGCACGCCGCGTAAATCTGCGCGCGCCTCGGCGAGGCGCCGCAGCGCTTGCGCGCGGCGCCTCAAGACCTCATGAGCGAATGTTGCTTGGTCACTTTGCCCATCCCCGTCGGGGGGCGGCGGCAACGCCGCCCGGGGCGCTCACTTGCTTGCAGCCTTTTTCGCCGGTGCGGCGGCCTTGGCGGGTGCGGACCCGGCCGGCGCCGGTGGCGGAACGCCCAGAGTGGTGCGCACCTTGGCTTCGAGCGCCTGCAGCCGCGGGTCGACAATCGGACGCGCTTCGGCCACCAGCTTCTGCGTGAAACTGTTCTGGATTTCGGGTCCGATTTCAGAGTACTTCTTGTTGACCGGTGACTCGAGCCAGGCGATGAGTTGCTTGAGTTCGTCTTCGGTGAACTTTTCTTCCATCATCGCGCCGATGGTCGACGGCGCCAGCTTGACGGCCTTGTCGCGCACGATCGGCACCGAGTCGTCGACGAACTTGCGCACGTCGGCCTCGATGCTCTTGCCCATGGCCTCTCGCTTCTCGGGCGGCACCTGCTGCTGCAGCGCGCGCCCGGCGGCTTGCAGCATCTGCATTGCCGGCTGCTCGACCAGGTTGCTGGCGAGCTTTTCGATACCCGGTTGCTGCAATTGCAGTAGCTTTTGCACCAACGCCTTCTTCGCCGGTGATGCGGGAGCGGCCGGGGCGGATGCGGTTTGGGCATGGGCCCACACGGCGCTGGTCAACAGCGCCGTCAGTATCAATCGTTTCATCAGGAGTTCTCCTCGGCAGCAGGCTCGTCGCCGGGTGTGCCATTGGGTTCGGGGGACAGGGTGCCGACCGCGTCGCCGGGGGCGTCGCCGTTGGCGTCATTCTCGACGATGCGCTGCAGCCCGCTGAGCTTCGTGCCTTCGTCGAGCGCGATCAGCGTGACGCCCTGCGTGGCGCGCCCCATCTCGCGAATTTCGGAGACGCGGGTGCGCACCAGCACGCCCTTGTCGGTGATCAGCATGATCTCATCAAAGGCGCGCACCAGCGTGGCCGCGACGACCTTGCCGTTGCGCTCGGTTTGCTGGATCGCGATCATGCCTTTGGTGCCGCGGCCGTGGCGCGTGTACTCGACGATGCTGGTGCGCTTGCCGTAGCCGTTTTCGGTGGCCGTGAGCACGCTTTGGGTTTCATCCTCGGCGACCAGCATCGCGATCACGCTGAGGCCGTCGTCGAGCGCCATGCCGCGCACGCCACGGGCGTTGCGTCCCATCGGGCGCACGTCGTTTTCGTCGAAGCGCACCGCTTTGCCGCCGTCGCTGAAGAGCATCACGTCGTGGTGGCCGTCGGTGAGCGCCGCACCGATCAGGAAGTCGCCTTCGTCGAGGTCGACCGCGATGATGCCGGCCTTGCGCGGGTTGCTGAACTCGTCGAGCGAGGTCTTCTTGACCACGCCCTGCGCCGTGGCCATGAACACGAAATGATCGGCCGGGAAACTGCGGAAGCCGTCGGTGAGCGGCAGCACCACGTTGACCTTTTCGCCCGGTTGCAGCGGGAACATGTTGACGATCGGCCGGCCGCGCGAATTGCGCGAGCCTTGCGGCACTTCCCAGACCTTGAGCCAGTACACGCGGCCCCTGTTGGTGAAGCACAGGATGTAGTCGTGCGTGTTCGCGATGAAGAGTTGGTCGATCCAGTCGTCTTCCTTGGTCTGGGTGGCCTGCTTGCCGCGGCCACCGCGTTTTTGCGCGCGGTATTCGGAAAGCGCCTGGCTCTTGATGTAGCCGGTGTGCGACAACGTCACCACCATGTCGGTGGGCGTGATCAGGTCCTCGGTGCCGAGGTCGGAGGCAAAGGGCTCGATGGTGCTGCGCCGTGCGCCGATCTTGGTCTGCCCGAACTCCTGCTTGATGCTCGCGAGTTCGTCGGAGATGATGGTCGTGACGCGCGACGGCGTGGCCAGGATGTCGAGCAGGTCGGTGATCTGCACCATCACTTCCTTGTATTCACCGAGGATCTTGTCCTGCTCCAGGCCGGTCAGGCGCTGCAGGCGCATCTGCAGGATCTCGCCGGCCTGGTCGTCCGAGAGGCGGTACAGGCCATCGGGCTGAATGCCGAACTCCTTCGCCAGACCCTCCGGGCGATAGGCCTGCAGGCCGCCCGGGTTGTCGCCCGCCACCCGCGAGAGCATCTCGCGCACCATCGACGAATCCCAGCTCTTGCTCATCAACGCGGCCTTCGCGACCGGCGGCGTCGGCGAGGCCTTGATGGTTTCGATGAACTCGTCGATGTTGGCCAGCGCCACCGCCAGGCCCTCGAGCACGTGGCCGCGTTCGCGCGCCTTGCGCAGTTCGAACACCGTGCGGCGCGTGACGACCTCGCGGCGGTGCTCGAGGAACACTTCGATCAGATCCTTCAAGGTGCACAAACGCGGTTGGCCGTCGATCAGCGCCACCATGTTCATGCCGAAGGTGTCTTGCAGCTGCGTCTGCTTGTACAGGTTGTTCAGCACCACCTCGGGCACTTCGCCGCGCTTGAGTTCGATCACCAGGCGCATGCCCGACTTGTCGGACTCGTCCTGGATGTGGCTGATGCCTTCGATCTTCTTCTCGTGCACCAGCTCGGCCATGCGCTCCTGCAGCGTCTTTTTGTTGACCTGGTAGGGCAGCTCGTCCACGATGATCGCCTGGCGCTGGCCACGGTCGATGTCCTCGAAGTGGCACTTGGCGCGCATGACCACCTTGCCGCGGCCGGTGCGGTAGCCCTCGCGCACGCCGTTCAGGCCGTAGATGATCCCGGCGGTGGGGAAGTCCGGCGCCGGGATGATCTCCATCAGCTCGTCGATGCCGGCCTCGGGGTTCTTCAGCAGGTGCAGGCAGGCGTCGACGACCTCGTTGAGGTTGTGCGGAGGAATGTTGGTGGCCATGCCCACCGCGATGCCCGCGCTGCCGTTGACGAGCAGGTTCGGCAGCCGCGTCGGCAGCACCGTGGGCTCCTTCTCGCTGCCGTCGTAGTTGGGCGCGAAATCGACGGTCTCCTTGTCGATGTCGGCCAGCATCTCGTGCGCGATCTTGGCCAGCCGGATCTCGGTGTAGCGCATCGCCGCGGCGTTGTCGCCGTCGACCGAGCCGAAGTTGCCCTGGCCGTCGACCAGCATGTGGCGCAGGCTGAAGTCCTGCGCCATGCGCACGATGGTGTCGTAGACCGCGGTGTCGCCGTGCGGGTGGTACTTGCCGATCACGTCGCCCACGATGCGGGCGCTCTTCTTGTACGGCCGGTTCCAGTGGTTGGCCAGCTCGTGCATCGCGAACAGCACCCGGCGGTGGACCGGCTTCAGGCCGTCGCGTGCATCGGGCAAGGCGCGCCCGACGATCACGCTCATGGCGTAATCGAGGTACGAACGCCGCATCTCCTCTTCGAGGCTGACGGGCAGGGTTTCCTTGGCGAACGAGCTCATGCAGACGGTGCTACGGCGAGGGCGCGGGGTGCGGCTGACCCCGGCGCGAAGCGGGCGATTCTACGGGCGCGGTCATGTCGCGGCAGCGCAACAACGGGGCGGGCATGCGGTGGCGGCAGGGCCAAAATGCTGGGCGTAAGTGGCCCTATGGCACAATGAAACTCGGCTGGCAGGACCTCCCGACGAGGGGGATTCGCCTGAAATTTCGCTGGTCGTTTTTGGACGTTTCGCAGCCCGACTGCGGCTTTGCTCGAGAGGAGAACCATGAAGAAATTGAACAAGGTGGCGGTGCTATTCGCATCGGCCGCACTTGCCGCCCCGATCGTCGCATTCGCCCAGGCGAAATCGATCGACAACTGGCGTGCAACTGACGGTACGGTGTGGAAGAACGGCACCAACGAACTTTGCTGGCGTGATTCGGGCTGGACCCCGGCCACCGCCGACGCGAAGTGCGATGGCGCGCTCAAGCCGCC
>JAGWTP010000152.1 GCA_028868895.1 Burkholderiales bacterium
ATTACTCACCCGTTCGCCACTCGCCACCAGGATTGCTCCCGTGCTGCCGTTCGACTTGCATGTGTAAGGCATGCCGCCAGCGTTCAATCTGAGCCAGGATCAAACTCTTCAGTTCGATCTTGATAAATTACTCAAAGAATTGATAGAAACTTCACTTGCATGAAATTCTATTTTCAGTGAGCGTTTTAGGTCCATGAGACCTTGACTTTCCAGGCTTCCCCGGATTGTCTTGGCACTCGCCTTCAAACGCCCACACTTATCGGCTGTTAGTTTTTAAAGAGCTTGCCTTTCGGCACTACCACTTGGTAGCTGCTGCTGCGTTTGCAGTTATCAGCTGAGAGAGCGATTCTGACATGTTTCTTTAAACCTTGTCAACCACTTCGCTTTTTTCTTTCTGTCTTCACCATCTGCTTCACAGGTCGCTTGCGCTGGTCTGTAGCAAATTGCGAAGACCATGACTATAGCATGCCGCTAGGCACTGTCAACTTGTCGTCGCTCGGCTTTCGAATCGACGGCGTCAACCGCCCAACGCCAGATCTTCTCGTTGAGGCGGCGACAGGACCAACGCCGCGTTCTTGCATTCAAGTTCGGGATCGTCGGAGGCAAGCACGCGGCTCATCAGCAACGACCAGCGACGTGCGTCGGTGCGAAGGACACGCTGCTTGATCGAGGCAACTTGCGACGGGTGCATGGAAAAGCTTCGCAGCCCCATTCCCAGCAGGATTTGGGTGAAGGCCGGGTCCCCGGCCATTTCGCCGCACACACTGACCGGCTTGCCGGCTGCTCGCGCCTGCGCAATGACTCGTGCCATGAGATTCAGAACTGCTGGATGCCAAGGGTCGTAAAGGTGTGCGACAGCCTCGTCGGCGCGGTCGATTGCAAGCGTGTACTGAATCAGGTCGTTGGTTCCGATCGACACGAAGTCAAAGTAGCGCAGGAAAGTTGGCAGCATCAACGCCGAGGCCGGCACTTCGATCATCGCCCCAAGCTCCACCGCCGTGTATGCCTTTCCGGCTTCACTCAGTTGCTGCCGGGCACGCGCCAACGCCTCAAGAGTGAGTCGCACCTCAGTCAGGTGGGCGACCATCGGGATCAGCAGCCTGACCTTTCCGTACGCACTGGCGCGCAAGATCGCCCGCAGTTGCTGGCGGAACATGGCGGGCTCCGACAGGCTCCATCGAATTGCCCGCAAACCCAAAGCCGGGTTGAGTACGTGTTCGTGCCGCAGCTCGTTAGTCGACATGCGGTCGAGCGCCTTGTCGGCCCCGATGTCGACCGTGCGGATCGTCACCGGCAAGCCCTTCATGGCGATCACTGCGGTGCGATAGGCCTCGAATTGCTCGTCCTCGCCGGGCAAATCGCCACCGCGATTCATGAACAGGAATTCGCTGCGAAACAGACCCACACCGATCGCTCCGGCGTCGAGTGCGGCGGCCGCGTCGCTCGGCATTTCGATGTTGG
Organism: Burkholderiales bacterium; assembly: GCA_028868895.1. GTDB lineage: Bacteria > Pseudomonadota > Gammaproteobacteria > Burkholderiales > Burkholderiaceae_C > LMDS01. The sequence continues at coordinate 1,462 of JAGWTP010000152.1, forward strand.
CGAGCAGTTCCACACGCTCACCGTCGAGTGTCACCGCAGGGGTGTGGCGCAGACGCGCCAGCCGTTCGCGACCGAGCTCGATCTGACGCTGCCTGAAACGGTACTCCTCAAGCACGATCGGCGATGGATCAACGATCACGATTCCCGCGTCGCCGTCGATCACGATCCAGTCGTCCTGCCGGATGATCCGGCTGGCCTCACGCGCGCCGACCACGGCTGGGATGTCCATGCTGCGCGCGACGATCGCGGTGTGCGATGTCTTTCCACCGACATCGGTGATGAACCCGGTGAACACGCTGCGCTTGAACTGCAACATGTCGGCCGGCGCGATATCGTTGGCCACCATTACCAGGGGATCTTCACCGGCGAAGTCACGATGACGAACGCCGGGTGCCGGCGCAAACGACGACGCCGGGCCGCGCGCCATCGCGCGCAGCAACCGTTCCACCACCTGTTCGAGGTCGGCCTTGCGCTCGCGCAGGTACTCGTCTTCCATCTCGTCGAACTGGCGTGCCAGCACTTCGAGTTGCGCTGACAACGCCCATTCGGCGTTGTAGTGGCGTTCGCGGATCCAATGCTTGGTCGCGCCGGTGAGGGTGTCGTCGCGCAACAGCATCAGGTGCACGTCGAGCAGCGCCGAAAGCTCGGCCGGCGCCTCGGCCGGGAGTTCACGCTGCAACGTCGTCAGTTCGGATGCCACCGCGTCGCGCGCGGTGCGCAGGCGCGTGATCTCGGGCTCGACACGCTCGTCGTCGATGAAGTAGTGCGCGACATCGACGCGACTCGAAGCCACCAGCACTGCGCGCCCGATGGCGACCCCGCGCGAGACCGACAAGCCGAACATCTGAAAGCTCATGCGGTCGATGCTAGCAGCGCCGGGCCCTGCTGCAACGGGGTTTGCCGCGGCCATCGCAGAACATCGAAGACGGGTCGGTCGTGACCGGTTCATTTGCGGTCAGAAGGTCGCAACGCCAATGCAGAGACGGGCTTCGGGAGACTCATGGGTGTCCACGATTCGAATCTCGGATTGCCGATCTGCGCTGCTCGCGTGTTTTTCAGTATGGCTTCGTGGCGTCCGCCAACAGGGACCGACTCACTTGCGCAAACGCGATCGTCCTGGGGTGCACCGCTTGTTCATCGTGAAGAAGCGCGGCGAAATGCGCCCCGGGCTGCGAGACAGATCGAGTTGCTGCGCCTGGTTCAAACGCAGCACGTCGTCGGCACAGACCTCACCGCCATCCCAGACCGACACGACAACCGGCACCCCTGCCCCGCGCCGGATTACACGGTAGGGCCGAGCCGGGAGCTTTGGGCGACTGAGTGACTCGCACTGACTTCACTCCCGAGGGCACGCGGGTGGACAAGCTCCCAGCCGCATCGGCAAACCGCGCGACCGAGGCCGTCGAACCGAACCCGACAGCCGTCGCCGACGGGTGCGCCTTTTTGATCGACGTCCGGGCCGTCGGCAAAGCCGGCTTTGATCTCGAGGCACGTCGAATCGGCGGCCACGAGCCGCGTGCCCTGCGAGCTGAACCGGCCCTCGGTGACCGACCGGCCCGCGCTTGTCAGTTTGGCCGGCACACTGGCGCCGCCCCGGCGCCAACACGCCATTGACCAGCGCCAGCGTGACGCCGTCCTTGCCAGTGGCGGTTTCGTCGCAGCTGCGAAGGCCCACTGTCCGAGGGCATCGGCTTCCGTGACGCAGTCCTTGCCGGTGACGGTCTCGCCGCAACCCGTCGACAAGTTTGGGGGCAGGTTGGGCCGCGCGTGTCTCCGCGCCGCTGCGCTTGCTCAACGACCTCGGCGATCGCTCTCGCGACTTCCGCTGTTGGGCTGCAAGTCGCTCCTCGCGCCGCCCAGCATCGAAGCCAACATTGATCGGGCGCCGCCGCCCATTCTTGCGACATGGTCGCGCCGGCCGACGCCCCGAGCCGCAGTGGTTGCGAGTGCGCCCGTCGCAGCGACCTCAGCTTCCCGCCGCCCCTCGCCGCTCTCGCAGCACCGCTTGTGCGCGCAGGATCACCGGGGTGTCGATCATCCGGCCGTCGAGTGCCACCGCCGCCCCCTGGCTGGTCTGCGCGGCGGCGAGCACGCGCTGCGCCCATGCCACCTCCGCCGCGCTCGGGCTGAAGCTGCGGTTCACCGCGTCGACCTGCTTCGGGTGGATGCACAGCTTGGCGCCGAAGCCCAGGCGGCGCGCGCGTTGCGCTTCGCCTTCGACCTCTTCGGGCGCGTCGATCGCGGTGCTCGGGCTGTCGATCGGCGCGGCCAGGTTCGCGAGCCTGGAAGCGAGCACGAGTTGCGATCGGAAGTAGATCAGCTCCTCGTAGCCGGCGCGCATGTTCAGGTCGAGCTGGAAGTCGATCGCGCCGAAGGCCAGGCGCTGCACGTGGGGCGCCGACGCGATCGCGCGCAGCTGCTCGAAGCCGGCGGCCGATTCGATCAGCGGGATCAGCGGCGCGTGCTCGCCGACGGCTGCCAGATCCTCGACGCGCTCGGCCTTCGCGAGCATCACCGCGGCGACCCCGGCACCCCGGCACAGCGCCAGGTCGTCGCGAAACCAGCGCGTCTCGGCGGCGTTGATGCGCAGCACCACCGGCCGCGATGGCGCCAGCGCGAGCCACGCCGCCACGGTCGCGCGCGCCGCGTCTTTCTGGTCCGGCGGCACGGCGTCTTCGAGGTCGACGATCACCGCATCGGCACCGCTGGCCAGCGCCTTGTCGAAACGCTCGGGGCGGTTGCCGGGAACGAACAGGTACGAGCGCGGCGGCATCGGGCTCATCGCGTCACGCCAGGAAGCGGGTGACGACCGGCGCGTCGGCCAACGCCCAGACGCGCTCGATCACGCGCCGCATCTCGGCCGGCGCGGCGCCGTCGCGGTAGGCGGCCAGGCGCAGCGCCTTGTCCTCGAGCTCGGCGCGGCTCAGCGTGTTGCCCGGGTCGCCCTTGGGCTCCAGCACCTTGCCTTCGAGGCGCCGGCCATCGACGGTCTCGACGACGACCTTGCCGATCCAGCGCGCCGGGTAGGCGGCGTCCACTTCGGCGTCGAGCCGCATCGCGACCTGGTCGTGCAGCGCGCGCACGGCCGGGTCGCGCCAGCCGGTGTCGAACTCGTTCAACCCGGCGCGGCCATGGACGGCAATCAGGCCGAGCACGGTGCCCATCGAGAACTTGGCCTGGTGCACCGTCTGGGGGTCGGTGACCGGGCCGAGCACGTCGATCGCGGCCTGGTGCACGAGCGCGGTGATCGCGCGGATCTCGCCCGCGGCGAGGCGGTGCGTGGCCAGCAGCTGCTGCAGCGCATCGGCGGCCGGGTGGGTGTGGCGGCAGGCAGCGTGGAACTTGAACGAGGTCTCGGCGGTGGCCCAGCGCGTGCCCAGACCGTCGGCGAGCCGGGACGCATCGGCGTCGCTCGACATGCCCGCCGCCAGGCCTTGCGGGCCATCGAGGATGCGGCGCGCGCCGGTGACTCCGTCCTTCGCCAGGTACGCCGCGGTGAGCCCGGCGCCGGCCGCGTGCGCGGTGTGCAGTTGCTTCGAGTCGGCGGCGTCGCGCAAGAACTCCCAGAGCCCGGCCGACTGCGTGCCGGCCGAGCCGAAGGCGTGGCGCATCTGCGCGGCGTTCAGGCCGAGCAGGCGGCCCACCGCCGCGGCGGCCGCGAACGTGCCGGCGGTGCCGGTGGTGTGGAAGATGCGGTAGTGCGAGCGGCCGAGGAACTCGCCGACGCGAATGCCGACTTCGTAGCCCGCCACGCAGGCCGTGAGCAACTCGCGGCCGCTGGCCCCGAGCGCCTGCGCGACCGCGAGCGCGGCGGGGAACACGACCGTGGCGGGGTGGAACACCGCGCCGTTGTGCACGTCGTCCTGCTCGGCGACATGCGAGGCCGCGGCGTTCGCGAACGCGGCCACCAGCGGGCTGCTGCCGCGGCGGTGGATCAGCACCTCGCTCGGGCCGGGGTCGCGCTCGCCCGGGCCCATCGACTCGATGAAGCGCGCGATCGACTCGACCGGCCGCGCGCCCTTGCCGGCCAGCGCCGAGCCGAACCAGTCGAGGAACAGGTCTTCGGTGCGGCGCACCACCGCGTCGGGGATGGCATCGAACCGCAAGGCCGCGGCGAACTCGGCGAGTTGCTGGGTCGGGTCGGGACACGGCTCAGTTGAGGTCCGTTCGGGCAGTGATTCATGGTGATCCACCAAGCGGTATCGAGTCGGGTCGGGGTGGTTCATTCGTCGCGCTCCTTCAGATCGCCGCCTCGGCACGCAGGCGGTCGATGTCGTCACTGGCATAGCCCAGTTCGGCCAGGATCGCCTGGGCGTGCTGACCGAGCGCGGGCACCGCGTCCATGCGTGCATCGAAGCTTGCCGGCATGCCCGGCGGCCGCAGCGCCGGCACCGGGCCGGCCGGCGTGGGCACCTGGACCCAGCGCGCGCGCGCCTGCAGCTGCGCGTGCGCCCACACGTCGGCCATCGTGTTGACGCTGGCGTTGGCGATCTGCGCGTCATCGAGCCGCGCGATCACGTCGTCGATCGTCAGGACCGCGAAGACCTCGTCGATCAGCGCCTGCAGCGCCGGCTTGTGGGCGACGCGCCGGGCGTTGGCGTTGAAGCGCGCGTCGCTGGCGAGTTCGGGGCGCCCGAGCACCTTGGTGCAGAACTGCTGCCACTCGCGTTCGTTCTGCAGCCCGAGCATCACGCTGCGGCCGTCGCCGGCGGTGAACGGGCCGTAGGGGAAGATCGTGGCGTGCGCGGCGCCGGCGCGCGGCGGCGGCGCCGCGCCTTCGAACGCGTAGTACAGCGGGTAGCCCATCCACTCGACCATGCTCTCGAGCATCGAGAC
>JAGWTP010000153.1 GCA_028868895.1 Burkholderiales bacterium
TGGCGCGCCACTGGCCGAACAGGCCCTTGAGCGTCATGTACGCGGCGATCGCCATGAAGACCAGCACCACCAGCGAACGCACGCTGCCGTTGCCCAGGCGCACCAGGTTCTTGTTGGCGCAGCCGGCCGCCAGCACCATGCCCACCCCGAACGCCACGCCGCCCACCAGCAGCGACAGCCAGGTCAGCGAGGGGCGCTGGTACACCGACCTGGACAGATCGACCAGGCCGAAGTACGAGAGCAGGTTGGCACCGATCATCGCCACGGCAATGGCCAGCAGCCACATGCGCACGCGGCCCCAATGGCCCATGTTGACGACGTCCGAGATCGCACCCATCGTGCAGAAGTTGGTGCGGTTGGCGACCGCGCCGAAGACGAAGGCGAGCACGAAGGCGCCCCACACGACCAGCACCGGGAGATTGCCTGCAATGTTCACTTGAACTCCAGCGCGCCGGGGGTGCCAGTGGGAAAAGCCGGGTGGCGAGGTGGTGATCCGGCCGGCCCGGAACGACCGCTCGGGTGCCGTGCCGGGCGCGCCTTCAGATGAACAGGCAGACGTCGGTCTCGCCGGCGAACTTCATGAAGGTGGCGGCGCCGCCGTATTCGATGCCTTCGATGAAGTCGCTCTTCTTGAAGTCGAACAGGTCCACGGTCATCTGGCAGGCGATGAACTTCACGTCGGCCTCGATGCACAGCGCGCGCAACTCTTCGAGCGAGGCCACGCCCTTCTTCTTCATCTTGGCCTTCATCATCTTCGTGGCCACCGCCTCCATGCTGGGCATCATCTTCAGCAGCACCGGCATCGGCGGCATCGGCATGGCGGGGTTGGCCAGCGGGCTGATCTTGATGCCCTTGAGACTCTTGCGCAGCAACTGCAGGCCGTAGAACGTGAAGAAGATCTGCACCTCCCAGCCCAGCGCGGCGGCGGTGGACGCCAGGATCAGCGGCGGGTACGCCATGTCGAGCGCGCCCTTGGTCGCGATGATCGCCATCTTCTTGCTTGCCATGCGGTCTCCGGTGCGGTGGTTTCGGTCAGAGTCTGAGCGGGGCGGTACTCAACCCTTCTTCAGGAAGAAGACGTACTTCTTGTCTTCGTTGCCCTGCTCGAGCAAGGCGTTGCCGGTCTGCTCGGCGAACGCGGCCATGTCGGCCACCGAGCCGGGGTCGGTGGCGACCACGCGCAGCACCTGGCCGGGCGCCATGTCGGACAGCGCCTTCTTGGTCTTGACGATCGGCAGCGGGCAGGCGAGCCCGGATGCGTCGAATTCCTTGTCGAATTTCATGAGGTGTCTCCGTTTGACCATGCGCCGGCGATGTGGGGCGCCGCAATGCAGCCGATCGCGGCACGCCATGCGGCTGAGCCGCGCCTCGATGCATTACCGGCGATCGGCGCGCGGCCGTCAAGTACCGCGATGGGTGGTGGGCGATAGCCCATGTGGGTAGTGGGGCCGACCCGCATCGAGTGCGTGTCGATCCCACGAATCGACAGTGCCGCTTCTGCTGCCGATCGGACGTGTCGAGCGGATGGGTCGAGCGCCGTGGCCACCGAAGCGTGGCCTCGCCGCAGGCTGTGCCCTACACCACCGCGGAATCCCGAAGCAGCCGCTGCATCAGCGCGCGAACCATCGACAAGGCCGGCGCCTCGGTGCGCCGGGTCAGCGTGACGAGCCCGAAGCGGGCCGTCGCATCGAGCGGCGGAACCGTCTTCAGTTCGACCAACTCGGGCGCGGCGGCGCGGATTGCGAGCAACACCGCGTCGCTCCGGCGCGCGACCTCGACGAGACTCGGGATCTCCTCGCACCGCAGCGTGACGCAACTCTCCGGGTGCGCCTGCGCTCCGAAGCGCTGCATCAGAATGCCTGCGACCTCGTCGGAAAGCGGCGTCGACGCGATCGGGTACCTGGCGATCGCCTCGAACGTGACCCCTGAACGCGTGCGCGCCAGCGGGTGGCCGCGGCGCACCATGAACGCCCCGCGCATCTCATGCACGGACTCGGCCCGCAGATCCGCCGCCGGCCGCAACAGGCGCACATCGACCACGAGCGCGTCGAGCGCGCGGGCGCGGAGCGCCTGCACCAGCAACTCGGTGCCGGCCCGAGAGATCTCGACATGCAGCCTTGGACGCTCCCCAGCCAGGTGCAGGAGCAGCGGTGTCATCAGCATCGCCCCAGGGCCGGAGCCCATGCCGACCCTGAGTACGCCCGATTGGCCGTCCTTGAAGCGGTCTGCGCCCACTTGCAACTCGTCGGCGTCGAGCACGAGATGGCGCGCACGGTCGACGGTCACCCGGCCGAATGGCGTCAGTTCGATGCGCCGGCCGACCCGGTCGAACAACGGCGTGTGCAGTTCGTCCTCGAGCGCGCGAATGCTGCGGCTGAGCGCCGGCTGCGTCAGGAACAGCAGCGTCGCGGCCTTGCTGAACGAGCCCGACTCGGCCAGCGCGATCAGGTGCCTGAGTTGCACGAGGGTCATGGCGGCAGCGTCCTCAACTATGCAGTGGAGTCATGCTAACGCGTAGAAGAATACATTGGACGTGCGATACACCGTTGCCTACATTGGCCGCAGAACTGACATCGGCGCGACCTGACAGGGCAACTCCCGTGACCTACCTGCTTGATGCAATGCACGCGCGCGCCGCCGAATTCGTCGGCGTGCGGCGCGACATCCATCGCCACCCCGAACTCGCCTTCGACGAGCACCGCACGGCCTCCCTGGTCGCGGCAAAGCTCGAATCCTGGGGCTATGCGGTCGAGCGCGGGGTCGGCGGTACCGGGGTGGTCGGCAAGCTGGTGCGCGGCGCCGGGGCGCGATGCGTCGGCCTGCGCGCCGACATGGACGCGCTCCCGATCGACGAGACCACCGGCGCCGACTGGACGAGCGTGCACGATGGCGTGATGCACGCCTGCGGCCACGACGGCCACACCGCCATGCTGTTGGCGGCCGCGCAGCACCTGGCCGAGCAGGGCCGGTTCGACGGCACGCTGCACCTGATCTTTCAGCCGGCCGAGGAAGGCGGGGGCGGCGCCCTTCGCATGATCGACGACGGCCTGTTCGAGCGCTATCCGTGCGATGCCGTGTTCGCGATGCACAACATGCCGGGCATCGCGCAAGGCCACCTGGTGCTGCGCGAGGGCGCGGCGATGGCCTCGTCGGACTACGCCACGATCACGCTCACCGGCGTCGGCGGGCACGGTGCCATGCCGCACCGGGCCTGTGACCCGGTGGTGGCGGCAGCCAGTCTGGTGATGGCCCTGCAGAGCGTGGTCTCCCGCAACGTGGATCCGCTGCACACCGCCGTGGTGACGGTGGGCGCACTCCATGCCGGCCGGGCGAACAACGTGATCCCGGCGACGGCGACGCTGGAGATCAGCGTGCGCGCGCTGGACCGCGACGTCCGCGGTCTGCTGGAGCGCCGGATCAAGGCGCTGGCCGCCGCCCAGGCCGAAAGCTTCGGCGTGACGGCACAGGTGCACTGGCGCGGCGGCTACTCGGTGCTGGTGAACACGCCCGCCGAGACGGCCTTCGCGCGCGACGTGGCGCTCGAGCTGCTCGGGGCGGACCGCGTGACCCTGCAGGGGCCGCCGCTCACCGGCAGCGAGGACTTCGCCTACATGCTCGAACGCGTGCCCGGCAGCTACCTGCTGATCGGCAACGGCGACGGCAGCGACGGCCACGCGGCGGGTGCCTGCATGGTGCACAACCCCGGATACGACTTCCACGACGACAACATCGCCGTCGGCGCGGCCTATTGGGCGCTGCTGGTCGAACGATTCTTGTCGACCACCGCCCCCCAGCCTGAAAGCGAGATCCACTCATGAACCCCAGTGCTCTTCAAGCCGATGCTGCCTACGCCACCATCGCGCCCAACCGCCCGGCGTCGGCCGCGCGCGTGCCCACCCGCGTCGTCGCCGCGACGGTGGCCGGCAACGCGCTGGAGTTCTACGACTTCGTCACCTACGCGTTCTTTGCCGTGTACATCGGCAAGACGTTCTTCCCGGCCTCGACGCCGCTGGGCAGCCTGCTGCTGTCGGTCGCGGTGTTCGGGGTGGGCTTCTTCGCGCGGCCGATCGGCGGCGTGCTGATCGGCGCGTTCGCCGACCGTGCGGGCCGTCGGCCGGCCATGCTGCTGACCATCGCGCTGATCACGATCGGCACGCTGGGCCTGGCGCTGACGCCGTCCTACGCCAGCATCGGCCTGGCCGCGCCGATCATCGTGGTGGTGTGCCGGCTGGTTCAAGGGCTCGCCCTCGGTGGCGAGGTCGGTCCGTCGAGTGCGTTCCTGATCGAATCGGCCCCGCCCGCGCAACGCGGCCTGTATGCCAGCTGGCAGCTGGCCAGCCAGGGCGCCGCCGGCCTGGTTGCCGGTGCGATGGGGCTGCTGCTCACCAACAGCCTGGCACCGGCCGAGATGCTGGCCTGGGGCTGGCGCGTGCCGTTCATGGTCGGGTTGCTGCTGGTGCCGCTGGCCCTCTACCTGCGCCACAACATGCCCGAAACGCTGCACGCGGCGCCGCCGAAGGCGATCAACAGCGGCATGGTCGGCCTGAAGCGGCAGCGCCGCCTCATCGGGCTGGCGGTGCTGGTGATCATCGGTGGCACGGTCTCGACCTACGTCGGCAACTTCATGACCACGTACGCGATCACGACGCTGAAGATGTCGCCGGTCCTGGCGATGGGTGCGACCGTCGTCGGCGGCTTGAGCACGCTGGTCTTCTCGTTGGTGGGGGGCTGGATGTGCGACCGCTTCGGCCGCAAGCCGACGATGTTTTGGCCCCGCGTGGCGGCAGCGGTGCTGACCGTGCCGGCCTTCATGCTGCTGGTCGCGCAGCCGTCGGCCACGACCTTGTTCGCGGTCTCGGGCTTCCTGGCCGCGCTCACGGCGGTCAGCGGTGCCGCGTCGCTGGTCGCCATTCCGGAATTGCTGCCGCGCGGCATCCGCGCCACCGGCATGTCGATCGCCTACGCGGTCGGTGTGTCTCTGTTCGGCGGCACGACCCAGTTGATCATCACCTGGCTCATCGGCGTGACCGGCAACCCCGCGGCGCCCGCGTGGTACGTGGCGGGTGCCAGTGTCATCACCGCGCTGGCCATGCTCGCCATGCCCGAAAGCCGCGACCGCGCCCTGGAGGACTGATTCGATTCACATCGCAGGAGAGTGCCGGACCCGTCCGGCCACCGAAGGCGCAATCTCCCATGAACGCTCAGGTTCCGTACTGCACCACACCAATGCCGTCTGGAGAGCCGTCACATCCGTGACGCACCGAAGGAGCAAGGCCGCGCACGAGGCTGCGGCTGAATCTCTCAGGTACCAAGGACAGGGGGAGCGGCAAGCGCACGAAGCGATTCGTGCTCGTCAACCGTCCTTGGAGTCTCTTCATGAAAGTCATCGTTCTCGGCGCCGGCCTGCTCGGCGTGACCTCCGCGTATTTCCTGCGTCAACAAGGCCACGACGTCACCGTGGTGGATCGGCAGGCCACCGCAGCCGCCGAAACCAGCTTCGCCAATGGCGGCCAGATCTCGGTCAGCCACGCCGAGCCCTGGGCCAATCCGAGTGCACCGCTGAAGCTGCTGAAGTGGCTCGGCAAGGAAGACGCGCCGCTGCTGTTCCGCCTGCGTGCCGACATGCGCCAGTGGCTTTGGGGCCTGCAGTTCCTGCGTGAATGCACGCCCGCGCGCACCCGTCACAACATCGAGCAGATCGTCCGTCTCGGCACCTACAGCCGCGACACGTTGCAGCAGCTGCGGCGCGACATCGGCATCACCTACGACGAATGCACCCAGGGCATCCTGCACTTCTACACGAGCCGCAAGGAGTTCGACGGCGCGGAAGGCCCGGCGGCCCAGATGCGCGCACTCGGCTGCGACCGGCGCGTGATCTCCGCCGACGAGGCGGTGCGCCTCGAACCGGCCTTGCGCCACATCCGGCCGCAACTGGCCGGGGCGACCTACACCGCCGAGGACGAATCCGGAGACGCCAACCGCTTCGCGCGCGAACTCGTCAAGCGCTGCGAGCGAGACGGCGTGCAGTTCCTGATGAGCCACACCGTCACGGCGCTGCGCGAAGCTGCCGGCGCCGTCGACCACGTCGAAGCCACCGACCGCGAGGGCCGCTTTCAGCGCCTGCGCGCCGACGCGTACGTGCTGGCGATGGGCAGCCTGTCGCCCCTGTATGCGCAGCCGCTCGGGATATCGCTGCCGATCTATCCGGCCAAGGGCTATTCGGTGACGATGCCAGTCAAGGACGCGTCGATGGCACACCAGGTCTCGCTGACCG
>JAGWTP010000051.1 GCA_028868895.1 Burkholderiales bacterium
GCACCTGCAACACCTGGCCGCCCTGGCCGCCGCGACGGCGCTGCCCGCCGGGGCCGTCGACGACAAGGACAGCACCTACGACGAGGACTCCATCGTCAAGGCCGCCACCGATTTCTTCGGCCAGACCACCGAGGGGCTGGCCAAGGTCATCGAGAAGGCCTTCAAGGAGCAAGGCCGCCCCAACGCCTACATCAAGGGCCAGGAAGCCGGCGCGGCCATCACCGTGGGCCTGCGTTACGGCGAGGGCGAGCTGCTGATGAAGGGCGGTGGCGGCGGCAAGGTGTTCTGGGCCGGCCCGTCCATCGGCTTCGACCTGGGCGCCAACGCGTCCAAGGTGTTCACGCTGGTCTACCACCTGCCCAGGGCCGCCGACATCTACCAGCGCTTCCCCGGCGTGGACGGCAGCCTCTACTACGTCGGCGGCGCCGGCATCAACTACCAGCGGCTCAAGGGCATCACGCTGGCGCCGATCCGCCTGGGCGTGGGGCTGCGCGCCGGCGCCAGCGTGGGCTACATCCACTACCGCCGCGAGAAAAGCATCAATCCGTTCTGACGGCGCCATCACGACTGTTTCGCGCCAGTTTCTGCGTGCCGTCAAAGCACGTCGACGGACAGGCCGGCAACCTCACCCCTCCCCGCAACAAGGTCGGCAACACAGGGCAGTGGCTGCGGCGTAGACTGTAAATTCATCCAGTATCCGAGGCCCAAAGTGAGCAGCACCATCGACCTGCCCGTGCAGGACATCTCCAGCGAAGTCCTCATCGAGAAGTACGCCAAGGGCGGCGAGCAGACGCCCGACGAGCTGCGCGAGCGCGTGGCCCGTGCGCTGGCCGCGGCCGAGAAGCCGGCCGACCGCGCCCGCTGGGCGGCGGCGTTCCTGGAGGCGCAGCAGCGTGGCTTCGTGCCGGCCGGCCGCATCATGTCCGCCGCCGGCACCGAGCTGTCGGCCACGCTGATCAACTGCTTCGTGCAGCCGGTGGGCGACTCGATCGCGCACGTCGAAGACGGCCACCCGGGCATCTACACCGCGCTGACCGAGGCCGCCGAGACGATGCGCCGCGGCGGCGGCGTGGGCTACGACTTCTCGCGCATCCGCCCGCGCGGCGCGTGGGTCGGCAGCACCCAGAGCAGCGCTTCGGGCCCGGTGAGCTACATGCGGGTGTTCGACCGCTCCTGCGAGACGGTCGAGTCGGCCGGTGCGCGGCGTGGCGCCCAGATGGGCGTGCTGCGCTGCGACCACCCCGACATCGAGGAGTTCATCCACGCCAAGGACGCCGGCGACCTGAAGAACTTCAACCTCTCGGTCGGCGTGACCGACGCATTCATGGACGCGGTCCAGGCCGACGGCGACATCGAACTCGTGCACCGCGCCGAACCCGGTGCGGCGCAGAAGGAGGCCGGCGCCTATCAACACAACGATCCGGCTTCACGGTCCGGCGGCGGGGGCGGCGTGTGGGTCTACCGCAAGCGCCGCGCGCGCGACCTGTGGGAGCAGATCATGCGCTCCACCTACGACCACGCCGAGCCCGGGGTGCTGTTCCTCGACCACATCAACCGCGACAACAACCTGTCGTACTGCGAGAACATCGCGGCGACCAACCCGTGCGTCACCGCCGACACCTGGGTCATGACGTCCGAGGGCGCGCGCCAGGTGCACGCTCTGATCGGCCGGCCGTTCATCGCCATCGTCGACGGCAAGCCGCACGCCACCGAGTCCGAAGGCTTCTTCGCCACCGGCGTCAAGCCCGTGCTGCGGCTGCGCACGCGCGAGGGCCACGCGCTGCGCCTGACCCGTGACCACCCGGTGCGGCGCGTGGTCAAGCGCACGCGCTACCTGACGCACAGCGAATGGTGCGCGGCCGGCGAGCTGAAGCCCGCCGACGAGATCGTGCTCGGCGACCACCGCCGTCTCGAAGGCTGGGAGGGGCCGTGCAGCGCCGAACAGGGCTACCTGGTGGGGCTGCTGATCGGCGACGGCCACCTCGGGCAACACAAGGCGGTGCTGTCGGTCTGGGCGCCGGAGCTGCGCGTCGTGGGCAGCGATGTCCGGGCCGAGCGCCACAGTGCGAGCGGCATCATGCGGGCGGTGGAACATGCGATCGGCACCTTGCCGCATCGCAGCGATTTCCGCGGCTGGCAACGCCCGCTCGCCGCGCTCGGCGAATGCCGCCTGGCGTCGGCCGCGCTGCGCGACCTGGCGTTCGAGCTCGGTGCCGGCCCCGGCCACAAGACCGTCACGCCGCAAATGGAGGCCTGCTCCTCGGACTTCTGTCGTGGCCTGCTGCGCGGCCTGTTCGACGCCGACGGCTCGGTGCAAGGCGCGCAAGACAAGGGCGTCAGCGTTCGCCTGACCCAGGCCGACGGCGCGCTGCTGGCGTCGGCGCAGCGCATGCTGTTGCGGCTCGGCATTGCCAGCACGCTCTACCGCGAGCGGCGTCCCGCCGGTGCCAGCCTGCTGCCCGATGGCCAGGGAGGCCGGCGCGAGTACCCGCAGCAGGCGCTGCACGAGCTCGTGGTCAGCGGCGACAACCTGGCGGTGTTCGCCGAGCGCATCGGCTTTGCCGACTCCGCCAAGGCCGAGCGGCTGGAGTCGCTGCTGGCCGGCTACCGGCGCCGCCTGAACCGCGAGCGGTTCGTCGCCACCGTCGAGAGTCTTGAAGACGACGGCACCGAGCCGGTCTTCGATGTCACCGTCGCCGACGTCCATGCCTTCGACGCCAACGGCCTGCTCGTCCACAACTGCGCCGAGCAGCCGCTGCCGCCCTACGGCTGCTGCTGCCTCGGTTCGATCGACCTGACCCGCTTCGTGCGCGAGCCGTTCGAGGCCAGCGCGCACTTCGACGAGGCGGCGTTCGCGGGCGTCGCCAAGGTGGCGGTGCGGATGCTCGACAACGTGCTCGACGTGACCGTCTGGCCGCTGCCGCAGCAGCACGAAGAAGCGCGCAGCAAGCGCCGCGTCGGGCTGGGCTTCACCGGCCTGGGCGACGCGCTGATCATGCTCAACCTGCGCTACGACACCGAGCCCGCGCGCGCGATGGCGCGGCGCATCGCCGAGCTGATGCGCGACGCCGCCTACGAGGCGTCGAGCGATCTGGCGCGCGAGCGCGGCGCGTTTCCGCTGTTCAACGCCGACCTGTACCTGAGCGGCACGACCTTCGCCTCGCGCCTGCCGCAAGGCCTGCGCGACCGCATCCGCAGCCACGGCCTGCGCAACTCGCACCTGCTGTCGATCGCCCCCACCGGCACGATCAGCCTGGCCTTTGCCGACAACGCCAGCAACGGCATCGAGCCGGCCTTCAGCTGGAGCTACACGCGCAAGAAGCGCATGCCCGACGGCGGCTTCAAGGAGTACGCGGTCGAGGACCATGCCTGGCGCCTGTACCGCCACCTGAAGGGCGAAGGCGCGGCGCTGACCCCGGCGTTCGTGACCGCGCTGGAGCTGAGCGCGCAGGCCCACGAGGCGATGGTCGCCGCGGTGGCGCCGTGCATCGACACCGCGATCTCCAAGACCGTGAACGTGCCGGCCGACTACCCGTACGCCGACTTCCAGCACCTCTACCTCGACGCCTGGGAGTCGGGCCTGAAGGGCCTGGCCACCTACCGGCCCAACAGCGTGCTCGGCTCGGTGCTCAGCGTCACGCCCAGCGCCGTCGCCGCGCCCGCCGCGCCGCTGCAGATCGACACCGCGAACCGGCGCCTCGCGCTCGACCGCCTGCCCGCGCCGGTGTTGTCGTCGCTGCGCTGGCCGGGGCGCCCCGAGCTGCCCTCGGGCAACCCGGCCTGGACCTTCATGGTGCACCACCCGTTCGGCGACTTCGCGCTGTTCGTCGGCGAGCTCGCCGCCGCCGATGGCGGAGCGCCCCAACCCTTCGAGGTTTGGGTCAACGGCGCCGAGCAGCCGCGCGGCCTGGGCGCGCTGGCCAAGACCCTGTCGATGGACCTGCGCGCCAACGACCCGGCCTGGCTGCAGCTCAAGCTCGACGCGCTCGCCACCGTGGCCGAGGAGCGCGCGTTCGAGATGCCGTTCCCGCCGCACGGCGAGCGCCGGCTGTTCCCGGGCGTGGTGGCGGCCACCGCGGCGGTGATCCGCTGGCGCTGCGAGCAGCTCAAGGCGCTGCCGCGGCTGGGCCGTGGCGGCCCGACGCCGGTGATGGACGCGATGTTCAGCGTCACCGAGCCGCACACCGGCCCGTCGGGCACGCTCGCCTGGGCGGTCGACATCGACAACCCGGCCACCGGCGAAGCCTTCACGCTGACGCTCAAGGAAGTGACGCTGCCCGGCCCCGATCGCGCCACCGTCACGCGCCCGTGTGCGGTCGGCTTCTCGGGCAACTACCCGCGCGCGCTCGACGGGCTCGCAAGGGTGCTGTCGCTCGACATGCGCGTGATCGACCCGGCCTGGATCGGCATGAAGCTGCGCAAGCTGCTCAACTACGCCGAGCCGCTGGGCCACTTCATGGCGTTCGTGCCGGGGTTGCCGCACGGCGAACGCCGCCAGCAGACCTGGCCGTCCACCGTGGCCTACCTGGCGCGGCTGATCATCCACCGCTACGCCATGCTCGGCGTGCTCAACGAAGAGGGCTACCCGCTGCGCGACATGGGCGTGCTCGAATCCTCGGGCGACCCCGCCGAGCGCAGCCGCGTGATGGCCGGCAAGGTCTGCCTCGAGTGCGGCAACGCCACCGTGATCCACAAGGACGGCTGCGACTTCTGCACCGCCTGCGGCGACGTCGGGCAGTGCGGCTGACCGGGTTCGCGCCATGCACCGCAGCGCCCGCACGACCACGGCCTTGCCCGGCTTCGAGGCGCCCGCGGCCGGCTTCGAGCAACCGTTCGAGCTGCTCGCGGCCTGCCACGAGCGGGTGCGCTGCAGCCTGGGCTTGCTCGACCGGTTGATCGTGCACATCGACCACTACGGGCACGACGCCAACGCACGCTCGGCGGCGTCCGACGTGCTGCGCTACTTCGATCTCGCCGCGCCGCTGCACCACCAGGACGAAGAACTGCACGTGTTCCCGCTGCTCGCCGGCGGCCTCGACGCCGGCCTTGCCGCGACGGTGGCCGAGCTGCACGCGGACCATGCCCGCATGCAGACGCTGTGGGACGGCCTGCGCACCACGCTGTGCGCCTGGGCGCGGCCGTGCGCCACCGGCGTCATCGACAGTGCGGCGCGGCACCAGGCGGCGGAGTTCGCGCGGCTGTCGCTGGCGCACGTGCAGACCGAGGAGCGCGTCGTGTTCCCGGCCGCGCGCGCGCGCATCGATGCGCCGCGCCTGGCTCGCATGTCGGCCGAGATGCAGGGCCGGCGCCGGGCCGCCGCGGCGTTGTGACGCCGTTGTGCCGCCCGCGCGCCGGAGGTGGGTTTCGCGGCATCGCCGGCGGCGCGCTTCGCGGCGTCAACGGCGGCGCGGGTTGATGCAGATCAACGGGGCGTGCCGCGTGGCTCGCGCCGCGCGGCGGCTGTGGCCGCGGCACGGTTAGATTCGCACGATGGCCAGGACCCGGCAGTGGACCCTCGGCGCCAAGCTGGCGCTGGTCGGCGTGCCGTTCCTGTGGCTGGCGCTGTGCTCGATCGCCGCATCGGTGTGGATGTCGTGGCAGCTCGAAGGCGGTGCCGCCGCCGTCAACGAAGCCGGGCGCATGCGCATGCAGTCGTATCGCCTGGTGGTGTCGGTGGCCACCGGCCAGACCGGCGCCCTGCCGCAGCAGATCGCCGAGTTCGAGCGCAGCCTGCGGCTGCTGCGCGACGGCGATCCGCAGCGGCCGCTGTTCGTGCCCTGGGACGACCTGGTGCGCCAGCGCTACGCCGTGGTCGAACGCGACTGGGCGCGCTTTCGCGCCCGCTTCGCCGGCGCCGGCGGCGCGCCGCCGCCTGCCGAGGCGGCCGCCCTGGGCGCCGATGCCGCCACCTTTGCGGCCCACATCGACGGCTTCGTCGCCGCGATCGAGACCCACCTGTCGCGCTGGACCTCGCTGATGTACCTGATGCAGGTCGCGATGATGGTGCTGGCGGTGGTCGGCGCCGGGGTCGTGATCTACACCGGCTACCGCTTCGTGCTCGAACCCCTGGGTGCGCTGAAGCAGGCGATCGATCGGCTCCAGGGCGGCGACCTCGGTGCGCGCGTGGACTGCGCCACGACCGACGAGTTCGCGGCGCTGGCGCAGGGCTTCAACGGCATGGCCGGGCAGCTCCAGTCGATGTATCGCGACCTCGAAAGCCGGGTCCAGGAGAAGACCGCGCAGCTCGAAGAAAAGCGCGAGCGGCTCGAAAGCCTGTACGAAGTCACCCAGCTCGTCGCCCGCGCCACCACGCTCGACGAACTGGCGCAGGGCTTCACGAAAAGCGTCGCCCGCATCGCCCGCGCCGACGGCGTGGCGCTGCGCTGGTCCGACGAGACCAACCGCCACTACCTGATGCTGGCCTCGCGCGGGCTGCCGCAAGCCATGCTCGACGCCGAACAATGCCTGAGCGCGGGCGACTGCCATTGCGGCTCGCCGGCGGCGGCAGCCGGCGCGCGCGTGATCCCGATCCGCCCGCTGCAGCCCGCCCGCATGCACCACTGCGCGCAGGCCGGTTTCGAGACCGTGGTGTCGGTGCCGGTGCGTCTGCACGAGCGGCTGATGGGCGAGGTCGACCTGTTCTTCAATGCCCGGATCGACATCGGCCTGGCCGAACGCGCGCTGCTCGAGTCGCTCGCCGCCCACCTCGCCGCCGCGATGGAGAACCTGCGCCTGAACGCGCTCGACCTGGAGGCCGCGGTGTCGCAGGAGCGCAGCTTCATCGCCCGCGAGCTGCACGACTCGATCGCCCAGTCGCTCGCGTTCCTGAAGATCCAGGTGCAGCTGATGCGCGAGGCGATCGGCAGCGGCGACGCGCAGCAGGTGCAGCACGTGCTCGGCGAGATCGACGCCGGCGTGCGCGAGAGCTACGGCGACGTGCGCGAACTGCTGATGCACTTTCGCACCCGCGCCAATGCCGAAGACATCGAGCCCGCGCTGCTGACCACGCTGCGCAAGTTCGAGCACCAGACCGGCCTGAAGACGACGCTGCAGATGATCGGCCAGGGCCTGCCGCTGGCACCGGACACGCAGATCCAGGTGCTGCACATCGTCCAGGAGGCGCTGTCCAACGTGCGCAAGCACGCGCGCGCCGGCCAGGTCTGGCTCGACGTGCAGCAGCAGCCGCGCTGGCGGCTCGAGGTGCGCGACGACGGCCTGGGTTTCGTGCACGGCCAGGATGCGCAGGCCGACGAGACCCACGTCGGCCTGCGCATCATGGCCGAGCGCGCCGAGCGCCTGGGTGCGCAACTCGAGGTGTTGTCCACGCCCGGGCGCGGCACCTCGATCGTGCTGACCCTGCCGCGGCTGCCGCACGCCACCGCCGCCAGCAGCACCGGCAGCGCGACGCGCCCGCCGCTGGCCGCGTGACCGCATCGCCGCGATGAACGCCGAGCCCGCGAAGAAGGTCCGCATCCTGGTCGTCGACGACCACACGCTGTTCCGGCGCGGCCTGACCGCGCTGCTGCAGCGCGATCCGCAGTTCGAGGTCGTCGGCGATGCCGGCGATGCCGGGCAGGCGCAGCGCCGTGCGCAGGCGCTGCACCCCGACCTGATCCTGCTCGACAACCACCTGCCCGGCGTCAACGGCGTCGACGCGCTGCCGGCGCTGATCGAAGCCGTGCCCGGCGTGCGGGTGCTGATGCTCACCGTCAGCGAAGACGAGCACGACCTCGCCGCAGCGCTGCGCGGCGGTGCCTGCGGCTACCTGCTCAAGACCATCGAGGGCGACGCGCTGTCGGCGGCGATCCGCCGCGCGATGCGCGGCGAGAGCGTGGTCGCCGAAGAGATGACCGGCAAGCTCGTGGCCGCCTACCGCGACGCCGCCACGCCCCAGCCCGCGACGGCGCCCGAACCCGCCGCACCGGCGAGCCGGCTCGACGCGCTGTCGCCGCGCGAGCAGGAGATCCTGCGCGGCATCGCGCGCGGCCACGGCAACAAGGAAATCGCCCGCACCCTGGGCATCGCCGAGACCACCGTGAAGATCCACGTGCAGCACATCCTGCGCAAGCTCGACGTCAGCTCGCGGGTGCACGCCGCGGTGATGGCGGTGGCGCACGGGCTGGGGTGAGCGGCGCGCCGCCTTGATCCGGCGCAACCCCGCGCCCGATTCCCACCCCGGTAGTTCTTCAGAACGATGGTCGCGGCCGACCCCATCGTTCTTCTGCCGTCGCCGTGCACTCCCGCCGAAGGATGCCGCGCCGAGCCGCCGATTCCTACAGTTGCCGCATGGGCAACGAGCGGATCTCGTCATGAGCAAGAAGAGCCAGGCGCTGGCGGTGCTGATGGTCAGCACGCTGGCATTCACCGTGTGCTTCATGGTGTGGATGATGTTCGGCGTGATCGGCATCCCGATCCGCAAGACGCTGGGGCTGAACGCGACCGAGTTCGGCCTGCTCACGGCCACGCCGGTGCTCACCGGCTCGCTGATCCGCGTGCCGCTGGGCATCTGGACCGACAAGTACGGCGGCCGCATCGTGCTGGCGCTGCTGATGGCGTTCACGGTGCCTGCGATCTGGCTGATGAGCTACGCCACCGCGTACTGGCACTTCCTGGTGATCGGCCTGTTCGTCGGCCTGGCCGGCGGCTCGTTCTCGGTCGGCACACCGTACGTGGCGCGCTGGTTCTCGAAGAACCGGCAGGGTTTCGCGATGGGCGTGTACGGTGCCGGCAACTCGGGCGCGGCGGTCAACAAGTTCGTCGCGCCGGCGCTGGTGGTCGCATTCGGCTGGACCATGGTGCCCAAGGTCTACGCCGCGGTGATGCTGGGCACGCTGGTGCTGTTCTGGCTGTTCAGCGCGAGCGACCCGGCGCATCGGGTGCCGAGCCAGACGCGCTTCTCGGACCAGTTGCGCGCGCTCAAGGATCCGAAGGTCATCAAGTACTGCCAGTACTACTCGATCGTGTTCGGCGGCTACGTGGCGCTGAGCCTGTGGCTGGTGCAGTACTACGTCGGCGAGTTCGGGCTGGACATCCGCAGCGCGGCGCTGCTGGCGGCGTGCTTCTCGCTGCCCGGCGGCGTGCTGCGCGCGTTCGGCGGCTGGCTGTCGGACAAGTACGGCGCGCACAGCGTGACCTGGTGGGTGATGTGGGTGAGCTGGATCTGCCTGTTCCTGCTGAGCTACCCGCAGACCGACTTCTCGGTGCTCACCGTCGCCGGCCCGAAGACCTTCCACCTCGGCCTGAACGTCTACGCCTTCACCGGTCTGCTGTTCCTGCTGGGCATCGCCTTCGCGTTCGGCAAGGCCTCGGTGTTCAAGTACATCGCCGACGAATACCCCGCCAACATCGGCACCGTCAGCGGCGTCGTCGGCCTGGCCGGCGGCATGGGCGGCTTCGTGCTGCCGATCATGTTCGGCGCGCTGATGGACCTGACCGGCATCCGCTCCAGCGCCTTCATGCTGATGTACGGCGTGGTCTGGGTCTCGCTGATCTGGATGTACTGGACGGAGGTGCGCCGCACCGAAGTCATGGGCCACAACGCCCAAGCCTTCAGCCTGCACGGCTGACCCGAATTCTTCTGCTTCGAGGACTGTCATGAACACCACCATCAAGGTCGGCGCTGCGGTTGCGGCGCCGGCGAGCGGGGCCGACATCGCGGATTGGCGGCCGGAGGACCCGACCTTCTGGGAATCGACCGGCAAGAAAATCGCCTACCGCAACCTGTGGATCTCGGTGCCCAGCCTGCTGTGCGGCTTCGCGGTCTGGGGCATGTGGGGAATCATCACGGTGCAGATGCTGAACCTGGGCTTCCCGTTCAGCCAGGGCCAGCTGTTCACGCTGACCGCGATCTCGGGCCTGGCCGGTGCCACGATGCGCATCCCGGCGGCATTCCTGATCCGCCTGGCCGGCGGGCGCAACACCATCTTCCTGACCACCGCGATGCTGCTCGCGCCGGCCATCGGCACCGGCATCGTGCTGCAGCACAAGGACTGGCCGCTGTGGGCGTTCCAGCTGATGGCGTTGTGGTCGGGCGTGGGCGGAGGCAACTTCGCCAGCTCCATGTCGAACATCAGCACCTTCTTCCCGAAGCGGCTGCAGGGCACGGCGCTGGGCATCAACGCCGGCCTGGGCAACTTCGGCGTGACCAGCATGCAGGTCGTGATCCCGCTGGTGATGACGGTGGGCCTGTTCGGCGCCTACGGCGGCGCACCGATGACGCTGGTCAAGGACAGCGGCTGGATCTTCGGCAAGATCGTCGCCGGCACGCCCACCTACATCCAGAACGCCGGCTTCGCCTGGCTGCTCTCGCTGGTGCCGCTGTCGATCCTGTGCTGGTTCGGCATGAACAACCTGAAGACGGTGTCGCCGAACACCGGCGGCCCGATCACCGCGTTCCTGAAGATCATCTGGCTGTACACGCTGTCGTTCGTGCCGGCGGGCGTGGGCCTGTACCTGTACCTGCCGGCGCCCAGCGGGCTGGGCCTGCTGAACATGTGGGTGGCGATGCCGCTGATCATCGTGGCCACGCTGGGGGTGCTCAAGCTCACCGCGTTCGGCACGATGAAGGACAACCTCGCCGCGCAGTTCGCGATCTTTCGCAACAAGCACACCTGGGCGATGACGCTGCTGTACATCGTCACCTTCGGTTCGTTCATCGGCTTCTCGATGGCGCTGCCGCTGGCGATCACGGTGATCTTCGGCATCAGCCACGTGCCCGACGCGGCCGGCGTGTTGCAGCACACGCTGAAGAACCCGAACGCGCCGTCGGCGCTGACCTACGCGTGGATCGGGCCGTTCGTCGGCGCGCTGATCCGCCCGGTGGGCGGCTGGATCGCCGACAAGGTCGGCGGCTCGATCGTCACGCAGATCATCTCGGCGGTGATGGTGGTGGCCTCGGCCGCGGTCGGCTACGTGATGCTGCTGGCCTACCACTCGGCCACGCCCGAGCAGTACTTCCTGGTGTTCATGGTGCTGTTCGTGGTGCTGTTCGCCGCCAGCGGCATCGGCAACGGCTCGACCTTCCGCAGCATCGGCGTGATCTTCGACCGCCAGCAGGCCGGCCCGGTGCTGGGCTGGACCTCGGCCGTGGCCGCCTACGGCGCGTTCATCGCGCCGGTGGTGATCGGCGCGCAGATCAAGGCCGCCACGCCCGAGCTCGCGATGTACGGCTTCTCTTTGTTCTACGCGCTGTGCCTGGTGCTCAACTGGTGGTTCTACCTTCGTGCGAACGCGTACGTGAAGAACCCGTGAATCGGTGGTGAACACGATGGCTGTGCGCGCGCTTTGTGTTGGGTTCTTGCCGGTGCTGCCTGTCGGCGCAGAGTCGCCTGTCGAGTTGGGCGCGTCGCGTGCCGGGGTCCTTGCGTCGCTCGGCGCGGGGTGGCCGGGCGGCGGCCCGAATGCTGGCCCTTCGCTTCGCTGCGGGTGCCCTGCGCTGCTCGCCGATCGGGGCAAGTCCGCAAACTCGCCGCGGGTACGGGGCTCAGACAGTGCGGACTTGGCGCGCAAAGCGCGCCGACCCCGACCGGCTGCGCTGCTCGGCTGCGCGCCACGGGCCGCCACCCGGCCACCCCGCACCGGCTCAGGTGCGGTGGTCTTGCTCTTCCTGCCGCATGCAACCCACGTTGCCCCCGAAGCCGTGGGTGGGCGGCGGGCGCAGCGCCTCTGTGGCGCCGAGGAGCGCAGCGGCCCGAGGGTTGCGCCGCGCAGCGGCGTCGAGCGCAGTTGTCTGAGCACCGAGCGCAGCGAGGGCGAGTTCTGCGCTCGCCCTCGGGCCGCGAGCACCGCAGGGGAGTCGGCCGCAGGCCGACCGCCACAGCGAAGCGGAGCCCGCCGTCCGCCCGCGGCTTCGGGTCGCGCAGACCGGTGCAGGCGGCCCCCCGCCGTCCACCCCAGCGATCGACACCTCAACGCCGATCGCGTCCAGACAAGCGCACGAACTCACGTCGCCCGTACCCCTCATCAACCCACGTCGAGACCTCTGCCATGAGCCACTTTCTGGATCGGCTGACCTACTTCTCGCAACCGCGCGAACCGTTTTCCGGCGAGCACGGCGTGACCACCGGTGAAGACCGCACCTGGGAAGACGCCTACCGCAACCGCTGGGCGCACGACAAGATCGTGCGCTCCACGCACGGTGTCAACTGCACCGGTTCGTGCTCGTGGAAGATCTACGTCAAGGGCGGCATCGTCACCTGGGAGACGCAGCAGACCGACTACCCGCGCACCCGCTGGGACATGCCCAACCACGAGCCGCGCGGCTGCGCGCGCGGCGCCAGTTACAGCTGGTACCTGTACAGCGCGAACCGCGTCAAGTACCCGATGGTGCGCGGCCGGTTGCTCAGGCACTGGCGCGAGGCGCGCCTCGCGCACGGCCCTGTCGAGGCCTGGGCGAGCATCGTGCATGACGAGGCCAAGCGGCGCGACTACCAGCAGGTGCGCGGCCTGGGCGGCTTCGTGCGTTCGAGCTGGGACGAGGTCAACGAGATCGTCGCGGCGGCCAACGTCCACACGATCAAGCAACACGGCCCCGACCGCATCGTCGGCTTCTCGCCGATCCCGGCGATGAGCATGGTCAGCTACGCCGCGGGCTCGCGCTACCTGTCGCTGATCGGCGGTGTGTGCATGAGCTTCTACGACTGGTACTGCGACCTGCCGCCGGCCAGCCCGCAGGTCTGGGGCGAGCAGACCGACGTGCCCGAATCGGCCGACTGGTTCAACTCCAGCTTCATCATCGCCTGGGGCTCCAACGTGCCGCAGACGCGCACGCCCGACGCGCACTTCTTCACCGAGGTTCGCTACAAGGGCACCAAGACCGTGGCGATCACGCCCGACTACTCCGAGGTCGCCAAGCTCGCCGACATCTGGATGCACCCCAAGCAGGGCACCGACGCGGCGGTCGCGATGGCGATGGGCCACGTGATCCTGAAGGAGTTCTACTTTCCCGACGGCGAGCCCGACGAGCGCCGGGCCGCCCCGAGCTCGTCGGACCCCCTCGGGGGGCGGACGCCGACAGGCGGCCCGGGGGCCGGCAGGTCGGCCTACTTCGACGACTACGTGCGCCGCTACACCGACATGCCGATGCTGGTGATGCTCAAGGAGCATCGGCTGCCCGGCGGCGAGGTCGTCATGGTGCCCGACCGCTACGTGCGCGCGTCCGACTTCAACGGCAGGCTCGGCCAGGCCAACAACCCCGACTGGAAGACGGTCGCGTTCGACGAACTCGGCAAGGTCGTGTTGCCGCATGGCGCGATCGGCTTTCGCTGGGGCGCCGACGGGCGCGCCGACCAGGGCCAGTGGAACCTCGAGGCCAAGGAAGCGCGCCACGGCCATGACGTCAAGCTCAAGCTCTCGCTGCTCGAAGGCGAGCACCCGAGCCTTGAGACGGCGCGGGTCGGCTTCCCGTACTTCGGCGGCATCGCCAGCGAGCACTTCCCGAACAACGTGCTCAAGGGCGAGACCGGCGACGTGCTGGTGCGCACGGTGCCGGTGCGCCGCATCACGCTGGGCAAGGCCGGCGACCACCGCGAGGCGCTGGTGGCCACGGTGTTCGACCTGCAGGTCGCCAACTACGGCGTGGCACGTGGCTTGAGCGGCGAGTTCGCTGCGAAGGACTTCGACGACGACACGCCCTACACGCCGGCCTGGCAGGAGCGCATCACCGGAACGCCGCGCGCGCAGCTCATCACGGTGGCGCGCCAGTTCGCCGAGAACGCGCACAAGACGCAGGGCCGCTCGATGGTGATCATCGGCGCGGCGATGAACCACTGGTACCACAGCGACATGAACTACCGCGGCGTCATCAACATGCTGATGATGTGCGGCTGCATCGGCAAAAGCGGCGGTGGCTGGGCGCACTACGTGGGCCAGGAGAAGCTGCGCCCGCAGACCGGCTGGACCGCGCTGGCCTTCGCGCTCGACTGGATTCGCCCGCCGCGCCAGATGAACAGCACCAGCTTCTTCTATGCCCACACCGACCAGTGGCGCTACGAGAAGCTCGGCATGGACGAAGTGCTCTCGCCCACCTTGAGCGAGGCCGACAAGCAGCTCTACGGCGGCACGATGATCGACTACAACGTGCGCGCCGAACGGATGGGCTGGCTGCCTTCGGCGCCGCAGCTGCAGACCAACCCGCTGCAGGTGGTGCGCGACGCCGCGAGCGCCGGCATGGAACCCAGGGACTACGCCGTCAAGGCGCTGCAGGACGGCTCGCTGAAGCTGAGCTGCACTGACCCCGATCACCCCGACAACTGGCCGCGCAACATGTTCGTGTGGCGCTCCAACATCCTGGGCTCGTCGGGCAAGGGCCACGAGTACTTTCTGAAGCACCTGCTCGGTACCAGCAACGGCGTCCAGGGCAGAGATCTTGGTGCCGAGGAGGCAAAGCCTGTCGAAGTCGTCTGGCACGACAGTGCCCCCGAAGGCAAGCTCGACCTGCTGGTCACGCTCGACTTCCGCATGAGCACCACCTGTCTGTACTCCGACATCGTGCTGCCCACCGCCACCTGGTACGAGAAGAACGACCTCAACACCAGCGACATGCACCCGTTCATCCACCCGCTGTCGACCGCGGTCGACCCGGCCTGGCAATCGAGGAGCGACTGGGACATCTACAAGGGCTTCGCCGCCAAGTTCAGCGAGGTCTGCGTAGGCCACCTGGGCGTGGAGCGCGAGCTGGTGCTGACGCCGCTGATGCACGACAGCCCGTCGGAGCTGGCGCAGCCGTTCGGCGTGGCGGACTGGAAGCGCGGCGAGTGCGAGCTGATCCCGGGCAAGACCGCGCCGAACATCGCGGTGGTCGAGCGCGACTACCCGAACCTGCACAAGCGCTTCACCGCCCTGGGCCCGCTGATGGGCAAGGTCGGCAACGGCGGCAAGGGCATCGCCTGGAACACCCAGACCGAAGTGCGCCAGCTCGGCGAACTCAGCGGCCTCGTCACGGCCGAAGGCGTGACCTGCGGCATGCCGAAGATCGAGACCGACATCGACGCCTGCGAGGTCGTGCTGATGCTCGCGCCCGAGACCAACGGCCACGTCGCGGTCAAGGCCTGGGAAGCGTTGGGCAAGCAGACCGGGCGCGACCACACCCACCTGGCGATCCACCGCGAGGACGAGAAAATCCGCTTTCGCGACATCCAGGCGCAGCCGCGCAAGATCATCAGCTCGCCGACCTGGAGCGGCATCGAGAGCGAGACCGTCTCGTACAACGCCGGCTACACCAACGTGCACGAGCTGATCCCGTGGCGCACCCTCACCGGGCGCCAGCAGTTCTACATGGACCACCCGTGGATGATCGCGTTCGGCGAAGGCTTCACGAGCTACCGCCCGCCGGTGGACCTGAAGACGACCGCCGGCATCCAGGGCGTCAAGCCCAACGGCCATCCCGAGATCGCGCTGAACTTCATCACGCCGCACCAGAAGTGGGGCATCCACAGCACCTACACCGACAACCTGCTGATGCTCACGCTCAGCCGCGGCGGGCCTTGCGTGTGGCTGAGCGAAGACGACGCGAAGCGCGTGGGCATCGTCGACAACGACTGGATCGAACTCTTCAACGTCAACGGCGCGATCGCGGCGCGCGCGGTGGTGAGCCAGCGCGTCAAGCCCGGCATGGTGATGATGTACCACGCGCAGGAAAAGATCGTGAACACGCCCGGCTCCGAGATCACCGGCGCGCGCGGCGGCATCCACAACTCGGTGACGCGCATCGTGCTCAAGCCCACCCACATGATCGGCGGCTACGCGCAGTTCAGCTACGGCTTCAACTACTACGGAACCATCGGCACCAACCGCGACGAGTTCGTGGTGGTGCGCAAGATGAACAAGGTCGACTGGCTCGACACGCCGGTGGCCAACGAGCTGATCGCCCCGGTTCAGGCGCAAGGAGAGATCGCATGAAAGTTCGCGCCCAGATCGGCATGGTGCTCAATCTCGACAAGTGCATCGGCTGCCACACCTGCTCCGTGACCTGCAAGAACGTCTGGACCAGCCGCCCCGGCATGGAGTACGCCTGGTTCAACAACGTCGAGACCAAGCCCGGCATCGGCTACCCGAAGGAGTGGGAGAACCAGGACAAGTGGAACGGCGGCTGGGTGCGCAAGGCCAACGGCGCGATCGAGCCGCGCCAGGGCGCGAAGTGGAAGCTGCTGATGCGCATCTTCGCCAACCCCAACCTGCCCGAGATCGACGACTACTACGAGCCGTTCACGTTCGACTACGCCCACCTGCAGTCGGCGCCCGAGATGAAGGCCACGCCGACCGCGCGCCCGCGCAGCCTGATCACCGGCCAGCAGATGGACAAGATCGTCTGGGGCCCAAACTGGGAGGAGATCCTCGGCGGCGAGTTCGCCAAGCGCAGCAAGGACAAGAACCTCGACGGCTTCGAGCAGGTGCAGAAGGACATGCTCGGCCAGTTCGAGAACACCTTCATGATGTACCTGCCGCGCCTGTGCGAGCACTGCCTGAACCCGGCGTGCGTGGCGAGCTGCCCGTCGGGCTCGATCTACAAGCGCGAGGAAGACGGCATCGTGCTGATCGACCAGGACAAGTGCCGCGGCTGGCGCATGTGCGTGAGCGGCTGCCCGTACAAGAAGATCTACTACAACTGGAAGAGCGGCAAGGCCGAGAAGTGCATCTTCTGCTATCCGCGCATCGAGGCCGGCCAGCCCACCGTGTGCTCCGAGACCTGCGTCGGGCGCATCCGCTACCTCGGCGTGCTGCTCTACGACGCCGACCGCATCCAGCAGGCCGCGAGCGTCGAGCACGACCGCGACCTGTACCGGGCGCAGCTCGACATCTTTCTCGACCCGTTCGATCCGAAGGTGATCGCGCAGGCGCGCCTGGACGGCATCCCCGACCACTGGATGGACGCCGCGCGCGCGAGCCCGGTCTACAAGATGGCGGTGCAGTGGAAGGTGGCGCTGCCGTTGCACCCCGAGTACCGCACGCTGCCGATGGTCTGGTACGTGCCGCCGCTCTCCCCCATCAGCGCCGCGGCCAACGCCGGCCAGGTCGGCGCCAACGGCGAGATCCCCGACGTGAGCCAGCTGCGCATCCCGGTCAACTACCTGGCCAACCTGCTGACCGCCGGCGACACCGCGCCGGTGGTGCGCGCGCTCGAGCGCCTGCTGGCGATGCGCGCCTACCAGCGCGACAAGCAGGTCGACGGGCGCATCAACCACGCCGTGCTCAAGCAGGTCGGCATCAGCCAGGCGCAGGTCGAGGACATGTACCACGTGATGGCGATCGCCAACTACGAAGACCGCTTCGTGATCCCGACGACGCACCGCGAATACGCCGAGAACGCCTTCAACGTGCGCGGCGGCTGCGGCTTCAGCTTCGGCAACGGCTGCTCCGAAGGCACCAGCGACGCCAGCCTGTTCGGTGGCGACAAGAAACGCACCATCCCGATCCGGGCGGAGGTCTGACCATGTTCGCACTCAACCCTGCCCGGCCGATAACGGCGAGCCTCAGAGTGCTCGCCGCGCTGCTGGGTTACCCCGATGCCCGGCTGCGCGGCTTCTTGCCCGAGATGCGCGAGCTGCTGCACACCGAGCGCGCCGTCTCGGCGTCGCGGCTGGCCGAGCTCGACACGCTGATCGACGCGCTGCAGCGTGCCGAGCCGCTGCAGCTCGAGGCCGACTACGTCGAGCTGTTCGACCGCGGCCGCGCCACCTCGCTGCACCTGTTCGAGCACGTGCACGGCGACTCGCGCGAGCGCGGCCCGGCGATGATCGACCTGGGCCAGACCTACGCGGGTGCCGGCCTGATCCTCAGCGAGGGCGAGCTGCCCGACTACCTGCCGGCGGTGCTCGAATTCGTCTCGACCCAGCCGCCGCGCGAGGCGCGCGCCTTTCTGGGCGAGATGGCGCACATCTTCAACGCGATCTTCGGCGCGCTGCAGCAGCGCAGCAGCGCCTACGCCAGCGTGCTCGGCGCATTGCTCGAGCTGGCCGGCGAGCGCGCCCAGCCGGTCGCCGCGTCGGCCGACGAGCCGCTCGACGAGAGCTGGGCCGAGCCGGTGGTGTTCGACGGCTGCTCGTCCAAGGGCCAGGCCCGCCCGGGCCAGGCACAGCCGATCAAGATCGTGCGCAGCACGGAGGTTTCGCGATGAACGCCCTCGACCACTTCCTGTTCGGGATCTATCCCTACATCTGCCTGAGCGTGTTCCTGCTCGGCAGCCTGCTGCGCTTCGACCGCGACCAGTACACCTGGAAGAGCGACTCCTCGCAGCTGCTGCGCACCGGCAGCCTGCGCTGGGGCAGCAACCTGTTCCATGTCGGCGTGCTGTTCCTGTTCTTCGGCCACTTCGTCGGCCTGCTCACGCCGCACGTCGTCTACGAACCCTTCATCAGCGCCGGCGCCAAGCAGCTGATGGCGATGGTGTCGGGCGGCATCGCCGGCCTGCTGGCCTTCGTCGGCCTGACGCTGCTGCTGCACCGGCGCCTGGGTGATGCGCGCATCCGTGCGACCTCGAAGGCCGCCGACATCGTGATCCTGCTGCTGCTGTGGCTGCAGCTCGCGCTCGGCCTGGGCACGATCGCGCTGTCGGCCCAGCACCTGGACGGCAGCATGATGCTGCGCCTGGCCGGCTGGGCGCAGCGCATCGTCACGTTCCGTGCCGGCGGGCCCGAGCTGCTCGCCGACGCCGGCTGGGTGTTCAAGAGCCACCTGTTCCTGGGCATGACGCTGTTCCTCGTGTTCCCGTTCACGCGGCTGGTACATGTGTGGAGCGGCTTCGGCTCGGTGGCCTATCTGGTGCGCCCGTACCAGGTGGTGCGCAGCCGGCGCCTGAACCTGCCCGTCGGGCACAACCAGCCGCGCCAGCCCGACGCCGGCGTCTGACCCTCACGGAGCCGCGAACATGCTTGTCGAAACTGTGGACCTGAGCGCGCCGGCGCACGTCCCGCCCGCCGCCGTGGCCCGCATCAACGGCGTGGCACTGAACCGCGAGGTCGAATCGCTCGCGCCCGTGGCGCTGCGCCAGCGTGCCTGCACCGAACTGCTGCGCCAGGCCGCGATCGGCGCCGGCCTGCTCGATGCCGCCGATCCGGCGCCGCTCGATGGCGTGATCAGCGAGGCCGCGTCAACCGCGATCGACGCCTGGCTCGAGCGCGAGATTCAGTTGCCCGAGCCGTCCGATGAAGCCTGCCGGCGCCACCACGCCGCACACCCGGCCCGCTACCGCACCGGTGAGCGGGTGCGGGTGCGGCACGTGCTGTTCGCGGTGACCCCGGGGATGGACGTGGTGCGCCTGCGCAACCGCGCCGAAGCCTGCCTGCTCGACGTGCGCTGCCACGACGGCAGCGGTGCCGACCGCTTCGCCGGCGCGGCGCGCGAGTTGTCCAACTGCCCGAGTGGTGAGCAGGGTGGCGACCTGGGCTGGCTGAGCGCCGCCGACTGCGCCCCGGAGTTCGCGCGCGAGCTGTTCGGCCACGTCGAGATCGGCGTGCTGCCGCGCCTGGTGCACAGCCGCTTCGGCCTGCACGTGGTCGAGGTGCTGGAGCGCGAGAGCGGCACCGCGCAGCCGTTCGAGGCCGTGCGCGGCGCGGTCGCGATGGCGTTGCGCCAGCAGAGCTATGTCACCGCGCTGCGCCAGTGCCTGCAACGGCTCGCCGGCCAAGCGGTGGTCGAGGGGGTCGATCTGGACGCGAGCGATACGCCGTTGCTGCAGTGAGGGGGGGCTCGATCGTTGACCGTTGAGAGGACGGTGACAGCCCGGCCCGGTGGCAGCGGCCGGAGAAGCGTAACGCTCGCCGTTCTGGGTGACGATCTTCTCGGCACCGACACCGGCACCGGCCCTGGTCTGGTCGATCAGTTCCGCCGCCCATCGACCTGACCTTGACCTGCATCAGGGACGGCGCGGCCCCCGCCCGCTAGAGTGCCCGCGAGTCTCCCGGAGAACAACGAGCCGATCGCATCCGAGGCGATGCCGCCGCGCGAGCGCAGCGGCGTTGGGCTCGGCGATCGGGTTTGCGCCGGAACGCCCCGATCGCGCGGGCCTTCGACAGGCCTGTCCCGAGCAGCGTCGAAGGGCTCAGGCCGAACGGCCCTTAACCGAACGGTATTGCATGACCACCTCTCCCCCCGCCCCTGAACTGGTCTGCCCCGCGGGCTCGCTGCGCGCGCTCAAGCTCGCCATCGACGCCGGCGCCGACGCCGTCTACCTCGGCCTGCGCAACGCCACCAACGCGCGCAACTTCGCCGGCCTGAACTTCGACGACACGCAGTTGCGCGAAGGCGTGGACTACGCGCATGCGCGCGGCCGCAAGGTGCTGATGGCGCTGAACACCTATGCACGCAGCGACGACCCGAGCCCGTGGTACGCCGCGGTCGACTCGGCGGTGGCGCTGGGCGCCGACGCGCTGATCGTCGCCGACATCGCGGTGATGGCGCATGCGCGCGCCAACCACCCCGAGCTGCGCCTGCACCTGTCGGTGCAGGCCTCGGCCACCAGCCACGAGGCGATCGCCTTCTACCGCCGCCACTACGGCATCCAGCGCGCGGTGCTGCCGCGGGTGCTGACGCTGTCGCAGGTCGGGCACGTGCTGCGCCATGCCGAGGTCGAGATCGAGGTCTTCGGCTTCGG
Organism: Burkholderiales bacterium; assembly: GCA_028868895.1. Taxonomy (GTDB): domain Bacteria; phylum Pseudomonadota; class Gammaproteobacteria; order Burkholderiales; family Burkholderiaceae_C; genus LMDS01. The sequence continues at coordinate 20,588 of JAGWTP010000051.1, forward strand.
CAGCCTGTGCGTGATGGTCGAGGGCCGCTGCGCGCTGTCGTCGTATGCCACCGGGATGTCGCCCAACAACGCCGGCGTGTGTTCGCCGCCGTCGGCGGTGCGCTGGCAGGACGGCGCCGACGGCGTCGAGGCGCGCCTGAACGGCCTGCTGATCGACCGCTACGGCAAGGACGAGCCGCGCGGCTACCCGACGCTGTGCAAGGGCCGCTTTGATGTGAACGGCGCGCGCGACTACGCGATCGAGGAGCCGACCAGCCTGAACACGCTGGCGATCCTGCCCGAGCTGATCGGCATGGGCGTGCGCGCGATCAAGATCGAAGGCCGCCAGCGCAGCCCCGCGTACGTCGAACAAGTGACGCAGGTCTGGCGCGAGGCGATCGACGCCGCGCGCGCCGCACCCGGGCGCTTTCGTGTCGAGCCGCGCTGGACCGCGGTGCTCGGCCACCTGGCCGAAGGGCAACAGCACACGCTGGGCGCCTACGACCGACCCTGGAGATGAATTCGATGAAACGTCCTGTGTCAACCTGGCAGCGGGCCGAGCGCCGGGCCGCTCCCAAGCCGGCCCGCGCCGGCCGCGAGACGCCGCCGGCGTTCGTGGCGTCCAAGCCGGCGCAGGCCGGCTCGGAGCCGCGCCACTTACTCCCGTTGGGGGATCGGCTGATGTCCCCATCGGCCGAGGGGCTCCAATGACTGCTGCTCGAACGCAAACCAAACCGCTCGCCATCAGCGTCGGCCCGCTGCTGTACTTCTGGCCGCGCGAGACGCTGCTGCAGTTCTACGCCGACCTTGCCGACTCGCCGGCCGACACCGTGGTGCTCGGCGAAGTGGTGTGCTCGCGCCGCCACGAGATGAAGACCGCCGACTGGCTCGCGCTGGCCAGCGACCTGGCCGCGGCCGGCAAGGAGGTGGTGCTCGCCACCCAGGTGCTGATCGAGTCCGAGGCCGACCTGCGCACGCTGCGGCGCGTTGCCGAGCAGGGCGAGTTCATGGTCGAGGCCGGCGACATGTCGGCGCTCGGCGTGCTGGTGGAAGCCGGCGCGCGCTACATGCTCGGGCCGCACATCAACGTCTACAGCCGCGCGGCGCTGAACGAGTACGCCAAGCTCGGTGCGGCGCGCTGGGCGCCGCCGGTGGAACTGTCGCTGGCCGCGGTGGCCGAGATCAACGCCGGGGGCCCACCGATGCCCACCGAGGTGTTCGCCTACGGGCGCATGCCGCTGGCGTTTTCGGCGCGCTGCTTCACCGCGCGCCACCACCGCCTGAGCAAGGACAGTTGCGAGTTCCGCTGCCGCGACGACGCCGAAGGCCTGCTGCTGTCCACCGGCGACGGCGTGCCGTTCCTGGTGCTCAACGGCATCCAGACGCTGAGCGCGGCGCACCAGTGCCTGATCGACCAGCGCGCCGCCTTGGTGGGCGCCGGCGTCGAGCGCGTGCGCCTGTCGCCCACGGCCGAGAACTTCGGCGAGATCGTGCGCACCTTCGACGACGTGATGAACCACGGCGCCAGCGCCGCCGACGGCCTGCGCGCGATCGAGGCGCTGCGCCCGCCCGGCGGGCTGGTGAACGGCTTTGCGCATGCACGCCCGGGGGTCGAATGGAGCCCCGCGTGACGCTGGCCGCGCCCACGCTGGCCGCGATCGCGGCGCGCATCCGCCCGTTCGTGCAGCGCCTGCCGATGCAGCCGCCGGCGCTGGCGCTGGCGGCCGCGCTGAACCACTGGCTCACGCCGCGCCTGCCCGCCGACACGCGCGAGGCCTTGTCGCACCGCTGCGTCGAGATCGTCGTCACCGACCTCGGCCTGGCGCTGCGCATGCAGCTCGAGGCGCGCGGCTTCGGCCTGGCGCCGGCGCGCGCGCCGGTGGCGCTGCGCATCGCCGCCGCCGCGCCCGACTACTGGCGCCTGCTGCGCGGCCGCGACGACGCCGACCGCCTGTTCTTCGAGCGCGCGCTCGTGATGGAAGGCGACACCGAGATGGGGCTGATCCTGAAGAACACGCTGGACGCGATCGGGCCGCTGTGGCAATGAACCTGACCGAACGCCTGCTGCAGGCGCTGGCGCGGCGCGGCGCCACCGAAGTGTTCGGCATCCCGGGCGACTTTGCGCTGCCGCTGTTTCGCGAGATCGAGCGCAGCAAGCGGCTGCCGCTGTACACGCTGTCGCACGAGCCGGCGGTGGGCTTCGCCGCCGACGCCGCCTCGCGCATCCGCGGCGGCCTGGGCGTGGCCGCGGTGACCTACGGCGCGGGCGCGTTCAACCTCGTCAACGTGGTCGCCGGCGCCTATGCCGAGCGGGTGCCGCTGGTGGTGCTGTCGGGCGCACCGGCGGCGCACGAGGCGGCCAGCGGCTACCTGCTGCACCACCAGGTCAAGACGCTCGACAGCCAGTGGCGCGTGTTCGAGGAACTCACCGCCGACCGCGCCCGGCTCGACGACATGCGCCAGGCGCCGCAACTGATCGCGCGCGTGCTCGACACGGCGCTGCGCGAGTCGCTCCCGGTGTACCTGGAGATCCCGCGCGACATGCCGGGCCGCCCGTGCGACGAGGTGCCCGACACGCCGCCGCCGCCGATCGACACGCAGGCACTGGCCGCCTGTGCCGATGAGTTGCTGGCGCGGCTGCGCCGGGCCGAGCGGCCGATGCTGATGGTGGGCGTGGAGGTGCGCCGCTACGCGCTCGAAGACCGCGTGGCCGAGCTGGCGCGGCGCCTGGGCGTGCCGGTGGTCACCAGCTTCATGGGCCGCGGCCTGCTCGCCGGCAACGGCACCGCGCTGCGCGGCACCTACCTCGGTCTGGCCGGCGATGTCGAGCTGGCCGCCGACGTCGAAGGCTCCGACGGGTTGCTGCTGCTCGGCGTGATCGTCTCCGACACCAACTTCGCGGTGTCGGCCAAGCGCATCGACCTGCGCTTCGCGATCCAGGCGCTCGGGGGTCGCGTCGTGATGGGCCACCACGTCTACCCCGACCTGCCGCTGGCCGCGCTGATCGACGCGCTGCTCGAGCGCGTGCCGGCGCCGCCGGCGCGCACCGCGCACGCGGCCGCCACGCCGGCGCCGCGCGAGGCGCCGCCGATCGACACCACGCCGGTCGTGCCGGCCGACATCGCCGACGCCGTGAACCGGCTGCTGCGCCGCCACGGCCCGATGCCGATCGCCTGCGACGTCGGCGACTGCCTGTTCACCGCGATGGACATGGACCCGACCGCGCTGATCGCGCCCGGCTACTACGCCACCATGGGCTACGCCGTGCCCGCCGCGCTGGGCCTGCAGGCCGCCACCGGCCAGCGCCCGATCGTGCTGGTGGGCGACGGCGCGTTCCAGATGACCGGCTGGGAACTCGGCAACGCGCTGCGCCACGGCTGGGACCCGATCGTGCTCGTCTTCAACAACGCGAGCTGGGAGATGCTGCGCGCGTTCGAGCCCGAGGGCCACTTCAACGACCGCGGCACCTGGGACTTTGCCGCGATGGCCGCCGGCATGGGCGGCGACGGCCACCTGGTGCGCACCCGCGCCGAACTCGAAGCCGCACTGGCACGCGCCCACGCCACCCGCGGGCGCTTTCAGTTGCTCGACATCCGCCTCGCGCCCGGCGCGCGCTCGCCGACATTGGAGCGGTTCGTCAACGCGGTGCGGCGCTTGTCGATGCCGGGGTGAGACGGGGTCGGGTTCAACGGGGGGATTGGAAACCCGTTGGCCGAATGAACGTCGCTGGCGTACCGAACCGCCCCGTTCATCGAAACCCGCCGCTCATCGAATCCGTTCACCCATCGAATCCCGCTCACCCATCGAATCCCGCTCACCCGTCGAATCCCGCTCACCCGTCGAATCCCGCTCACCCGTCGAACCCGCTCACCCTGAGCTTGTCGAAGGGTCCTTCGACAAGCGCGGCAAGCCTGTCTCTTCGCGAACACCTGGCCCGGCCACGTGCATGGAATGCCCCAAAGCCAATGGCGTCGACCCCGCGCCAACGTTGGCCGGGGTACACGCTTACGCCGCCACCGATGGCAACCGTGCCGCCGCAGCGAATCGAGCCGTTCCGGGCTCGGACTATGAGCGGTTCATCCGCACAAATTTAGGCCGCCATATCGGCACGGGAATCGCCCGATGGAGGGGCTCAGAGAGTGGCGCCACAATGGGGTGCCGACGATGGAAGGCGCGATGATCGTTCGACATAGGCCAACTCGAAAGATCGGTCTAAATTGGTCCACTTCACGTTAGCCGTCACGAATCACAAATGAAGCATCTTCTCTTCGCCGCATTGGCCAGCTTGCTCTTGACAGGGCCGGCCCAGTCTCAGTCAAGCTATTGGCGCGACAGCACCGGCAAGCCCGTGGCGGAGACTGAATCGATGAAGTCTAAGAACGATCTCGCGGGCTCTCTGCTCGCTACGACTGACGAGGACTGGGAGAAGAAGTGGAACACTCCCCCCGAGACAAAGCCGAATTTCAATAAAGCGGGGACGGTACCGTACGGCAAGAAGGTCTTCATCCTCACCTTCGTCGCAAACCCCAAGCTGGACCGGCTCGGTAACGCCAACGTTCGGTGCGATCTACAAATATCCTCTCCTATGGGCAAGGTCGCGCTGACTCAGAAAGACATGGCTTGCGTCGTTGGACAGATCAAGGGCAGCCCGTACAACCTACGTCTTTCGGCGCCTATCATTACTTTCTCCGGAGATCCGGGCGATCCGCCAGGTATCTGGGTGGTCGAAGTACTGCTCCGCGATGCAGTGCGAAACGTTGAGCTTCCGCTGCGCACAACTTTCGTACTGAAGTAACAGTGACGGCTCCCCTCCATCGAGCGGACAGGCCCCGGCAAGCCGGGCCCTGCCGCTCATATCGAACGGTTAGGCATCACGAAATGTCCGCACCCTTACGCCAGGCGAACTACCTCTTCATCGACGGCGGATACTTTCGGCGTGTAATGGCCGACCGCCTATTCTCGTTTGTGGGGAGCGAAGTAAGGATTCGATGGGACTTTCTGCGGACACGAACAAACGCAACACGTGTCTTTTACTACGACAGCGTCGACAATGAGAAGAGGCAATCCGAGACAGAGTCGGAGTATCAGACAAGGCTGGACCAGCAGAACAACTACATTAGCGCTATCTCGGCAAGTCCCGGATATTTCTTGAGACTAGGTTCCGTGTCGGGAAGTAGTGGCAAACGTCGGCAGAAGGAAGTAGATGTCCTATTGGCGGTAGATATGCTGACGCACTCGCACAACAAAAATATGGAGTTAGCCATTCTTGTCGCAGGCGATAAAGACTTCAAGCCGGTGGTAGATGCTTTAGTCAACCAAGGGACGATAGTAAAGGTCATGACCGACAAGAGGTCTGGCTCTCGCGAGCTAATGCAGGCCGCCGACTCAGCTGATCGCCTGGGCCTGAGAGCGCTCTGGTCGTTCACCGATGGCCCAAACCGATCAGATGCGAGCCAGGTCCTTCCGATCCAACTAGACATTAATCAGAAGCTTCCTAGCGAGGCTCCAGCTCAAGTGGGAATGCTTCATGGTCAACGCGTATCGCTGTGGCAAACAGATGGGCGGTGGGTCGCATCCCTTCCGCACTCGCTGGAAACACTGTTTCAAACAAACTGGGCGTTTCACGACGAGGTCAAGCTCAAGGAATTCTTGGAGTGCGACTTCGGCCCCATCGAGTGGCAGTGATGCCTCTCAAGAAACTCCTCCCAATTGATTGAATTGCAATGAGTCTTTCAGGCGGGTTGCGCAAGTTCGGGCGTCTCAATTGGGACCATTTGCATTCCGAGCTTCGCGGCGCGTTGCGACAAGGCACGCAGGACTCGTTCGCGGTAGCGCTCTTCGTAATAGTCGTGGCCCTGGTCCGCGTACTGCTCGCCCTTGGTCAGCATGGTGTAGATCAGTCGCGCCAGTTTGTGGGCGGCGGCGGCGACGGCCTTGGGTTTGTCCATGCGTGAGCACAGGCGGCGAAAGTACGCACCCAGGGCAGACTTGCTGCTTCGAAGTGCGGCAGCGGCCAGTCGCAGAGCCTGGGCAGCGCGATTGACGCAGCGCTTGGGCTTGCCGCTCATCACCTTGCCGCCGGTGATCTTGGTGCCAGGGCACAGGCCGAGCCAGGATGTGAAGTGTTTGATCGTCGGGAAGCGCGTCATGTCCACCCCGATCTCAGAGACGACGGCCAGTGCGGTGGTGACGTCGATGCCGTCGATGCGGGTGAGGTCCACGCTGCACATCTGGAACAACTGCGTACGCAGATCGAACTTCGGAGCATTGCGGGCGCGGCCACGCTTCTTGCCCTTGGCCGGGTCGCCGTAATGAGCCTTGAGGCCTCGCAGTTGCAGCTCGATCTCTCGATCGCACTCGGCGAGCTGCATGCCGACGAAGTCGAAGGTACCCAGCGCCTGCTTGAGCGCAAACAGATGTTCAAGGCGCCAGTTGCCTTGCAGGCTGCGGGCGATCTCGTCGACGCTCGCATGAATGCGGGAATTTTTCATCGCGCCCAGGACCTGGCCATCGCGTTCGCCGGCGACGATGGCGCGCAGGATCTTCTGGCCCGTCTCACCGACCACGTCGGATATGACGTTGGTCAGCTGGACGTTCATCTGCGTGAGCGCCTTCTGCGTGTGCTGAACGTCCCGGGCCTGGGACTTCAGAAGCATGCCGCGCTGGCGATACAGCGAGCGCAGCACGCAGATCTGCTCGACCGGACGGAATGCACCGCTGAGCAGTCCATAGGTCATGAGCTGCTGCAGCCACTGACAGTCCAGCACGTCGGACTTGCGCCCCGATACGTTCTTGACGTGGCGCGCGTTGACCAACA
>JAGWTP010000154.1 GCA_028868895.1 Burkholderiales bacterium
GCTCGCCGGTTGCGCGTGGGCGGCCACGGCCGCGCCGCAGGCCACGCACAGCGCCGCCAGCGCGCTGCAGGCGCCGCGCACGCTCACGCGGCGCGCCGTTGTCCGCCGGACCGCCATGCGTCCATCAGCGCCGCCCACTTCGGCCGGGCCGCATCGAGGTGGCGCTGCTTGACGTGGCCGTAGCCGCGGATCTCTTCGGGAATGCGCGCGATCTCGGTCGCCAGCGCGAGGTTCGAGGCGTTCAAGGTGCGCAGCAGCTCGTCGACCGAGGCCCGGTACTCGCCGATCAACGCGCGCTCGGTCTTGCGCTCTTCGGTGCGGCCGAACACGTCGAGCGCGGTGCCGCGCAGGCCCTTGAGTCGGGCCAGCACCCGAAAGCCCGTCAGCATCGCCGGGCCGAACGCGCGCTTTTGCAACTCGCCCTTGTCGTTCTTCTTCGCAATCAGCGGTGGGGCCAGGTGGTAGTGCAGCGTGTAGTCGCCCTCGAACTGCGCCGCCACACCGGCCAGGAACGCCGGGTCGGTGTGCAGCCGGGCGACCTCGTATTCGTCCTTGTAGGCCATCAGCTTGAACAGGTAGCGGGCCACCGCTTCGGTCAGCTTCTTGCTGTTCAAGGGCGCTTCCGCCGCGCGCACCTTTTCGACGTAGGCCTGGTACTGCCGCGCATAGGCCGCGTTCTGGTAGCCGGTGAGGAACTCGACGCGTTTGGCGATCATGTCGTCGAGGTTCGCGGCCTTCTTGACGAACTCGATGACCCGAGACCCCGCAGGCGGGGTCGTTCCCGACCCCTCGGGCTCGAGCAACGCCTGCACCGCCGCCAGGTCGTGCGCCGCGCGCCGGCCCCACTCGAAGGCCAGCAGGTTGTTCTCGACCTGCACGTTGTTGAGTTCGATCGCGCGTGTCAGCGCGGCGTGGCTCAACGGCACGCGGCCGCGCTGCCAGGCGTAGCCCAGCAGCAGCGGGTTGGTGTAGAGCGAGTCGCCGACGAGCTGCACCGCGAGCTGGTCGGCGTCGAGCGTGCCCAGGTTCGCGCGGCCCACTGCATTGGTCACGGCGGCGTCGCAGCCGGCGGCCGGAAACTGCCAGTTCGGGTTGCTGACGAACGCCGCGGTCGGCGCGCCGTGGCTGTTCATCGCCACGAACGTGCGGCCTTCGCGCATCACCGCCAGCGTGCTCTTGTTGGCGGTGACGATCGGGTCGCAGCCGATCACGAGATCGGCCTCGGCGGTGCCGACCTTGGTGGTCAGGATCGCGCCCGCGCGGTTGGCGATCTGGATGTGGCTCCAGGTCGCGCCGCCCTTTTGCGCCAGGCCTGCGGAGTCCTGCGTGACCACGCCCTTGCCTTCGAGGTGCGCGGCCATGCCCAGCAGCTGGCCGATCGTGATCACGCCGGTGCCACCGACCCCGGCGACGACGATGCCCCACGGTGCCTCGGCCAGCGGCAGCACCGGCTCGGGCAGCGGCGCCAGCGTGGTCGGGTTGGGCCGTGCGCTCGCACCATCCTTCTTCTTGCCCTTGAGTTGCCCGCCCTCGACCGTGATGAAGCTCGGGCAGAAGCCCTTCACGCACGAGTAGTCCTTGTTGCAGGTGTTCTGGTTGATGCGCCGCTTGCGGCCGAACTCGGTCTCGACCGGCTCTACGGACAGGCAGTTGCTCTGCACCGAGCAGTCGCCGCAGCCCTCGCAGACCAGCTCGTTGACGATCACGCGCTTGGCCGGGTCGGCCAGCGTGCCGCGCTTGCGGCGGCGGCGCTTCTCGGTCGCGCAGGTCTGGTCGTAGACGATCACGGTGCAGCCGGGGATCTCGCGCAGCTGCCTTTGGACCGCGTCGAGCTCGTCGCGGTGGTGCACCGTCACGCCTTTGGCCAGCCGCGACGCGATCTCGGCGGGCTCGTATTTCTCCGGCTCGTCGGTGACGACGACGATCTTCACCGCACCTTCGGCGTCGAGCTCGCGTGTCATCTCGGGCACCTTCAGCGTGCCGTCGATCGGCTGCCCGCCGGTCATCGCGACCGCATCGTTGAACAGAATCTTGTAGGTGATGTTCACGCCCGCCGCGATGCTCTGGCGCACCGCCAGCAGCCCCGAGTGGTAGTAGGTGCCGTCGCCGAGGTTGGCGAACACATGCTTGTCGGTCGTGAACGCGGCCTGGCCGACCCACGACACGCCTTCGCCGCCCATCTGCGAGAACGTGACGGTGCTGCGGTCCATCCACACCGCCATGAAGTGGCAGCCGATGCCGGCCACCGCGCGCGAGCCTTCGGGCACGCGGGTGGAGGTGTTGTGCGGGCAGCCGCTGCAGAAGTAGGGCGTGCGCTCGCCGGTGTCTTGGGCGCCGCCCACGGTCTGCACGACCATGCTGCGCTCCTTGGCGTCGATCAGCGCGATGCGCGCGTCGATGCGCGCCAGCGTCTGGGCGTCGAGCCACGACCCCGCGCCGAGCTTCTTCAGCCGCTTGGCGATCGCCCGGGCGATGATCGCCGGCGTCAGGTCGGCCTGCGCGCGCAGCAGCCAGTTCTTGCTCGGGTTGGGCTGGCTCCACTCGCCACCGCCGCCACCATCGGCGTCGTCGAACTTGCCGACCACGTTGGGGCGCACGTCGGCGCGCCAGTTGTAGAGCTCTTCCTTGAGCTGGTACTCGATGACCTGGCGCTTCTCCTCGACCACCAGGATCTCCTGCAGCCCCTGCGCGAATTCGCGCGTGATCGTGGCTTCGAGCGGCCAGACCACGTTGACCTTGTGCAGCCGGATGCCGAGCTGGCGGCAGGCGTCGTCGTCGAGACCGAGGTCGTGCAGTGCCTGGCGGGTGTCGTTGTAGGCCTTGCCGCTGGCGATGATCCCGTAGCGGTCGTTCGGGCCGGCGATGACGTTGTGGTTGAGCCTGTTGGCGCGCACATAGGCCAGCGCCGCGTACCACTTGTAGTCCATCAGGCGCGCTTCCTGCTCGAGCGCGCCGTCGGGCCAGCGGATGTGCAGCCCACCCTCGGGCATCGCGAAATCGGTCGGGATCACGATCTCGACCCGATCCGGGTCGACGTGCACGCTGGCGCTCGACTCGACGATCTCCTGGATCGTCTTCATGCCCGACCACACGCCGGCAAAGCGGCTCATCGCGAACGCGTGCAGGCCCATGTCGAGGATGTCTTGCACGCTGCTCGGGAAGAACACCGGCAGCCCGCAGGCCTTGAAGATGTGGTCGCTCTGGTGCGCGGCGGTGCTGCTCTTGGCGATGTGGTCGTCGCCGGCCAGCGCGATCACGCCGCCGTGCCTGGAGGTGCCGGCCATGTTGGCGTGCTTGAACACGTCGGAGCAGCGGTCCACGCCCGGGCCCTTGCCGTACCAGATGCCGAACACGCCGTCGAACTTGTTGGCCTGCGGGTAGAGGTCGAGCTGCTGCGAGCCCCACACCGCGGTGGCGGCCAGCTCTTCGTTCACGCCCGGCTGGAACACGATGTGCTGCGCCGCGAGGTGCTTCTTGGCCTGCCACAGTGCCTGGTCGTAGCCGCCCAGCGGCGAGCCGCGGTAGCCGCTGACGAAGCCGGCGGTGTTCAGCCCGCTGCGCGCATCGCGGGTCCGCTGCAGCATCGGCAGGCGCACCAGCGCCTGCACGCCGCTCATCAGCGCACGGCCGCTGGCGAGCGCGTACTTGTCGTCGAGCGTGACGCTTTCGAGCGCCTTGCGGATCGATTCGGGCAGGGGGGCGTTCATGCGGCAGCACTCCAGGCTTCAGGGGGCGATGCGGGCCCGCGGCGCACGGCTCGTGGCCGGGGAGCGGGGCCTCGCGGCGATGGCGTCAGTGTAGGGATTCGGGTGCCGGAAGTCTTTTCTTTTCATGCCATTGAAGCCATACTTGCAGCAAGGATCTTGCTCAAAATGACCATAAAAGAAATAACTGCGCCGAAGAAGCCGGCATCAGGGAAAACGCGGAGCGCGGTTCCCGAGGGTGAGGTCGCCCGCGGCGCCGACCTCGAACTCGACCGCTACGACATCGCCATCCTGGCCGAACTGCAGCGCGACGCGCGGCTGTCCAACGCCGAGCTGGCGGCGCGCATCGGCTTGTCGGCCGCGCCGACCTGGCGCCGCGTCAAGCGGCTCGAACAGCAGCGCTTCATCACCGGCTACCGCGCCGAGATCGACCGCCGCCGCATCGGGCTGGGGGTGCTCGCGTTCGTGCGCATCGATGCCGAGCGCAACAACGCGGCGGCCACGCACGCCCTCGAAGACGCGATCCGCGCGCTGCCCGAGGTCGTCGCCTGCCACTACATCAGCGGCGCCGGAACGTTCGAATTGCACGTCATGGCCACCGATCTCGAGGCCTACTCCCGCTGGTCGATGGATACCCTGTTCAAATTGCCGAACGTGAAAGACATCCACACCAGCTTCTCGCTCGGCGAGGTCAAGGCCGGGGCCGCATTGCCGCTCGCGCACCTTGCGGCGCGCGCGTCGGTGCGCGCCAAGGGCTGAGGCCGTGGGCGTCGAACCCGCCGGGTCCGTCGCGGTGGCTGCGGTCTCGTGGCGCGTGCGGCTGCTCGACGCGCTGCTCACCACCGACGCCCACCAGCGCATCCGCCTGAAGCAGTGCGGCCGGGCCCTGTTGCTGACGCTGGCCAGCTGCAGCACGATGGCCTATGCGGTGGCGGTCGGCGATGCGCCGCCAGTGTCGACCTGGCTGGTGATCGTGATCGGGGGCGTCGGGTTCGGAGCCTTCTTCGCGGCCATACGGGCGGGCCTCAATCTGCGCTTTCGAGAACCCGCGCTGACGCAGCCGCAGATCGTCTTTGCCATCGTGATGGGCGCGACCGCTTACGCCTTGATCGGTCCGCTGCGCGGCGGCGTGTTCCCGATCCTGATGGTGGTGCTGAGCTTCGGCATGTTTGCGCTGTCGACGCGCCAGATGATTCGCCTGAGCCTGTTCGCGATCGCGGTGTTCGGGCTGTCGATGTTCGTGATGTCGCAGCGCGAACCTCAGGTCTACCCGCCGACGGTCGAGGTCGGCAATTTCTTCATGCTGGCGGTGATGATGCCGGCGATGTCGATGCTGGCGGGCGAGTTGAGCCGGCTGCGCGCGCGCCTGAAGTCGCAAAAGGTCGACCTCTCGGCGGCCTTGCTGAAAATCCAGGAACTCGCCATCCGCGACGATCTCACCGGCCTGATCAACCGCCGCCGGATGCTCGAGCTGATGACGAAGGAGTGCGATCGCTGCGCGCGCACCGGCCGCCTGTTCTGCCTGGCGATGCTCGACCTCGACTACTTCAAGGAGGTCAACGACCGCCACGGTCACGCCGCCGGCGACGCCGTGCTGCAGGCCTTCGCCAAGGTCGTGCAGGGCGCCATCCGCAACGGCGACATCGTCGCCCGCTGGGGCGGCGAGGAGTTCGTGATCCTGCTGGCCGACACCGCACTGCCGGCCGCGCAGGGCGGCGTCGAGCGGGTGCGCGAGTGCGTGCAGGCGCTGCGCGTCGCGGTGCCGGGCGAGCGCGGCCCGACCGAGGTCGCAGTCACCGTGTCGGTGGGCCTGACCGACCACCGGCCCGGTGAAACGGTCGCGCAACTGCTGGCGCGCGCCGACCTGGCGCTGTACCGCGCCAAGGCGCAGGGCCGCAACCAGCTCGTGAGTCTCTGAGCCCCGCCAGGTACCGTCTTCGACGGTTCCGCCCCCAGGGGTCAAGCAAAGTGGCGAAGCCACATTTGCTTGAGAGCCCCCCCAGGTACCGTCTTCGACGGTTCCGCCCCCACGGGTCAAGCAAAGTGGCGAAGCCACATTGACTTGAGAGCACGCGCGAAGCGCCGCGGCCGCGCGCTGCCGGCCACGCGCGACGCTGCGTCATGATGTCGCATGCCGACCGCCCCCGAGCCCGTCCCCGCCCCGCCACCCGAGCGAGTCTTCTTGCTGCGCTGGCTGCTGCCTGCCGGCGTCGACCCGGGCGCCGGGCCGCTGCTGCTGACACGCTCGCTGCGCGCCCTCGGCGACGGCTACATGGCGGTGCTGCTGCCGGCCTACCTGCTCGCGCTCGGCCTGGGCACGCTCGAGGTCGGCATCGTCAGCACCGCGACCATGCTCGGCTCGGCGTTCGCCACGCTCGCGGTCGGCGCCTGGGGCCACCGTTTCCCGGGGCGCCGCCTGCTGATGGGCGCGGCACTGCTGATGGCCGCCACCGGCCTGGGATTCGCCGCGCTGGCGTCG
>JAGWTP010000155.1 GCA_028868895.1 Burkholderiales bacterium
ATCGCCAGGAGGCCGGGCAGGATGCCGGCCATGAACAGCTTGCCGATGTCCTGCTGGGTCAGGATCGCGTAGACCGCCAGCACCGTCGACGGCGGCAGCATCGCGCCGAGCGTGCCACCGGCGGCGATCACGCCGGTCGAGAACGACTGCGGGTAGCCGAAGCGCCGCATCTCCGGGTAGGCCACCGCGGCGAAGGTGGCGGCGGTGGCCACCGACGAGCCGCAGATCGCCGCGAAGCCGCCGCACGCCACCACGGTGGCGACGCCCAGGCCGCCACGCCGGTGGCCGAGGAACGCGTCGGCCGCCCTGAACATCTCGCGGCTCAGCCCCGACACCGAGACGAACGCGCCCATCAGCATGAACATCGGGATCACGCCGAAGGTGTAGTCGGTGACGGTGCGCATCGAGGTCAGGCCGACCAGCTTGAGCGCCGGCCCGGGGCCGACGATCCAGCTGTAGCCGGTCACGCCGACCAGCCCCATCGCCATGCCCACCGGCACGCGCAGCATCATCAGCACGAACAACGCGACGAAACCGGCGATCGCGATCGCGTCGTTGCTCATGCGCCGTTCAAAGGTCGAGCCTTCATTCGACGCCCTTCACCGCCGAAGCGTCGTGCAGCGCCTGCGGCTGGAAGACCAGGCGCCAGGTGCGGATCGCGATCAGCAGCACCGCCGAGACGTCGCCGAGCCAGGCGACGGCGAAGAACGGCCAGGTCGGCAGGCCCAGGTCGTAGGTCAGCACATGGTCGGTGTAGGTCGCGCGGACCTTGTCGAACAGCGTGATCGTCTGCACCGTGACGACGAACAGCAGCACCAGCGTGGCGAAGATGTCGATCCAGCGCTTGTGGCGCGGGCTCGCACCCGACCACAGCAGGTCGACCGTGATATGGCCGCCGCGGTAGCTGGTGGCGGCGATGCCCCAGAAGATCAGCGTGCCCAGCAGCATCTTGCCGATGTCGTAGCTGTCGGGGATCGAGGTGTCGAAGAACTTGCGCAGCACCACCGAGACGAAGATGTCGGCCGCGACGATGCCCACGAACGTGGCCGCGCACCACTCGATCGCGTCGATGAAGCGGTCCATCCCGCTCATGTGAGCACCCCGATCGCCGAATACGGCGATCGACCCTGCGGGAGGGTCGGGCCTTGCTTGGGGCGGCCCAGCGCGGCGGCCCGCCATGCACCGGCGGCCACGGCTCAGCCTACAGCCCGGCCTTGTACTTCGCGACGTTGGCCTTCAGCGAGTCCATCACCGCCTTGGCGTCGTAGCCGGCCTTGGTCACGTCGCCGGCCCACTGCGCCTCGAGCGGCGCGACCGCCTTGTGCCAGGCCGCGGTCTGCTCGGCGTCGAGCTTGTAGGCGTCGTGGCCGGGCAGTGCGGCGAGCTTGGCGCGGCCGGCGTACTCGAAGTCGGCCCACGGCGAGGCGACCTTCTCGGCCCACTCGGTGGTGCAGTGGTCGTCGATGACCTTCTTCTGCGCCGCCGACATCGACTCGTACTTGGCCTTGTTCATGACCCACACGAACGGCGTGGTGTACAGCGGTACGTCCATGTGGAAGTTGACGACCTTGTCGATGCCGAACAGGCTGATCGAGCCCCACGGGAAGGTGATCGCGTCGGCCACGCCACGCTCGAGCATGTCGCGCGACTCGGGCGCCGAGGCCTGCACGTTGGTGCCGCCCAGCAGCGTGACCATCTGGCCGATCGTGCTGGTGGCCGGGCGCACCTTCATGCCCTTGATGTCGGTCGGCCACAGGATCTTCTTCTTGGCGTGGAACGTGCCGGGGTCGTGGATGAAGGCGAAGCAGAACTTCACGTCCTTCATCTCCTTGGCGGCGTAGGGCCGGTACCAGGCGTCGATCGCGGCCGAGCCGCCCTTGGCGTTGGCGAAGATGAACGGCAGGCCGGCGCCGGCCATCACCGGAAAGCGCCCGGGCTGGTAGCCGGGGTTCACATACGCGAAGTCGGCGATGCCGTCGCGCGCCATGTCGTAATGGTCGAAGGCCTTGCCGAGCTGTTCGGAAGGGAACATCGTCGCGGTGATGGTGCCGCCCGAGGCCTTCTTGATGTCGTCGGCCCAGGCGATCAGCGACGGGTTCAAGGGGTGCTGGGCCGGCACCCAGCTCGACAGCTTCAGGTTGACCGGCTTGTCCTGCGCCTGCGCCGCGGCGCAGGCAAGCAGGGCGGCGAACGCGAGCACGGCGGGTCGAGAGAGTCTGCAGTTCATGGTCGTCTCCGGATCGTTGTGGTGGTCGTCGGAAAGGATTGGATTCGGTGCGCGGACCGGTGCGAAGTCGGGTCGCCGCAGCATAGTCGCCGGCCGTTGATTCGCCCTCGTGATCTACCCTGCATGCCGGGCCGCGGCGCGCACCTCATGCGGCCACGTCGGGCTCGGCATCGGCGGCCTTCACCGCGTGTCCTGAGCGCCCGCCGGGACGCTGGCGCACCCAGTGCACCGGCTGCGCCTTGATCGGACGGGGCGGCGCGCCGTGGTTCACGAGCGCCTGATCGAGCGCGGTGCCGGCGTCGTCGGCCAGCGCGGCGCGGCGCGCTTCGTGGACCGCGGCGGCGCGCGCGGCGGGGGTCTCGAAGTGCGCGGTGCGCGCGAGCTGCTCGACCACGTGCAGCAGGTTGTCCTTGCCGCGCTCGCTGGTCGCGCCGTAGCCCTTGATCAGGCGGCCGCACTCGGCCAGCTCGCGGCCGAGTGCGGCGTCTTGCCGCGCGCCGTGTTCGACGGCCGCGAGCCAGCGTTCGATCAGCGCCTGCTCGGCCTGGAAACGGCTGCCGTGCCGGCGCAGGCACTTCAACGCCGCCAGGCCGCGCAGCGCGAGCAAGCCGGCGACGGTGTGGCTGGGCAACCGGATCGGCAGCGCCCACGGAATGCGCCCGCACGCGCTGCGGCGGCGCTCCCAGCGCGTCAGCCGGTCGGCCCACGCGGCCGGCAGCAAGGCCGCGAACTCTGCGACGCCGGGCTTGAAGTGATCGTGCACGCGCAGCAGGTCGGACGCGCCGGCACGGACCTCGGCGCGCACCCGCTCGAAGCGCGCGGCCCGGCACTTCAGTTCGGCCACGCGCACGATGTCGTCGAAGGCCATCCACAGCGCCAGGTGACGTGCCGTCTCGCGCGTGGTGGCGAAGCCGTTCGCCGCCGCCGGGTCGCCGCCGCGTTCGGCGGCGAGCACACGCCGCAGCCGCTCGAGGTAGAGCTGCGCGTAGCGCAGGTCCTGGTACTCGAGCACGCGGGCGTGGCCGAGCGCGGCGACCTCGTGCACCGCGGCCGGGAACTCGCGCAGCCACGCCGGCACGAGGCGCGCTGCGGGTGCGGGTACGGGTGCGGGTGCGGGTGCGGGTGCGGCGGGCGCCGCGAAGGTCGCCGCGGCGGGCCCGAGAGCAGGCGTGGCACGTGCCGCGAAGCTGTCCGCGGCCCCCGCGGCACGTTCGTTGCGCATCGAGGCCAGCGCATCGAACGCCGCGTCGAAGCCGCGCAGGCTCGCCTGCGCGCCGCGGCCACCGGCGGCGATCGTCGCCTGGTACGCCTGGCGCGCGAACGGCAGCACGCCGCTGGCGGCGATCGCGCCGAACAGCACCGCGCTGATCACGGTGCCGGCCGACTGCGTGATCGCCGCCATGTCGAGCAGGTGGGCTTGCGCGCTGTGCTCGCGCACGATGCGCATCAGCACCTGCGCATCGGCGCGGCCGTCGCCGAGCGGCATCTTCTCGGCGGTCGTGAGCGTGCGGCTGCGCGCGCTGATCACCTGCGTGCGCTGCGCGTTGCCCATGCCGTTGGCGATCTGGCGCACGGTTTCGAGCAGCTCCGACGAGACCAGCAGGTCGAGCGCGCCGGGCACCGGCGTCAGGCTGAACACCGGCTTGCGACCGCCCAGCTCGGCGTCGGGGCGCGGGAAGACCTCGATGTAGTAGGTGGTGGCGCCGGTGCGCTGCGCGACGCCCGGGATCGAGGTGCTCTGCACGCTGTGGCCCGCGGCAATCGCGGTCTCGACCAGCCACTGCGCGAGCACGCCGCCGCCTTCGCCGCCGAGTGCGCAGACGAGGATCGTGACCGGGCGCTCGGCGGTCATTGGGCGGCCTTTGTGGTCGAGCGCTGGTCGATGCACGGGCTCACTCCCTCGCCCCTTTGGGGAGAGGGTTGGGGTGAGGGGCTGCGTGCCGGCACGGTCGTGTCCGTCAAGCCAGCTGCAGCCAGCGCCGCACCGGTGCACGCAGCGCCTCGACGACGCGCTCGGCCAGCGTCGGGTTCGTGACGATCTCGGCGCGGTAGAACGACGGGCACAGCGTGGCCGCGTGCGCGTTCTCGCCGCACAGGCCGCAGCCCACGCAACCGTCGATCACGGTGGCCACCGGGTCGAGCTTGAGCGGGTCGGGGTTGTCCTTCAGTGTCAGCGTCGGGCAGCCCGACAGGCGGATGCAGGCGTGGTCGCCGTTGCACACGTCTTCATCCACGCCGTAGCGCACCCGAGCGACGCGCTGGCCGGTCTGCAACAGGTTGGCGATCCACGGCTTGACGCGGCGCTGGCGTTCGAGCTGGCATTCGCCCTCGGCGATGATGACCTTCAGGCCCTTGAACGGGGTCGTGAACGCCTCTTCGAGCGTCTTGCGCATGCGTTCGACGCGGTAGGTGTGCACGGTGCGCAGCCACTGCACGCCCAGGCCTTTCAGCGTCGTCTCGATCGTGGTGTTGCGGTCGACCAGGCTTTGCTGCTTGTCGGGTTCGCGCGCCTTCACGTCGTCGCCGGGCGTGGAGATGATGTCCTGCGTGCCGGTGGCCGAGGTGTAGCCGTTCTTCATGATCAGCAGCACCGAGTCGTCGCCGTTGAAGAGCGCCGACTGCACGCCGGTGAGCAGGCCGTTGTGCCAGAAGCCGCCGTCGCCCATCACTGAGAGCACGCGCCGCTGCATCAGCGGCGACACGCCGGCACTGCTCGCCAGGCTCATGCCGTAGCCCAGGATCGAGTGGCCCGACGAGAACGGCTCGAAGGTCGCGAAGGCGTGGCAACCGATGTCGGCCGCCACGTGCACGGGGCCGACGTTGCGCTGTGCGAGCTTCAACGCCGCGAACACCGGCCGCTCCGGGCAGCCGACGCAAAAGCCCGGCGGCCGTGGTGGCAGCGCCGTGCCGAGCTGCGGGGTGAGCTGCTGCGCGATCTGCTGCGCGACCGCGGCGCGGCGCTGCACGTTGGCGGCGAGCCAGTCGCGCGCGCCCTGTGACGAGTGCTGCGGCAGATGCTGTTCGACGAAGTCGGCCAGCCCGGCCGTCAGCCCCTCGACGGTGACTTCGCCGGTCGCCGCCAGCAG
The DNA here is from genome assembly GCA_028868895.1 of Burkholderiales bacterium. Lineage (GTDB taxonomy): Bacteria > Pseudomonadota > Gammaproteobacteria > Burkholderiales > Burkholderiaceae_C > LMDS01. The sequence goes on from JAGWTP010000155.1 coordinate 5,314, forward strand.
GTCCTTGCCGTGGATGCGGGTTGGCACGCCGTGGCGGTGCAGCGTGGCCAGAATGTCCTGCTCGATGTAGTCGGGCTGGCCTTCCTCGATCACGAACACCGCGCGCTTGCCCGTGCAGAACGCCGACAGCTGCGCCGGCACCAGTGGGAAGGTCACGTTCAGCGCCAGGATCGGCACGTCGTTCGCGCCGAACGCGTCGGCCAGGCCGAGCTGCTGCAGGCTGCGCACCAGCACGTTGTGCAAGCCGCCCTGCACGATCAGGCCGACCTCGCGGTGCGCGCCGGCGCGGCCTTCGAACACCTCGTTCAGGCCGTGCTCGGCAATGAAGCGCTGCGCCGCCGGGATGCGCTGCGCAACCTTGAGCTTCTCGTGCGCGAACGTCACCGGCGGGTGCGCGAGGCGCGCGTAGTCGAACGCGGCTGGCTCGGCCAGCGGCGCCAGCGTGGAGACCGCCGGAGCGACGTTGTCGGCGCACTCGAAGCTGCCGCGCACATGGCAGGCGCGGATGCGCAGCTCCATCATCGCCGGCATGTTCGACGCCTCCGACAACGCGAAGCCGGCCTCGACCATGCGCACCATGTTGGCGAGCTCGGGGCGCGGGTCGAGCATCAGCAGCGACGACTTCAGCGCGTAGGCGTGGGTGCGCTCCTGGATCACGCTGGCGCCCTCGCCGTAGTCTTCGCCGACGACGATCAGCACGCCGCCCGTCACGCCGGGCGACGCCAGGTTCGACAGCGCATCGGCCGCCACGTTGGTGCCGACGATCGACTTCCAGGTCACCGCGCCGCGCAGCGGGTAGTG
>JAGWTP010000052.1 GCA_028868895.1 Burkholderiales bacterium
CAATTCGGCGCGGGCATGACGCAGGCGCGACTCGAGCTTGTGGCGCACGCCGTTCAAGGGCTCGGTGCCGCTGTGCAGCAATTGATCGGCCTCGTCCAGCAGTGGCTTGAGCTTGCCGACCAGACGGTCGCGATCGATCACGTCGGCGGGTCGAAACGGGGTGTCCATGGCATTCACCTTCGGGCAGGGGGAGGGGGCGGGCGACCTTGCGGCGCACCGCCATGTCGTGTTTCCAGAATAGGTCGCCGCCGTTGCACCCGCTTGAGCGAGGTCAACCGATAGAACCGTTGCTTGGCGAACTCCGCAGCCACCAGATACACACCGGTGAGCGCGCCGACGGCGGCGACGAACCAAAGCGGCAGCGCCACGAAGCCGAACGCGCCGCCCAGCGCGGTGTACGGCAGCACGACCGCCAGCGCCGCGGTGGCCAGCGTGGAGACATTGAGCCACGGCGCCGGCCGGCTGCGCCACGGCCGCGCGCGGGTGCGGATCACGAAAACCACCAGCACCTGCGTGGCCATCGACTCGACGAACCAGGCGGTGCGGAACTGTGCTTCACCGGCCTTGAGCACCTCGATCAGGATCGCGAAAGTCAGCAGGTCGAACACCGAGCTCAAGCTGCCGAAGGCGATCATGAAGTTGCGGATGAAGGCGATGTCCCAGACCTTCGGCCGACGCAGCTGCGACGGGTCGACGCGATCGAGCGGAATCGCCACCTCCGACAGGTCGTAGAGGAAGTTGTTCAACAGGATCTGCACCGGCAGCATCGGCAGGAACGGTATGAACAGCGCGGCCGCCGCCATGCTGACCATGTTGCCGAAGTTCGAGCTGGTCGCCATCATGATGTACTTCATCACGTTGGCGAACGTGCGCCGGCCTTCGAGCACGCCCTGGCGCAGCACCGCCAGGTCGCGTTCGAGCAGCACCAGATCGGCGGCCTGCTTGGCGACATCGACGGCGTCGTCGACCGAGATGCCGATGTCGGCGCAGTGCAGCGCGGTGGCGTCGTTGATGCCGTCGCCGAGGAAGCCCACGACGTGACCGCGGCCCTTCAACGCGAGCACGATCCGGTTTTTCTGCGCCGGCGTGACGCGGCAGAACAGGTTGCTGCGTTCGGCGGCGGCACCCAGCGCGGCGTCGTCCATGCGCGCGATCTCGCGCCCGGTCAGCACGCCGCGTACCGCCACGCCGAGCACGCCGGCCAGGTGCTGCGTCACGGCCTCGTTGTCGCCGGTGACGATCTTGCAGGCCACGCCGTGCGCCTGCAGGTCGTGCAGCGCCTGCGCCGCCGACAGCTTGGGCGGGTCGAGAAAGGCGACGAAGCCGGCGAACACCATGTCGTGCTCGTCGGCCGCCGACATGCGCACGCCGGCGTCGGCGACCCGGCGCGTCGCGACCGCGAGCACGCGCAGGCCCTGGTACCCGAAGGCCTCGATGCGTTCGGCGATGGCGGCGCGGCCGGCAGCGTCGAGCACCACCGGCGTGGCGCCCGACTCGCACGTCGCGCACAGCGCCAGGATGTCTTCGGGCGCGCCCTTCACGATCAGCAGGCGCTGCCCGTCACGCTCGACCAGCACCGACACGCGGCGGCGCTCGAAGTCGAACGGCACCTCGCCGAGCTTGCGCCAGGGCGAGACATCGTGCGGCCGATGCGCGAGGATGGCGTCGTCGAGCGGGCTCTTCAACCCGGTCTCGAAGTGGCTGTTCAGGTAGGCGAGTTCGAGCACGTGCGCGCTGTCGTTTCCGGCCGCATCGAGGTGCTGCTCGAGGCGGATGCGCGCCTCGGTGAGAGTGCCGGTCTTGTCGGTTGCCAGCACGTCCATCGCGCCGAGGTCCTCGATCGCCGACAGGCGCTTGACGATGACCTTCTGGCGCGCCATGCGCAGCGCGCCGCGGGCCAGCGTCACCGACACGATCATCGGCAGCAGCTCGGGCGTCAGGCCGACCGCGAGCGCCACCGCGAACATCAGCGACTCGAGCAGCGGCCGGTGCTGCAGCGCGTTGACCAGCAGCACGAACAGCACCAGCCCGATCGTCATGCGCGTGAGCAGCATGCCGAACGCCCGCGTGCCGTGCTCGAACGATGTCGGCGGCGGGGCGTCGGCCAGCGTGTGGGCGATGCGGCCGAGTTCGGTGGCGTCGCCGGTGGCGCACAGCAGCAGCCGGGCCGAACCCGAGACCACCGAACTGCCCATCAGCAGCACGGTCGGCCCGGCCAGCGCGCTGTCGCCAGGGCCGGCGCCGGTCGGGGGTGCGGCCGCATCGGGTGCGCCCTGGCAGGCTGCGGCCGAACGCTTCTCGACCGGGTAGGCCTCGCCGGTCAGGGCTGCCTGGTTGACGAACAGGTCGTTCGCGTCGATCAGGCGCCCGTCGGCCGGCACGAGGCTGCCGGCGGCGAGCAGCACCACGTCGCCGCGCACCAGGGCCTGCACCGGCACCTCGACGGCGGCGCCGTCGCGCAGCACCTGGGCGCGCAGCGCCACGCTGCGCTGCAGCGCCAGTGCGGCCTGGCCGGCACGGTGCTCCTGCACGAAGTCGAGCGCCACGCTGAGCAGCACGACGATGGCGACGAAGCCGAAGCTGGCCTGGTCGCCCAGCAGCGCCGAAATGATCGAGGCGGCGAGCAGCACCGCGATCAGCGGGTTCGCGAACCGGGCGAGAAAGCGCATGACCAGCGGCCATTCGCGCCGGCGCCGCAGCAGGTTCGGGCCTTCGGCAGCGAGGCGGCGTTGCGCCGTGGCAGCGTCGAGTCCGTTCGCGCTGCTGCCGAGCGCGGCGAACAACGCGTCGGGCGACGTGCACCACCAGTCCGCGTCCGGCCCACTGGCACGGGGGTCGGCGTTCAACGGCGACCACCTTCGGAATCGACGGCGCGATGGGGCGTCACGGTCTCGGGCCAGCTCGTTCGTCGGAGTGCCGGTTCGGCCGCGCCACGCGATCGGTTGCAAGGCATCGCCCGTTCCGGCAGTAAGAAGCCCGCCACCACTTGCGCGCTGGCGGGCCTGGTAAAGACCCCCGATCGGGCGTTTGCACGCACCATCGGTCTGGGGACGTCTTCATCCGTCATGGCGTCAGGGACGCCACGATCTTCCCCCACAGGGGAACCCCACTTGGCGCCTTCGATGGCGACTTGCATCGCCCTTGAAAGCGCAATTCAAATCTAGTCGGCACCGCCGCGCGCGCATTGCGAATTCGCAATCGATCGCGATCTGGGGCATTGCCGCGGACCGGCAGACCGATGCGAACGCACGCAAGCGCCGTTGCGCCTTCTCAATGCGTGTCGAGCCCTGGCGTCGATGATGGAGGGGCAGGCGGCGCTGTTGCCGCATTCCCTGGAGCACGACGATGAAAAGAATCCAACTGATGCGCCTGCTCGCCGCGGCGGCGCTGGCCCTGAACGCAAGCGCCTGGGCACTGGATGCCGGCAAGACCGCGCAGGGCTGGGCGTACGTTTCGGGCGGTGTGGGCAGCGACGAGCTGCGTGCGCTGCATGCGCAACGCGAGCAGTACAGCCTGTGGGTCGTCACCGCCGCGCGCCCCTCCGGTGCCTACCTGGCCGACGTGCTGGTGAAGGTGTTCGACGCGAAGCACGAGGTCGTCTTCGACCGGCGGCTCGCCGGGCCGTGGCTGTTCATCGAGTTGCCGCCCGGGCGCTACGAAGTGCAGGCCACGCACAAGGCCGAAACGCAGACCAAGGTCACCACGATCCACCCCGGTGACCACCATCAGATGCTGTTCTATTTCGACGTCGCCGCGCAGGTCCTGCCGCCGGCGAGCAAGGCGGCATCGGGTGGGTGAACGCCACGTCGGGGATGGCGCCGCTGCGGTCCGTCAGCACGTGCCGGGCCCGGGCTCGGCAGCCGAAACCCGGCGCTCGCCCGGGGCCGGCGACCAGGCCGGGCGCGCGCTGCGCGCCGATTCGATGACCACCAGGTAGCGGCCCGGCCACGGCGTGGGCTGGCGGTCGTCGCGCAGCACCCAGAAGCTGCGCCCGGCCGCGATGGCGTCGTCGTAGGCCGCGTCGAGCAGCCCGTAGTGGTCGATGAACCGGTTCAGCGTGGCCGGGATCCGGATGCAGCCCTTCGACTCGCGCCGGCCCAGGCGCGGCTCGAGCCACCTGCGGTCGGTGGCATGCAGTTGCAGCCGCATGAGCTGTTCGCCCGGCGCCCAGCCGCGTCGCCCCATGACCCAGCCAAAGTCGAACACGCGCATGCCCTTGTCGCCATAGCCGCGGATGCCGATGCTGTTGAGCGTGCCTTCGGCGCGGAAGTCGAGGTTGGCCAGCGTGTGCTCGAACACGCCGAGCGGGGTCTCGAAATGCTCGAAGCCCGACGGCCGTCCGGTGGACGCCGGCGCCGCACCGATGAACACACCGGCCTGGCCCGGCGCCAGCCACCACAGCATCGCCGCCTGCACGAACGCGCTGCGGTCGACGAGCACGACGATCTGCGCCGTGGTGACGCGCACCCCGTGGTCGCGAAGCGCGTCGTCCAGCAGCGCGGCGTAGGCGGCCTGTTCGACCACCGGCAGTTCCAGCCGCGGCCGGACCTGGCCCGCGAAGGCGGTGGCGAGTTCCTGCGGTGTGGTGATGGCCTGCGCCAGCGCCGCCGCGGCGGCGCTGGCGAGCAGCAGTGCCAGCGCTGCCCGGCTCAGGCGCGCAGCACGCATTTCTCGTACAGACCGAGCAGCCGATGCTGCGGGTCGTAGCGGCGCTTGAGCGCGGCGTAGCCATCCGCGCCGTAGGCGCGGTCGAACTCCTCGCGGGTGTAGTAGCTGTCGGAGTACAGCGACTTGATGCCGCCGAGCTCGAGCACCTTGCACTCGACGAGCCGGTTGAAGTGGCCCGGCGCGTGCGCGGCGGCGCTCTCGATGCGGTCCCAGAAGCCGAAATTCACGTAGCGCACGCCCGGCGCCAGCGGGTACAGCGTGAAGCGCGCCTGCGCGCTGGCGGCGCGGATCGGGCAGACCCAGATCGGCACGATGCCGATCTCGCGCAGCAGGAACTCGAGGAACTCGCCGGCGCGGTGCATCGGAATGTCGACGTCCTGGATCACCGACTCGACATGCCGGCCGCGCCACCGCGCCAGCCGCTGCGACACGCGCCAGCGCGCATTCCAGCGCATCCAGCGCGCATAGGTGCGCGAGTTCAGACGCTTGCGCCCGATCAGGCGGCGCAGCAGGGGCTGCTGGGCGCCGAAGTTCTTGGAGCACCAGAACCAGTCGGTGTCCCAGCGCCAGAGGTAGTCGCGCGTCGTCAGGAAATCGCGCTCGCGCTGCAGCAGCGAGCGGTAGTAGATGTGCTCGAAGCGGTAGTCGCTGAGCCAGGGCGCTTCGTCGACGAAGCGCGCGACGCTCAGCACCTGCTGATTGGCGCCGAACACGACCCCGTCGACAAAGTCGGCACGGCCCGCGCACTGCTCGGCGACGTCGTCGAAGTAGTGGCTCGGCTCGCTGTGCGTGCGGTGCTCGACCTGCACGCAGCGCAACACCGGCACGGTGCGCAGGCGCAGCCGCAACGCGTAGCCGAGCGTGCCGTAGGAGTTCGGGAAGCCGAAGAAGAGGTCGCGGTGCGCGTTGTCGGGGGTACAGCACACGACCTCGCCGTCGGGCAGCAGCACGTCGAGCTCGAGCAGCGTGTCGTGCACCAGACCGTGCCGGAACGAGGTGGCCTCGATGCCCACGCCGGCCACCGCGCCGGCGACGGTGATCGTCTTGAGCTGCGGCACCACGGCCGGCATCACGCCGTGCGGCAGTGTCGCATCGACCAGCGTTTCGCAGGTCACGAGGCCTTCGACGTCGACCCAGCCGCGCGCGGTGTCGATCTCGAGCACATGGCAGAAGTCACTCAGGTCGAGACGGCGCTTGCGGCCTTCGGCGCGGTCGCGGAACAGGTTCGAAGTGGACTTGGACAGTCCGAGCGGGCTGGCGTCGGCAGGCTGCGCGTGCATCGAGTCCAGCAATGCCGCGGTGCGCCGCGCGTGGTCGGTCAGGTCAGCCTGTCTCATACAGATGGGCCCGGCTCATCGGGTAGTTGTCGCGGGTCACGTTGCCCTTGCTGAACACGACCTGGAACAGGTGCGTGTAGTCGGCCGGCGAGCGGAACATCTCCGCGCAGCCGACCAGGTAGGCGCGCCAGATGCGGTGGAAGCGCTCGTCGAAGCGCTGCGGGTCCAGCGCGTGGATGTCGCCCCAGCGGCGCTCGAAGCGTTCGGCCCAGGCGTCGAGCGTCGGCGCGTAGTGGCGCCGCAGGTTCTCGACGTCGATCACCTCGAGCCCGCAGCGCTCCATCTCGATCAGGGCCTGCGCGAGGCTGGGGATCCAGCCGCCCGGAAACACGTGCTTGCGGATGAACAGCTCGGTGTCGTGGTGCCCCACATGGCCGATGAAGTGCAGCATCCCCAGCCCGCCCGGCTTCAGGCAGTCGGCATGGGCCTGGATCACCTCGGCGAGCTGGTCGCGTCCGGCGTGTTCGAGCACGCCGATCGAGACCACCTTGTCGTAGGGGCCGTCGATGTCGCGGAAATCGGCCTCGCGCACCGTGAGCTGCCCCGCCAGGCCGCGCTGCTCGATCTGCGCGCGCAGCCAGTCGACCTGCTCGGTCGTGGTGTTGACGCCGGTGCCCAGCGCACCGCAGGTCTCGAGCGCGCGGAACATGAAGCCGCCGAACCCGCAACCGATTTCGACGTAGCGCTCGCCGCGGCCGAGCCTGAGCTTGCGGCAGACGTGGTCGATCTTGTTGCGCTGCGCCTGCTCGAGCGTGGTCGTGCCTTCGCTCCAGTAGCCGCAGGTGTACATCAGCAGCGGGTCGTCGAGCCAGAGCTTGTAGAACGCGGTGCCCAGCCCGTAGTGGGCGCGCGCGTTGGCCTTCGCCTGAGCCGGGTCGCGGTTCGAATGGCGCCACTCGTGCAGGCCGTTCTCGACGCCGTCGAGCAGGTTGAGCCGCGGGTCGATGTCGGCCATCAGGCCGGTGGCGAACGCGGCGCCCAGGTCGCCCTCGACATCGACCTGCTGCTCGAAGTACGACTCGAGCAGGCCGATGTGGCCGCGCGCCAGCGTCGCCAGCAAGGCCGCCTCGGTGCGGAACACCAGCGTGAACGCCGGCTCGCCGCTGCCGCTGCGGTACACCGCGCCGTCGGCCAGCGTCACGGCGAACGGGCTTGGAGCCCGCGCACCGAGCGCGTCGACCAGGTTCTGGACCAGCGGGCGCATGCGGACCATCGGAACCATCGTGTCGGCCCTGCCGCGCGGCGCCGATCAGCCGGGCGACACGGCGGGCGACGCGGCCGAATCGTGCAGCAAGCGCCCGTCGCGGTCGAGCACCCGCACCTCGACCCGGATGCCGGCACGCACGCTCTGCGTGACCACGCAGAACTCCTCGAACTGGCCCAGCACCCGGTCGAGCTGGACGAGCTTGCCGGCGGCCACCCCCAGATGCAGGTCGACCGCGATGCGGCCGATGCGCAGCCGCTTCTGCTCATTGCGCACCAACCGCACCGCCGCCACCGCGCGCAGCGGTTCGCACGTGTTCTTGAACTTGCGCATCGCGAACAGCAGGCTCGCCGCCAGGCAATTGGCCACCGCGGTGCCGAGCAGGCGCGACGGGTTGGGGCCGGCGTCTCCGCCCAGTGGCGCGGTTTCGTCGGTGAGCAGCGGCGCGATCGCCGGGTTGTCGAAGCGCACCTCGAACCGGTAGTCGACCTGCTGGCGCAGCTCGATCGTGAATTCGCTGTCGATCATGGGCTGCACCCTCGTGTGAGCTTGCGCATTTCGTTGCGGACCCGGATGTTTGCGAACAGTCCCGTTCAGGCTGAGCCTGTCGAAGCCGGCCCTTCGACAGGCTCAGGGCGAACGGTGTTGAGCTTGCGAAACGTCTTGCTTCTGATGAGCCGCCGCATCACGCCACCGCCGGGGCCCGCACCAGCAGCACCGGCACCGGGCTGGCGCGCAGCACGCTTTCCGCGTCGCTGCCCAGCAGCGCGCGGTTGAAGCCGCGCCGGCCGTGGGTGCCGATGACGATCAGGTCGCAGCCGGCGCTGCGGGCCTCGTCGACGATCGCGTCGGCGACGCGCCCGCCCTTCAGGTCGCGCAGCTGCGTTTCGACCTCCAGGCCCAGGCCCTGGGCCAGCGTCTTCGCGTTGTCGAGCTGCTCGCGGCCGTACTGCTGCAGCCCCGCGCGATACTGGTCGAAGTTCAGCGTGTTGGACATTTCCAGCATGACCGGAAAGTCGCTCGTCACGTGGAGCAGCCGCAGCGCGGCCTTGAGCTGCGTGGCCAGCGCGATCGCTTCCTTCAGGCCGCGCCGCGCGGTGTCGCTGCCGTCGATCGGGACAAGGATGCGCTTGTACATGGTGGTTCCTTCACAGTGGGTTGCGGGCGGTGAACGTTCAGTGCGACATCAACACCGGCACCGTCATCGAGGCCAGCATGCCGCGCGTGGCGCCACCCAGCACGCGTTGCGCCCAGCGCGCGTGGCCGTAGGCGCCCATCACGATCAGGTCGGCGCCGAGGTCGGTGGCGCGCGACAGCATCGCGTCGGCAATGCCCAGGTCGGTGGCCTCGATGCAGACCTCGCTCGACACGCCATGCCACATCAGCCAGTGCTGCACCGCGTCCATGCGCGCCTGCAGCGCGGCGTCGCGGATCGCGCCGATCGATGTCCAGCGCACCAGCTGCACCTGGCTCGCATGGCACAGGATCGGCAGCGCGTCGCTGAGTGCGCGGGCCGCCTCGCGGGTGTCGTCCCAGGCCACCAGCGCCTTGGCGCCGACGCGCTCGAAGCGGCCCGCGTGCGGCACGATCAGGGTCGGGCGCGCGCTGTGCAGCACGACCTCCTCGACCAGCGCCTGCGCGCTGCGGTGGTCGGCCGCCTTGGGCGCGGCCTGGGTCAGCACCACCAGGTCGCTGCAATGCGCGTGGCGCACCAGCGACTCGGCCTTGTCGGCTTCGTCGATCACCGACTCGAACGACTTGACGCCGGCGGCATGGCATTCGTCGCGAAAGTTCTGCGCCGCGCGTTCGGCCTGCTCGCGCACCGCATCCAGCGCGCGTGCGGCATAGTCGGCGAGCGAACTCGCGGCGCCGCTGTCGGGCGGGACGTCGAGCAGGCCGGTCGGCGCCAGCCCCACCAGGTGGCAGTCGCGTTCGCGTGCCAGTCGCATCGCGAGCTGCAGCCTTACGGCGCAGGCGGCGCTCGGGTCGAGCAGGACGAGCAGGCTGCGGTAGTTCATCGCTGAGCTCCGGTGGGTTGCAGCCAGCGTACGCGGTGCACGCGTCGCTGGATTGATGCCGATCAACCCTTGAGCGCGGCGCGGCGCCACGATCGGGCTTGTTGCTGTGTCGAGGTGAACCATGCGGCTGACGTTTCTCGGTGGGACCGGTACCGTGACCGGCTCCAAGTACCTGCTCGAGCACGGCGGCCGGCGCCTGCTGGTCGACTGCGGGTTGTTCCAGGGCCTGAAGCAACTGCGCCTGCGCAATTGGGACGACTTCGCGGTGCCGCCGGCCGAGATCGACGCGGTCGTGCTCACCCACGCCCACCTCGACCACAGTGGCTACCTGCCGCGGCTGGTGCAGCTCGGCTTTCGCGGCCCGGTGCACTGCACCGCGGCCACGCACGAGCTGTGCGGGCTGCTGCTGCCCGACTCCGGCCGGCTGCTCGAAGAAGAAGCCGAGTACGCGAACCGCCACGGCTTCTCGAAGCACCGGCCGGCGCTGCCGCTGTACACCGAGGCCGACGCCAAGCTCGCGCTCGACCGCTTCGTGGCGCGCGAGTTCGACCAGGGCTTCGAGCCGATCCCAGGGGTGCGGGTGCTGCTGCGCGGTGCCGGCCACCTGCTCGGCGCGGCCAGCGTGCGCGTCGAGTGGGACGGCCACGCGCTGCTGTTCTCCGGCGACCTCGGGCGCAGCCAGGACCTGCTGATGCGTCCGCCGCTGCCGCCCGAGGCGAGCGACTGGGTGGTGATGGAGTCGACCTACGGCAACCGCGCCCATGCCGGCGTCGACCCGCTGACGGCGATGGCCGACGTGATCAGCCGCACCGCGGCGCGTGGCGGCATCGTCGTGATCCCGGCCTTTGCGATCGGCCGCGCGCAGACCCTGATGTACTGCCTGCACCTGCTCAAGGAACAGCGCCGCATCCCGGATCTGCCGGCGTTCCTGAACAGCCCGATGGCGGCCGATGCCACGCACATCTACGAGCACCACCGCGCCGAGCACCGGCTCACGCCCGAGCAATGCCGGGCGATGAGCGGCGCGGTGCGCATCGTCAACAGCGTTGACGAGTCCAAGCGGCTCAACGAGCTGCGCATGCCGGCGGTGATCATCTCGGCCAGTGGCATGGCCTCGGGCGGGCGCGTGCTGCACCACCTGAAGGCGTTCGCGCCCGACCCGCGCAACAGCCTGCTGTTCGCCGGCTTCCAGGCGGCCGGCACGCGTGGCGCGGCGATCGTCGGCGGCGCACCCACCGTGAAGATCCACGGCCAGCACGTGCCGATCCGCGCCGAGGTGGCGCAGATCGAGTCGCTCTCGGCGCACGCCGACCGCGAAGAGCTGCTGGCCTGGGTCGGCGCGCTGCCGGCCGCGCCGCAGCACGTGTTCGTGACCCACGGCGAGCCGGTGCCGGCCGACGCGCTGCGCCAGGCGATCGAGGAGCGCCACCGCTGGCCCTGCAGCGTGCCGGAATTTCGCGACGTGGTCGATCTGTGACGGTGGCCGCCGTGGTCCAGGCCAACCCTGCCACCCCTGCGCCGCTGCGCGCGCGCCGCGCGTTGATCGACACCTACCAGCAGCCGGTGGTCTACATGCGCAGCGACTGCGCGGTGTGCCGCGCCGAGGGCTTCGAGGCGCAGGCCCAGGTCGAGGTGGCCGCCAACGGTCGCGAGGTGCTGGCGATCCTGCACCGCGTCGATGCGCAGTGGCTCGGCCGCGACGAGGCCGCACTGTCCGAGGCGGCCTGGGAGTGGCTGGCGTTGCAGGGCGGCGAAGCCGTGACGGTGCGCCACGCGCCGCTGCTCGAGTCGTTGAAGTTCGTGCGCGCCAAGGTCTACGACCGCAAGCTCGACTACCCCTCGATGCGCGCGCTGATCGACGACGTGAGCCGCGGCCGCGTCTCCGACCTGCACCTGGCCGCGTTCGTCACCGCCTGCGCCGGCGGCCGGCTCGATCAGGACGAGACCGTGGCGCTGACCCGCGCGATGGTCGACGTGGGCGAGCGCATCCGCTGGTCGCACTCGCCGGTGATGGACAAGCATTGCGTGGGCGGCCTGCCGGGCAACCGCACCACGCCGATCGTGGTCGCCATCGTCGCCGCCTGCGGCGTGGTGATGCCCAAGACCTCGTCGCGCGCGATCACCTCGCCGGCGGGCACCGCCGACACGATGGAAACGCTGGCGCCGGTGACGCTCGACATCGCCACGATGCGCCGTGTCGTCGAGCGCGAGGGCGGCTGCATCGCCTGGGGCGGCGCGGCCCGGCTGAGCCCGGCCGACGACATGCTGATCCGCGTCGAGCGTCCGCTCGACCTCGACAGCGAGGCCCAGCTCGTCGCCTCGGTGCTGTCGAAGAAGGTCGCGGCGGGCTCCGAGCGCGTGCTGATCGACCTGCCGGTCGGCCCGACCGCGAAGGTGCGCAGCAGCGCCGCGGCGCAGTCGCTGGCGGCCAGCCTCGGTGCGGTGGGTGCGGCGGTCGGGCTGCAGGTGCAGGTGCTGCAGACCGACGGCCTGCAGCCGGTGGGCCGCGGCATCGGGCCCGCGCTCGAGGCCTTCGACGTGCTCGCGGTATTGCAGCGCCACGCCGACGCGCCGCAGGACCTGCGCCAGCGCGCCCTGGCGCTGGCCGGTGCGCTGCTCGAAATGGCCGGCCGTGCCGTGCCCGGAGCCGGCCTGGCGCTGGCCACGCGCACCCTCGACGGTGGCCAGGCGCTGGCCAAGTTCATCGCGATCTGCAACGCCCAGGGCGGCCTGCGCGAACCGCCGCGCGCCGCGCATCGCGAGGTGGTGGCGGCTACGATCGCCGGCCGCGTCGGCGCGATCGACAACCGCCGGCTGGCACGCGCGGCCAAGCTCGCCGGCGCGCCACGCGACCCCGCTGCCGGTGCGACCCTGCTGGTGCGGCTCGGCGACACGGTGGCCGCGGGTCAGCCGCTGCTGACGCTGCACGCCCAGGCGCCGGGCGAACTCGCCTACGCGCTCGCTTTCGTCCACGGACAATCGCCCGTCATTGCCATCGACCCACCATGAACAAGCTGCTCCTCGTTGCACTGCCGGGCGCGCAGGCGTTGACCGAGCGCCTCGATCACAGGCTCGGCACCACGCCGTGCCCGCTCGAAAGCCGGCGCTTTCCCGACGGCGAGATCTACCTGCGCGTGACCGGCGACGTGCAGGGCCGCGACGTGGCCGTCGTCGCCCAGCTGCGCGACCCCGATCCGCAGCTCGCGGGCCTGCTGTTCCTGGCCGATGCGCTGCGCGACCTCGGCGCGGCCAGCGTCGGCGTGGTCGCGCCGTATCTGCCGTACATGCGCCAGGACACGCGCTTCCGAAGCGGCGAGGCGGTCACGTCGAGCAGCTTCGCCAAGCTCGTCTCGAACGCGTTCGACTGGCTCGTGACGGTGGACCCGCACCTGCACCGGCGCGCCTCGCTCGGCGCGATCTACGCGATCCCGGCCGCGGTGGTGCCGAGCGCCGCGGCGATCGCCGCGTGGCTGCAGGGCCGGGTCGCGCACCCGCACCTGATCGGCCCGGACGAAGAAAGCGCGCAATGGGTGTCCGAGGTGGCGGGGCTGGCCGGCTGCCCGCACACCGTGCTGCGCAAGCGGCGCCTGGGCGACCGCGATGTGGAATTGATGCTGCCCGACCTGCAGGCGCTGCGCGGCCACACGCCGGTGCTCGTCGACGACATCGTTTCCAGCGCGCACACGATGGCCACCGCGGTGCGGCAGTTGCTCGCGCAGGGCCACCTCGCGCCGGTGTGCGTGGCCGTGCACGCGGTGTTCGCCGGCGACGCGGTCGCGCTGCTGCAGTCGGCCGGCGCGGCGCGCATCGTCAGCTGCAACACGCTGGCGCACCCGAGCAACGCGATCGACGTGAGCGGGGCCGTGGCCGAGGCGGTCCGCGTCGAACTGGAGGAACTGCGCGCGCGGCGGCGCGATTGACGCCGGTCAATGAACGGCGGTGGTGCGGGTTCGAGAATGAATCCAGGCGCTGCCAACGAGCGCCGAACCGGATCGATCGCACCATGGACCTGCCCACGCAAACCCACCTGACGACACTGCGCAACCTGCTGACCTACCGCCTGCGCGAACTCGGCGGCGAGGTGCGCGACGCGACGGCGCAGCGCGAGTCGACCGATGCCGGCGGCCACGAGGTCGTCGATCGCAAGGACGAAGCGGCGCAGCAGCAGTTTGCCGAGCTGGGCGACGCGCAGGAGCAGCGCGACCTCGACGAGATGGCCGACGTGCGCGCCGCGCTCGAGCGGCTCGACAGCGGCACCTACGGCAACTGCGCCGACTGCGGTGAGCCGATCGCGTTGCAGCGCCTGCTGGTGCAGCCCGCCGCGCTGCGCTGCGCGCCGTGCCAGGCGGCCCATGAGCGTGCCGCGGGGCGCAGCGGGCCGCGGCGCGCGTCCAAATGACGGCGCCGTCGTGCGCCCGCCACGCCGCAGGCGTTGACAGGCGCGCGACGGCGTTGCGACACTGTGCCGCATGACCCTCACCCGCGGCACCATCCTCGTCACACTGGCCTTGCTCTCCGGCGGCTGCGCCAACCTGCTGCCGCGCGGCAAGACCGAACAACCCTCGGGTTTCGACAGCTTCGAGGCCGCCGCGCAGGCGTTCGGCAAGATCGAGACCTACCGCACGACCGCCACGCAGCTCAAGGCGCTGGGCTTCGACCTGCAGGACGGCGCGAACGTGACGCAGATCCCGTACCCGCAACTGATGGTCAGCCTGGCCCCCGATCGCGGCATCCCGTTCGAGGCCCTCGATCCCGGCATACGCGACTGCATCCTGGCGCGCCAGGCCTGCCGCGCCTACGAGTTCCGGCTGAGCCGCGAGTCGACACACCGCGTCGGCAACTTCGTGCTCGACTTCCTGAACTTCCGGCGCACCACGCACGTGAGCGGCTGGAACTTCAACGGCCTGCTCGCGGTGCGCGATGGCGTCGTGCTGTTCCGAAGCTACGGCGGCGTGCCGCGCACCGACCGCACCGACGAACAGGTCAACCCGCTCGGCCCGTTGCAGCCGGCCGGCGAGGCGGCGCGTT
The DNA here is from genome assembly GCA_028868895.1 of Burkholderiales bacterium. Lineage (GTDB taxonomy): Bacteria > Pseudomonadota > Gammaproteobacteria > Burkholderiales > Burkholderiaceae_C > LMDS01. The sequence continues at coordinate 14,256 of JAGWTP010000052.1, forward strand.
CGCTGGTGGGGCGCTGACGCGCCCGCCGCGCCGCCGCTGGCGCCGGATTTCCGTGCGCACTGGGTCGGTCGTCTCGGAGACCGGCGTGGGCATGACACGGTTCCCACCGATCAAGGACTTCACTTCCTGGCTCGGCCCGTGTCCCGGCACCAAGATCACCGGTGGCAAGGCGATGAGCGGCAAGACCAAGCGCTGCGTCAACGGGCGGCCCAGGCCTTGCGCATGGCCGCAGCCGCGCTTCGCACCCGCAAGTCGGCTCTGGGCGCGCACTTCCGTCGCCTGTGCTCACGCGTGGACAAACCCAAGGCCGTCACCGCCGCCGCCCCCGAACTCGCCCGCCCGATCTACGTCATGCGGACCAAGGGTGAGGATTACGCCGATCCGGGCCAGGATTACTACGCCGCCAGCAGCGAACACCGTTGGATCGTGGCCAACTCCTTCTGGAGGGCTTCTTTGGCAACGGCTGTGTCATAGGCGACTTGCCCGCGCAACCACCACCCGTCACTCAGGCCGAAGTAGCGGCAAAGCCGAAGATCGGTGTCAGCCGTGACGGCACGCTTGCCCGACACGATCTCACCGATTCGCTGCGCTGGAACGCCGATGTCCTTGGCGAGGCGGTACTTGGTGAGCCCAAGCGGCTTGAGGAATTCTTCTTCAAGCATTTCGCCAGGCGCGACAGGTAGAACGGTACGCATGATGTCTCTTTCAGTGATAGTCGACGATTTCCACGTCGGCGGCCCCTTCTGCCGTCCAAACGAAGCAAACCCGCCACTGTTGGTTGATGCGGATGCTGTGCTGTCCTTTCCGTTCAGCCTTCAATGCTTCGAGGCCGTTGCCAGGCGGCACTTTCAGGTCGTCAAGAACCGACGACCAGTCCAGTTGTGCAAGCTTCCGAAGGGCAGGGCGTTCGATGTTCACCCAACGCATTACGCGCTTCCCCTCGAACAGCGCTCGGGTGTCTTTGCACTTGAAGTTCTTGATAGGCACGGGTCGCAATAATAACGCGACGCGTGCATAGCGGCAAGTGCGTGGGCCGCTCCGACCGTGGGCGGTGCGGTCTAACCCCAATACTGCCCAGATAGCAGATCATCATCGATTAGTCGTCCCTGTCGAGACTTCGATGGGGACGAACGATGGCGAGAACCCGCAAGGCGCTGCCGGGCCCAGCACTCTGTTTGGCCATGTACAGGCAGGCGCCCTTGCCCTTCCACGCCCTCTCGTGAACTACCGCGTATCGCGCCTGCAGCCAAGGCCCGATTCGCGCGTCCTTTGGGTTCCGCTCGATCCTCCGCTTCCAGAGCGGGGCTTCAAGGCGATGGATTCGTCGTACAGGTGTTGCCGCACTGAAGAGTGACTCGGCGATCGCGATTGCGGAAGAAAACACTGGACTCGTGCAACGGCGGGGGCGGAGGTTGGCGACGGATTGTGACCCCCAGACGTTTGAGCAGAGCGGACGCCAACGAGTTGGTGCTTTGAACCGTCCTTGCTCGCTGGGCGCGGCCGTTATCGCCGCGCGCCAGCGCAGTCATCCTGCGGGCCCGAGCCCGATCGGTGCCGGCACCGCGTTGACGATGCGGGTGAACAGCGCGCGGTAATCGGCCTCGGGTTCGTGGCCGGTGAGCGGATCCTTGTTGGTGGCGAAGGCCTCGTCGAGTTCGGCCCAGTCGCGCTCGGTGAGCACGCGCTCGGCGAGCGGCAGGATCTGCTCTTCCTCCATCGCCATGTGGGCGAGGTAGAAGTCGACATAGCGCTGCGCGGCGTGCTCGAACGCCTCGCGGCGCGGCTCGCCGATCATCTCGAAACCGAGCAGCGCGTGCTCGAGGTCGCGGATGCTGTGCTCGCCGTGCGCGTGCTCCTCGTCCAGGTGGTCGAGCAGGTCGCGCGACAGCGGCGTGCGCGCGCGCAGCTTCGGGAACAGCAGCTCCGATTCCTTGCGGTGGTGGCGCTTTTCGGGAAACTCGTCGACATAGAACAGCATCGCCCGCAGGTTGGCGAAATCGGGCAAGGTGCCGTGCCGGCGGTGCTGCGCCAGCAGCAACGGGATCGATCGCAACATCGCGGCGAGCGCGGCGTGCTCCTCGCGGATGATCTTCAGGGTGGCGTGGGTCATGCGGAGCTCCGGCGGGTCAGAGCCCGCAGCATGTCACCGCGGGCGCGACGGGGCTTTGCTGCAGATCAAGCCGCGCGGCGGCTCAGCTTCGGCGGGTGGGTTGCGGCGGCGGCGTCGTCGCTTCGGTCGGTCGGGTGGATCGGCAGCGCCGCCATCGGCGCGGCGCTTCAGACGATCGCGCCGAACAGCTTTCCCACACCCGCCGTCAAGGCCATCGCCAGCACGCCCCAGAACGCCACGCGGACCGCGGCCTTGGCCACCGGTGCCCCGCCGACCCGCGCCGACAATGCGCCCAGCGCCGTCAGGAACACGAGCGACGTGGCGGCGACGGCCACCGTGACGATCGACATCGGCGCCACCAACGCGGTTGCCAGCGGCAGCACGGCGCCGGCGGTGAAGGTCAGCGCCGAAGTCAGCGCGGCCTGCACCGGACGCGCGGTCAGCGTCTCGGACACGCCGAGTTCGTCGCGGGTGTGGGCGCCCAGCGCGTCGTGGGCGGTCAGTTGCGCGGCCACTTGCGCTGCCAGGTCAGCGCTCAGCCCGCGGCCTTCGTAGATCGCGGCCAACTCGCGCAGTTCGGCCTCGGGCTGTGCGCTCAACTCGATGCGCTCGCGCGCGATGTCTGCGCCCTCGGTGTCGGACTGCGAACTCACCGACACGTATTCGCCGGCCGCCATCGACATCGCGCCGGCCATCAGCCCGGCCGCGCCGGCGACCAGCAGTTCGCTGCGCCCGGCGCTGGCCGCGGCCACGCCGACCAGCAGGCTGGCGGTGGAGACGATGCCATCGTTGGCGCCGAGCACGGCGGCGCGCAGCCAGCCGATGCGGTCGGTGCGGTGGCGTTCGCGGTGGGTGGTGCGGGGCATGGGGCGGTCCGGGTCGTGGCGAGAACGGTAGTGTCAGGCGGCGGCGGGCGGCCGCGTGGCAAGAATCTCGCCGTCGCGCACCGCCACCAGCGCGCCCTCGGCCAGCGGCTGCCAGGCCTCGTCGGTCAGCGGCACGCTGGCGAACAGCAGCACGGTCTGATCGCCGGCGGCGACCGCGATGCCGGCAGCGTGCGCCGGCGGCGGTGCATCCGGCGCGCAATGGCGCTGCAGCATCCACAGCCCGGGTGGCTCGATCCGGCCGCTGGGATGCTGGATGCGGCGGTGGCCGTGCGCGAACAGCGCGTCGCCGTCGGCATAGAGAAAATTGGCTGGCCCGAGCGTACGCAGGTCGGCGGCAAATGCAGCCAGGTGCGCCAGGCGCGACTCGAGCGTCGGCACGCCGGTGCCCGCCCACAGCCCGCTCAGGCGCGCCAGCAGCGCGCACCAGGCATGCTCGGAGTCGGTTTGCCCCACGGGTCGGTACCGGCCATGCAGCGGCTGCGCGTCGAGCGTGAAGACCTCGCTGTGCTCGATGCCCGGCAGGTTGCCGTTGTGAGCAAACACCTGCATGCGCCCGCCGAGTTCGCGCACGAACGGTTGTGTGTTCGACAACTGCACCGCGCCGCGGGTGGCACGGCGGATGTGCGAGATCGCCAGGTTCGTGCTCGGCCCGTGGCCTTCGAGGTGGCGCACCAGCGCGCTGTCGCCGGCGGCGCCGGGCTCGCGGAACAGGGCGACGTCGTTGCCCTCATAGAACGCGACGCCCCAACCGTCGTGCGTGCCACCGGCCGCGGCGCCGCGTGCGGCCAGCGTGTGCAGCGAAAACGTCAGGCGCGCCGGACGCGCGCTCGACATCGCGAGCAGCTCACACATCGCCGCGGGCCGCGGCGGCGCGGTTCGTCTTGAATTCGGGTTCGGTCATGGTGGCAGGGTCCATCGGACGGGGCGGGCTCGACACCGTTCGGTCGAGGGCTCGGCCCGCGCGGGCTGCGTGGGCATCGCGGGCGCATAGGCTAACCGAACGGTCCCGGCGCCTGGCCTGGCCGCGCCACGCTCGGGTCCATCGCGCCCATCGCCTGCGGTTTGCCGGTGCCGTCGAACCCGCTGCAGGGGTCCGCGTGGACGCGAAAAATTGAGGCAAGTCAAGTGCCCGGGCACGGAGTGATCGAACATCGTGACCATGAGTGGCACCCGGTTGCCAGGAGGCTTTCGACCATGACCAAGATCCTGAGCATCGTGGCCGCGACGGATTTCTCGGTGGGGTCGAATGCGGCGGTCGAGCGAGCCGTGCAACTCGCCGTTGCGCACGGTGCTTCGCTGCATCTGGTGCATTCGTTCGACATCAGTGCATGGCACAGCCTCAAGGAAGTCTTCGACCTGCAGGAATTCGTCTGCGACCCGCCGCCCGACGTGCTGATGCGGCGTCGTCTGGTCGACAAGGCGACCGCTCTGCAAGCCCAGACCGGACTCAAGGTCGTGACCGAGTTCGGGACCGGCGCCGCCCACACGGTGATCGAAGCGCACGTCAAGGCCCATGCCAGCTCACTCGTCGTCGTCGGGTCGCGTGCGGATCCCGCCGCGATGGGCCTGGGCAGCACCGCGGCGAAGGTCGTTCGATCGGCGGCGTGCCCGGTCCTCGTCGTCCGCATGCCGGCCGCCGCACCGTACGACAAGGTCCTGACGGCGGTGGACGTGAGCGAGGGATCGACGCACGCGGCGGCCTTCGCCGTCGCGTTGTTCCCGATCGCGCACCACCATCTGCTCTATCTGCTGGACCCGGGCCTGGACCGGGCCTTGTGGATGGGGGGCATCACGGCGGAGCACGCCCGGGCGCAGCGCGATTCGATGCACGCCCATGCCGCCCGGGAACTGCAGCAACTGGCGCGGGCGCTGGCCCGCGAGGCCACCCATCCGGTGACCGTCGATGTCGTCGAAGACGTGCCGGCGCGCGCCATCGTGGCCGCCGCAGGCAGCATGCCCGCCGATTGCGTCGTCGTCGGGCACCACGGCCCGGGTGCCCACGCCGAGCGCCTCCTGGGCAACTTGGCGCAGCACGTGGTCTATCAGACGACGCGCGACGTGCTGGTCGTGCCGGCAGTGCCCGGTTGAGTCGGGGGCGGTTCGACAACCGCATCGCCATGCGCCTTCACGGTGCGCGGAAATGCCGCCGCATCGACCGGGTCGCACGATGCGCCGAGGGGCAGCGGAATCGATGCGCGAAGGCACCGATCGCGGCCACCGCGATCGCCGGCCGGTCCGGAGGCGCGATTGATCCCGCTCAACGCCGGCCACGGCAGCGGCGCTAACGTGACCCATGACGGCAGGGTCGTCTTTCGCGACCCGCCGCCTGCGTCCTGCGGGTGCCCTGGAGACAAGACATGAAGCACCATTCATCCGAAACCGGAACGCCGCGTCCGGTCCACGGCAAGAGCGCGGCTCGCGCGAAGACCGCGGTCGCCAAAGCGGTCACCGGGTCGCGGGCCGATGCCGGCGAGAACCACGAGCGCCTGGTTCGCGAGACCGCCTACGCGTTCTACGAAGCGCGTGGCCGGCTCGACGGCCACGACCTGGAAGACTGGTTGAGAGCCGAGGGGCAGGTTGCCCGCGCGCTCGGCGAATCGGTCGAAGCGGTCGAATCGACCGCGGCCTCGCCCGCGCCCTGAAGGGCCCGGAGTGCTTCGTTCTCGCTTGATGCGGCGCGCGTGCCGCGCCCGTTGGCGGCAGGCGGCAGTGACCGTCGCCCGTGTTCGAGCGCCTGCCGAGCGTTGCGGATCTCGACCGCCTCGCCGCGGCACGACCCCATGAAACGCCTGGCCGTACTGACCAGCGGCGGCGATGCGCCGGGCATGAATTCGGCCATCCGTGCCATCGTTCGTCTGGGCGTGGCCAGCGGGTTCGAAGTGTTCGGCGTGCGCCACGGCTACACCGGGCTCATCGCCGGCGACTTCGTGTCGCTCGGTTCGCGCCACGTCGGGGGCGTCATGGAGCGCGGCGGCACGTTCCTGGGCACGACCCGATGCCTCGACCTGATGACCGAGGCCGGTCAGGAGCAGGCCCTGGGCCGGCTGCGTGACCGTGGCATCCACGACCTGGTCGTGATCGGCGGCGGCGGCTCGCAGTCGGGTTCGCATGCGCTGTCGTGCAGGGGCCTGTCGGTGGTCGGCGTGGCTTCGACCATCGACAACGACATCGTCGGATCGGACCTCACGATCGGCGCCACGACCGCGATCGACGTGGCGCTCGAATCGGTCGACCGGTTGCGCGTCACCGCGGCGTCGCACCGGCGGGTGTTCCTGGTCGAAGTGATGGGGCGCGACTGCGGCTACCTCGCCGCCAACGTCGGCATCGCCAGCGGCGCCGAGGTCATCGTCGTGCCCGAGTCGCCGGTGGAGCCCGAGTCGATCGCGATGGACATCCACGCCGCCTACGAGCGCGGCAAGAGCCACGCCATCACCGTGGTCGCCGAGGGGGCACGCTACAACGCCGAGGCGCTGGCCGACTACTTCAGGCGCCATCAGGCGCGGCTCGGCTTCGACCTGCGCGTCTGCAAGCTCGGCCACGTGCAGCGCGGTGGCGCGCCCGGGGTGGTGGACCGCATGCTGGCGATCCGGCTGAGCGCCGCGGCGATCGCGCAGATCGACGCCGGGCACACCGGCGTGCTCGTCGGCAGCGTCGAAGGCAAGATCGTCGCGACGCCGCTGGCCGAGGTGGCGGGCCGCAAGAAGCGGCTCGACCCGGAACTTCTCAAACTCGCCCGCGTGCTGGCGCAATGAGCCCGACGCGATTCCCCATTTGCAACCGCCGCGGAGGCACAGCATGCTGGTCAAGGACATCTGCACACTCGACGCCGTCTCGTGTGGCCGGGACACCAACATCCTCGAGGCCGCGCGGCTGATGCGGCTGCACCACACCGGAGACCTGATCATCGTCGACGACCCGCAGGGCGATCGAACGCCGGTAGGCATCGTCACCGATCGCGACATCGTGGTCGAGGTGCTGGCCGCCGAACGCGACCCGGCCACCACCCGCGTGTCCGGGATCATGCCGGCCAGGCTCGTGATCGCCAGCGCCGCCGAGGACGTTGCCGAGGCGGTCGAGCGCATGCGCCTGCACGGTGTGCGCCGCTTGCCGGTGGTCGATCACGACGGCAGCCTGCTCGGGATCGTCACGCTCGACGACATCCTGACGCTGCACGCCGGGCAGGCGGCCACGCTGGCCGCCATCGTCGCCAAGGAGCAGACCCGCGAGCAACGCTCACGCCGCTGACGGCGCGCGCCCCAGGCGCTGCTCGACCGACAGCACGGTGCGCGTGACCGCCAGCAAGGTGTCGGGCGTGACGCTGATCGAGTCGATGCCGGTCTCGACCAGGAACTCGACCATCTCCGGGTAGTCCGACGGCGCCTGGCCGCAGATGCCGGCGTGGCGGTGATTGCGGCGCGCGCCTTCGACGGCCTGGCGCAGCATCGACTTGACGCCGTCGTCGCGCTCGTCGAAATCGAACGCGACGATCTCCGAATCGCGATCGACGCCCAGGACCAGTTGCGTCAGGTCGTTCGAGCCGATCGAAAAACCGTCGAAGAGTCGCGCGAAGGCGTCGATCTGGATCACGTTGTTGGGAATCTCGCACATGACATAGATCTCCAGGCCGTTCGCGCCGCGTGCGAGTCCGTGCGTCGCCATGGCCTGCAGCACGCGCTCGGCCTCCTGCACGCGCCGGCAGAACGGGATCATCAACTTCAAGTTGGTCAGCCCCATCGCCTCGCGCACGCGCCGCATCGCCGCGCACTCGAGCGCGAAGCCCTCGGCGTAGGCCGGGTGCGTGTAGCGCGACGCGCCGCGGAATCCGATCATCGGATTGTCTTCGTGGGGCTCGAACCACCGCCCGCCCAGCAGGCTGGCGTATTCGTTGGTCTTGAAGTCGGACATGCGCACGATCACCGGCTTGGGGTAGAAGGCCGCCGCGATCGTGCCCACGCCTTCGGCCAGCTGGCGCACGAAGAAGTCGGCCGGGCGCTCGTAGCCCTGCGTCAATTGCGCGATCGCGTCGCGCACCGAAGGGTCGTCGATCTTCTCGGGGTGGACGAGCGCCATCGGGTGCGCCTTGATGTGTTCGGCGACGATGAACTCCATGCGCGCCAGCCCGACCCCGTCGGTGGGCAGCATCGCAGCCTGGAACGCGACGTCCGGGTTGCCGATGTTGACCATCACGTGGGTGCGCGGATGCGCCAGCGCCGACAGGTCGACGCGCGTGCGGGTGAACGGCAGCGCGCCGGCGTAGACGCGGCCCACGGCGCCCTCGGCGCACGACACGGTGACGTCGTCGCCGGTGCGCAGCTTGGTCGTCGCGTCGCCGCAGCCGACCACGGCCGGAATGCCGAGTTCGCGCGCGACGATGGCCGCGTGGCAGGTGCGCCCGCCGCGGTTGGTGACGACGGCGGCGGCGGTCTTCATCACCGTGCCCCAGTCGGGCATCGTGGTGTCCGCGACGAGCACTTCGCCGGGCCGAAACTGGCCGAGTTGGCCCACGTCGGTGATCACGTGCGCCTTGCCGGCGGCGATCATGCCGCCCACGGCGCGGCCGCTGGTGCGCGTGTCGCCCTTGGCCGTCAGGCGGTATTCGTCGACCTGGCCGACCGGGCGCTGCGAGACCACCGTCTCGGGCCGGGCCTGCAGGATGTAGAGCTCGCCGTCCACGCCATCCTTGGCCCACTCGATGTCCATCGGCGTGGGCCGGCCGGCCCTGGCGCTGTAGTGGTCCTCGATCTTGACGGCCGCATCGGCGAGCACCAGCGCATCGTCGTCACCGATGCAGAACCGGGCCTGGTCTTCGCGCGGGGTGGGCACGTTGCGGGTGGTCTCGCGCCCCGCACCGGTGGTGTAGACCATGCGCAGCTCCTTGCCGCCGAGCTTGCGCCGCAGCACACAGCGGTGGCCCTGGCGCAGGGTCGGCTTGAACACATAGAACTCGTCGGGGTCGACGGTGCCCTGCACCACGTTTTCTCCGAGGCCGTAGGCCGCGGTGATGAACACGACGTCGCGGAATCCCGATTCGGTGTCGAGCGTGAAGATCACGCCGCTGGCCGCGCGGTCGGAGCGCACCATCTTCATCACGCCGACCGACTGGAACACCTTGAAGTGATCGAAGCCGTTGTCGACGCGGTAGCTGATCGCCCGGTCCTTGAACAGGCTGGCGAAGCAGCGGCGCACGGCGTCCAGCACCTTGGCCTCGCCGGCGATGTTCAGGAAGGTTTCGTGCTGGCCGGCGAAGCTGGCGGTCGGAAGGTCTTCGGCGGTGGCCGAGCTGCGCACGGCGAACGACGCGGTCTCGCCGTACTCGGCTTGCAGGCGCGCGTAGGCGGCGCTGATCTCGGCCACCAGATCGGCGGGCAGCGGCGCGCCGTAGACGATCTCGCGGGCCTGCGCCGCGCGGCGTGCCAGGTCCTGCACGTCGCGGCAGTCCAGCCCGGCGAGCGCGCGGTGCAGGCGCGGCCAGGCGTCGGCGTCGTCGAGCACGCGGCGGTAGGCGTCGGCGGTGACGGCGAAGCCGTTGGGCACGCGCACGCCTTGCGAGGTCAGCGCGCCGTACATCTCGCCGAGCGAGGCGTTCTTGCCGCCCACCAGGGGCACGTCGCCGACCCCGAGTTCGGAAAACCAGCGGATGTATTTCATGACGGTCTCCGCACCGCTTCCTGCCCGATCTGTGCGGGCACGATGCACGTGACGGCGTTCAGCTGTTCGGCCAGGAACCGGGTCACGTCGTCCAGGGTCACGATGCCCACGAGGTGCGCCTGCGCGTCGACCACCGGCAGTCTGCGTATGCCCTGGCTGCGCATGTGCCAGACCGCGTCGAAGACCAGCTCGGTGTCGACCGCCGTCACCGGTTCGGCAACGATCAGGTCGCCGACGCGCACGATCTCGGGATCGACCGCGCCGGCCATGACCTCGACGACCAGATCGCGGTCGGTGACGAGGCCCACCGGCGTCGGCTTGCCGTCGCGCTCGTCGACGACGATCACCGCACCGACATGACGCTCGCGCATCAGCCGCGCCAGCTCGAGCGCGCTGATGTCGCGGGTGCAGGTCACCACCGACCGTGTACAGATTTCGCCGATGTGCACGTTCATCCCCTGTGGCGTCAACAGGAGCCCAGCTTGTGCCGGGCGCCGTGCCGATCGCTTGCGTCCGATCAATTCAGGGTCGAAATCAACCGCGGCGCCGCCGCGTGGTTCATGGCGCCAGCATGCGTGCGGTGACCAGCGTCACGCCCCGGTCGGTGACGGTGAAGCGAGCGCGGTCCTCGTCGGGGTGGATCCCGATCCTGATGCCGTCGGGCAGCACGCAGCCCTCGTCGACGATGACGCGGCGCAACACGACGTTGCGCCCCAGTTGCGCGCCCGGCAGCAGCAACGAGTCCTCGACCACGCTGCCGTCGCCGATGCACACCCGCGGGCTCAGCACCGAACGCCGCACCGAGGCGCCGCAGACCTGGCAGCCGCCCGACACCAGCGAGTCGATCGCCATGCCGCGGTGGCCGTCCGCGTCGAGCGTGAACCTGGCCGGAGCCACCCCGTACGCCAGGCTGCGGACCGGCCAGGCGTCGTCGTACAGGTCGAGGCCGGGCAGCGGCCGGATCAGGTCCATGTGGGCTTCCCAGTACGCGTCGAGCGTGCCGACATCGCGCCAGTAAGGCTGCGCGCCGGCCACGCCGACGCAGCTGCGTTCGAAGGGGTGGGCGAATACCCGTGCCCGTGCGACCGCGCGCGGCAGGATGTCGTGCCCGAAGTCGTGGAGCGAGCGCGGATCTGCGCTGTCTCGACTCAGTTCGTCGTACAGGTACGCCGCGCTGAACACGTAGACGCCCATGCTGGCCATCACCCGGCCCGGCCGATCGGGCAGGGCCGCGGGACATGCCGGCTTCTCATCGAAGGCCCGAACCCGGCCATCGGCGTCGATCCCCATCACGCCGAAGCCGCAGGCGTCTGCCATCGGCACGTCGATGCAGGCCACCGTGACGTCGGCGCCGCGCTCCACGTGGTCCGCCACGATGCGGCGGTAGTCCATCTTGTAGACGTGGTCGCCGGCGAGCACCAGCACCAGCTTCGCTGCGGCCTGCTGCAGCAGCGGCAGGTTCTGATGGACCGCATCGGCGGTGCCGCGGTACCAGGCCTGGCCGGTCTGCTGTTGCGCCGGGATGACGTCGATGAACGAGTCGGGCCCCGAATCCGCAAAGGCCCAGCCGCGCGTCACATGGCGGGCCAGGCACTGCGACTTGTACTGCGTCAGCACGCCGATGCGCCGGATGCCCGAGTTGACGCAGTTGCCCAGCGCGAAGTCGATGATCTTCAGGTTGCCGGCAAAGGGCATGGCCGGCTTGGCGCGCGAGTCGGTCAGCTCCCTCAGGCGCGAGCCTCGCCCGCCGGCCAGCACCACGGCATACACGGACTCCGTGTTGCGACCGGAATCGACGCTGCGGCACGGGTCGTCGCCAAGCAGGTGTGCCGGGCGCATGGTCAATCGCGCCCGCGGCGCGCCGGCGCGCGGCGGACCGCCGCGTGGCTCGATCTGCGATGCCCCCGTCGGTGCGGTGTCGAAGGCCGCAGTTCGGTCGGGGCGACGACGCGCCGACTGCCATCGCATGCCTGCGCACGAAACACGAGCCGCCCGGTTGGCATGTCGACCCCTTCAACGCCGTATCGGGGTCATGATCGGACGCAACGCCGTCGCCGGAATTGATCTTGCGCAACTCGGGCGCGCAGGGCGCCCGAGAGCACGCCGGGTCCGACTTCGGTTTGCGGCGAGGCCGCGCCGCGCTACGCCGGTCGGTCGAACGCCATCGCGTTGGCCAGCATCACTTCGATTTCCTCGACCACGCGCTCCTGGCGCAGCGCATTGCGCCGCAGCCGCAGGCGCGCCAGGGTCTGGTCGAGCCGCTCGAGCGCGTTCTCCATATGGGCCAGCCGCTGGTGGTTTTCGGCGGCCAGCGAGTCGTAGAGCTGACCGTACAGCGCGGCCAGCAGGAACTCGCCGATCAGTTCGCCGTAGAACGCCGCCGGGCTCAGTTGCAACTGCGGTGGGTCGGCGTGGCGCCGCGGCCCCTGCGGGCCGGGCAGCGGCAGCAACTGCGCCAGCACCGGTTCGCCGCCGGCGTCGTGGGCGAGGCAGCGCAGCGCGGTGCGCCCCAGGCCGGAGTGCAGCCGCAGCTCGTGCACGGCGTCGACCAGCCGGCGCAGCACCTGCGGCACTTCTTCGACCACGGTGGCGCCGTCGATGCGCGCGCGCAGCTGCGCATGCGCGCCCAGGCGGGCCCCAAGGCGGCGCCCGACGACCAGCATCGGCGCCGCGCCGTGCTCGGGCGCCAGGCGCGCCAGCGCCTGCACGATGCGCTCGTTGAAGTTGCCGCAAAAGCCGCGCTCGGAGCCGATCAGCACCAGGATCGCGGCATCTTCGGCGCCGTCGGTCGGGACCGTCGCGCGGTGGAACTGCAGGAAGTCCGCCGCGGCCGCCTCGATGTTGGCGCGCATGCGCCGCTGGTGGTCGATGAACCGTGCGAGCTTGCGCGTCTCCACCAGCGACAGGCTCTTCATCGCCGTCATGATCCCGCTGACCTGCTGCAGCCGCGCGTGGCGCTGCGCCAGTTCGGCCAGGCTGGTCATGACAGCCCCTCGTCCGATGAATACATCGACCGACCCCCCGAGGGGAGTAAGTGGCGCGGCTCCGAGCCGGCCTGCGCCGGCTTGGACGCCACGAACGCCGGCGGCGTCTCGCGGCCG
>JAGWTP010000156.1 GCA_028868895.1 Burkholderiales bacterium
AGCGCCTGCGCGGCTTCGAGCGCGCGCATCGTCATGAAGCCGCTGGCGATGATGAGCACGTCGTTGCCGTCGCGCAGCAGTTTGGCCTTGCCGAGTTCGAACCGGTAGTCGTACTCGTCCAGCACGAGCGGCACGTTGCCGCGCGCCAGTCGCATGTAGACCGGGCCCTGGTGCGCGGCGATCTGCGGCACGGCCTGCTCGATGTCCAGTGCGTCGCACGGGTCGACGATGGTCAGCCCCGGGATCGCGCGCATCATCGCGATGTCGTCCGTCGCCTGGTGGCTGGGGCCGTAGCCGGTGGTCAAGCCCGGCAGCGCGCAGCAGATCTTGACGTTCAGGTTCTCCTCGGCGATCACCTGGTGGATGAAGTCGTAGGCGCGGCGCGTGCCGAACACCGCGTAGGTCGTCGCGAACGGGACCAGGCCTTCCTTGGCCATGCCGCCGGCGGCGGCCATCAGCAGTTGCTCGGCCATGCCCATCTGGTAGTAGCGCTCGGGGTAGGCCTGCGCAAACAGGTGCAGGTCGGTGTACTTGGCCAGGTCGGCCGTCATGCCGACGATCTCCGGCCGCGTCGCGGCCAACTCGACCAGCGCCTTGCCGAACGGCGCGGCCTTGACGCGCTGCCCTTCGGTGGCGATCGAGGCGATCATGGCCGAGGTCGTCAGGCGCGGCTTCTTCTCGGTGACGGTGTTCATGCGAGCGCTCCTTCGGTCTGCGATTGATCCAGGATCTGCAGGGCCTGCTGCCATTCCGGCGGGTCGACGCGGATGAAGTGGTTCTTCTCGCGCTGCTCGAGGAAGGGCACGCCCTTGCCCATCAGCGTGTCGAACAGGATCACGCGCGGCTGGGGGTCGGCCAGACGGCGTGCGGCGTCGAAGGCCTGCAGCACCGCGGCGATGTCGTTGCCGTCGACGCGCTGGACGTGCCAGCCGAATGCCGCCCACTTGTCGGCCAGCGGCTCGAAGCCCAGCACCTTGCTCGACGCTCCGTCGGCTTGCTGGTTGTTGATGTCGACGAGGCAGATCAGGTTGCCAAGCTTGTGGTGCCCCGCACCCAGCGCCGCTTCCCAGGTCGAGCCCTCGTCGAGTTCGCCGTCGGACATCGAGTTGTAGACGAACGCCGGGTTCTTCTTCTGGCGCAGGGCCAGCGCCATGCCGACCGCGATCGGCAGGCCCTGGCCGAGCGAGCCGCCCGAAATCTCCATGCCCGGCGTGTACGTCGCCATCCCCGACATCGGAAGACGGCTGTCGTCGCTGCCGTAGCTCTCCAGTTCGCTCTCGGGGATGATCCCGGCCTCGATCAGCGCGGCGTAGAACGCGATCGCGTAGTGGCCGTGCGAGAGCAGGAAGCGGTCGCGTCCTTCCCATTCGGGCTCGTCGGGGCGCAGCTTGAGCGCGTGGCCGTAAGCCACCGCCAGCACGTCGGCCCAGCCCAGCGCCTGGCCGATGTAGCCCTGGCCTTGCACTTCGCCCATGCGCAGCGCAAAACGGCGGATTCGATAGGCGCATGCGCGCAGATTGGTCGTGGAGTCAGACATGTCGGTCCTTTGAAGGCAAGTAGGGTGATCCGGCATCAGCTCAGCAGGCCGATGGACAACCAGGGCACGAAGGCGACGATCAACAGGCCGACCAGCAACGCGCCCAGGTAGGGCCAGATGCGGCGCACGGCGACGTCGGGGTGGACGCGGCCGATCGTGCACGCCGCGTAGTAGCCCAGGCCGAACGGCGGGGCGAACAGGCCGATGCCCATCGCGAGGATGACCACCATCGCGTAGTGCACCTCGTGCAGTCCGATCGCCTTGGCCACCGGGAACAGCAGCGGCGCGAACAACACCATGGCGGGGATCCCCTCGAGCACGCTGCCGAGCACGATGAAGACGGCGATCGACACCAGCAGAAAGCCGTACTTGCCGCCCGGCACGCTCGTCATCAGGTGCGCCAGGCTGTGCGAGAAGCCCGATTGCGTCAGGGCCCACGACATGCCGGTGGCCGTGCCGATGATGAACAGGATCGCGCCCGAAAGTGCCGCGGTGTCCACCAGCATCGGGTACAGGCGCCGCCAGTTGAAGCGGCGGTAGATGAACAGGCCGGCCACCACGGCGTAGGCGATGCCGATCGTCGACACCTCGGTGGCCGTGGCGACGCCTTCGACCACCGCGGTGCGGATCAACACCGGCAGCGCCAGCGCCGGCAGCGCCACCAGAAAAGTCCGACCGACGACCTTCATCGGTGCGCGCTTGAGGCCGTCGGCGACCTCGGCGCTGCGCCAGCGCGCCAGCATGGCCAGCAACACGGCCAGCACGACGCCGGGCAGGATGCCGCCGGTGAACAGCGCCGCGATCGAGATGCCGGCCACCGA
This sequence comes from Burkholderiales bacterium, assembly GCA_028868895.1. Taxonomy (GTDB): domain Bacteria; phylum Pseudomonadota; class Gammaproteobacteria; order Burkholderiales; family Burkholderiaceae_C; genus LMDS01. The sequence continues at coordinate 2,359 of JAGWTP010000156.1, forward strand.
GCCGATGGTGATCAGCACCAGCGAAGGCGGGATCGTCTCGGCCATCGCGCCCGAAGCGGCCAGGAGTGCGATCAATTCGCCCTCGTGATTGCCGCGCTTCTTCATCTCCGGCAGCAGCACCGGGGCCACCGCCGCCATGTCGGCCGTCTTCGCGCCGGAGATGCCCGAGACCAGCAGCATCGCGCCCAGCAGCACGTAGTTCAGGCCGCCGCGCACGTGGCCCAGCAGCGACGCCAGGAAGTCGACCATCGCCTTGGCCATGCCGGTCATCTCGACCAGGTGCCCGAGCAGGATGAACAACGGCACCGCGAGCAGGATCAGCGAGCTCATGCCTTCGTCGTAGCGACCGCTGACGACCTCGAGCGGGGTGGACGTCACGCACAACAGGAAGGCGACCGTGGCCAGCCCGAAACAGAACGCGATCGGCACGCCCAGCAGCACCCCGGTGCCGAGCAGCAGCGCGAAGAAGATCAGGAGATTCCAGTTGCCGATGCCCTGCAGCCAGTCGGCGCCCAGGTACAGCACGCCGGCCAGTGCGGCGATCGAGAGCGTCACGCCGACGAGGTCGCCGACCCCTAAGCGCGCCAGGCGCAGCAGGCCGATCGCGATCATCAGCGCGCCGCCCACCGGCACCGCGGCGGCGCGGAAGGTGTCGGGCCACGACAGTGCCGGGGTCTGCACGACCCACTGGTCGCGGGCGTAGGTGGTCATCGGGCCGATCAGGATCACGAGCAGCAGGCACGGCGCGGCGATCGCGAGCGCCTCGGCCCAGGCTTGTGCGCGCGGGCTCCAGCGCGACACCAGCGCGGTGGTGCGCATGTGGGTGCCGCGCCGCAATGCGACCGCAGCGCCGAGGTTGGCAAGCCACAGGAAGAGGATCGACGCCAGTTCGTCGGCCCACGGGAGGGGCCTGTCGAAGACGTAGCGCATGATCACGCCCGCCAGCAGCACGACCACCTCGCCGACCACGAGCGCGGCGGCCGGCACCTCGATGGCATGACCCAGCCACCCCTCGGCGCGAGCCGGCAACGATGCGCCCGGCGGCACGGGTTGGGCGTCAAGCAGCACGGCGCTCACCGGAGCCGGCCGGTGCTGGCCTGCAGCATCGCTGCGCGGCAGGCGGTTGCGTCACTGAGCATCATCTGGATCGTCTCCTCGAAGCGGTGTGATGTCGCATCGAACACCGGAGACGCCGACGGATCGGCCGGGCCGTTGTGGCCGGCGGACGCTGCGGCCCGCCTTGTCTCCTGAGTTCTCGAGCGGAATCTTCGGCGGCAGACGACATGACGGCAAGAGAAGAGTTATCAGCCTAAGATGACGGATGTTCATCTGACGTGAGGGTTCACCCGATGGCTGCCGTCCCTCCGCTTGCCAACCTCCAGGCCTTCGAGGCGGTCGCGCGCCGACGCAGCTTCGCGCTCGCCGCCGCCGAGCTTCACCTCACCGCCTCCGCCATCAGCCACCAGGTGGCACGGTTGGAATCCCAGCTGGGCGTGCGCCTGTTCGAGCGAAGCGCGCACGGCGTGCGCTTGAGCACCGCCGGCGAGCGCTACCTGGGGCGCGTCGGCGGTGCGTTGTCGGCCATCGCGTCGGCCAGCGACGATCTGCGGCAGGGGGTGAGCAACAGCCTGTACGTCCACTCGACGCCGAGCTTTGCGAGCCTGTGGCTGTTGCCGCGGCTGCGCGCGTTCGCGCAGGCCAACCCGGAGATCTCGCTCAACCTGTCGGCCGCGCACACGCACAGCGACTTCGGGCTCGGGCAAGCCGACATCGACATCCGCTACGGCGTGCCGCAGTGGCCCGACCTCTTGGTCGAGCCGCTGTTCGAGGAACGCATCGTTCCGCTCGCCAGCCCGGCCTTCATCCGCGAGCATCGCCTCAAGCGTGCGGAGCAACTGCTCGAGGTGCCGCTGATCCAGAGCAACGTCAGCGTGGTGCAGTGGTCGGACTGGTTCAAGGCCATCACGAACCGGCGCGCGCCGGAGCGCTTCACGCTGCGCTTCGACCGCGCGCTGATGTCGCTCGACGCGGCCAGCCAGGGACTGGGCGTGGCGCTGGAGAGCTACACGATTGCCGGCCGGCATGTCGCCGAAGGCAAGCTCCGGGCGATCTTCGGTCTCGACAAGGCAGTGCGCGTCAAGGCGCACTTTGCCGTGTACCCGGCACGCCACGCGAAGCGTGCGCCGGTCGAGGCGTTCCTGACCTGGCTCCACGGCGAAGCCTCGAGGATGAAGGATTGACCACGTCGAGCAAACGGGAAACCTCGCGTTGTCGAGGAATGAAGCCATTCAAGGCAACGGCCGACAAGTCGGACGTCGATGCGAACCTGTGGTGCGCCCTTGCCGAAACGCCCGCGCCAGCCACCAATCGGCGCGCACGCGCCGAGTCGATGCGGCAGATTGCGGCCATCGTCAACGAGAGCGGCTGGACGTGGACGCGAGCCGACGCTGCCGGTCAGTGTGGTGTGACGCAGCCGCGCATGAGCGGCTTGCCCCCGGCGACGCGCTTGCGTTTCTCGATCGATGCGTTGGTGAATATTGCGGCCGCGATCGGGCGCAGCGCGCGTTTCGATCTGCAACTTGCCTGAAGAGTCGGGCTCTGCCGAGGGACTCGAGCGGTCGGTGGCGAGCGTTCAGGTGGTCCCGCCGACACAAACGAAGTGCGGGCTGCGCGCCTCACCGCTGCGGGCGCTTCGGTTCTTGGCGCCTGACAGTTGCCCCCGAAGTTGCCGCCACCGCTTGGGTTGGCGGGCATCGGACTGGCCGGTTGAAAAGGTATATCCAGACGGATATCATTTCACATGAAACCGATACGCTTCCTCGGCGACTCGCTCAAGCGCCTGCGCGAGTTCCCGGAGGATGCGCGCCAGGACGCCGGCTATCAGCTCGACAAAGTGCAACGCGGTGAACAGCCCGACGACTTCAAGCCGATGCCGTCGATCGGCCAGGGTGTCGAAGAGATTCGAGTCTGGGACGAGGCCGGCACATTCCGGTTGATCTACACGGCGCGCATCGGCAACACGGTCGTCGTGCTGCATGCGTTTCAAAAGAAGACGCTAGCGACGAGCAAGCGCGACATCGACTTGGCGCGAGCGAGATGGTCGCAGTTGAAGAAGGAACATTGAATGAAAACCTCCAAGGTACGGGCTGACAAGTCGGAGCGCTACGCAAGCGTTTGGGACGCCATTGCCGACACGCCCGAGCAAGCCGCCAATCTGCGCACGCGCTCCGAGCTGATGCGGCAGATCGCGGCCATCGTGAAAGGGAGCGGCTGGACGCAAGCCGAAGCTGCCGGTCAGTGTGGTGTGACGCAGCCTCGCATGAACGACTTGCTGCGGGGCCGCGTGTCGCGTTTCTCGATCGATGCGTTGGTCAACATCGCGACCGCGATCGGCCGGACGGTGCACGTCGACTTGCAGGCCGCCTGACAGAGCCGTATTCGCCGCGGTTCAACGCGAATCCTCGCTGCCGTCGGGGTCGCGTTTCTCGAACGATGCACGGGTCAACATCGCGACGGCGATCGGCCAGGGCGTGCGTTTCGATCTGCGCGTTCCCCGAAGACGCGGGTGCTGCGGCGGGGCTCGAGCGGACGGTGCCGAGCATTGACGTGGTCCCGCCGACAGGAATCGAACCTGTATTTGCCGCTTAGGAGGCGGCCGTTCTGTCCATTGAACTACGGCGAGAGCGCGAGGATTTTCGCATGCAGGTTTTCGGCGCCGGCGCGGTCAATTCCAGCGCCACGCCCA
>JAGWTP010000053.1 GCA_028868895.1 Burkholderiales bacterium
CCGGCGTGGCGCAGCGCTTCGTTGAGCGACTTGTACGAGTCCGACAGGTCGGTGTACTTGCCGCACATCGCGATCGTCACCTCATATTTCGGATGCTCGACCTCGTGCACCAGCCGGTCCCAGCGCCGCAGGTCGGCGGGCCGGGTGAGCAACTGCAGCTTCATGCAGATGAGTTCGTCCAGGCGCTGCTCGTGCAGCATGCGCGGCACCTTGTAGATCGTGTCGACGTCCCACATCGAGATCACGCCGGGCAGCGCGACGTTGGTGAACAACGAGATCTTGTCGCGCTCGTCGTCGGGGATCTCGCGGTCGGCGCGGCACAGCAGCGCATCGGGCTGAATGCCGATCTCGCGCATCTTCTGAACCGTGTGCTGCGTGGGCTTGGTCTTGAGTTCGCCGGCGGCAGCGATCCACGGCACGTAGGTCAGGTGCACGAAGGCGGCATTGTTCGGCCCGGCGCGCAGCGCCATCTGGCGCACCGCCTCGAGGAACGGCAGCGACTCGATGTCGCCGACCGTGCCGCCGATCTCGACGATCGCGACGTCGACATCGTTGGCCCCGCGCTTGACGAATTCCTGGATCTCGTTGGTGACGTGCGGGATCACCTGCACGGTCTTGCCGAGGTAGTCGCCGCGGCGTTCCTTCTCGAGCACCGACTTGTAGATCTGGCCGGTGGTGAAGTTGTTGCTGCGCTTCATGCGCGTGCTGATGAAGCGCTCGTAGTGGCCGAGGTCGAGGTCGGTCTCGGCGCCGTCGTCGGTGACGAACACCTCGCCGTGCTGGAACGGGCTCATCGTGCCCGGATCGACGTTGAGGTACGGGTCGAGCTTGATCAGGGTGACCTTGAGGCCGCGCGATTCGAGGATCGCGCCCAACGACGCAGAAGCAATGCCCTTGCCCAGCGAGGACACCACACCGCCGGTGACAAAGACGTACTTGGTCATTGTGTGCGGCACGTGCTTGACGCCCATGCCGAGGTGGTAAAGCGCAATTATAGGCGGGGGGTCCTGGCGTCCACGCGCAGGGTTTCGATCAGTTGCAGCACCGTCGCGGCGGTCTCGAGCGGCCGCTCGAACGGGAACAGGTGCGAGCCCTCGATGCTCGTCACGCGGCCCTGCGCGAGCCGGCGCGTGGCCGCCATGCCGACGCGGCGGACCTCGTCCGACTCGGTGCCCTGCACGAACGCCATCGGGCAGCGCAGCGGGTGGGCGCGCAGCACGCGGCTGAGGTGGTGCGGCAAGGCGTTGTAGATCGCGGTCTCGACCTCGCGCTCGAAGCTCAGCCGCCGGGTCGTGCCATGGGTCTCGGTGCCGGCGGCGATGTAGTCGCGCAGCACGCCCGGCGCCCAGCGCGCAAAGGCCGGCTTGGCGGCGAAGTGCGCGTAGGCGGCCTCCTGGCTGTCCCAGTGCTGGCGGCGACGCCGCGACACCCGCGCGGGCAAGAACCGTTCGCCGACGCCGGCGGCCTTGGCGACCTGCACCGCGTGCGCCTTCCAGCCCGACAGCACCGGCGAGTCGAGCAGCACCACGCCGCGGGCCAGATCGGGCCGTCGCGACGCGGCCATCAGGCTCAGGTAGCCGCCGAGCGAGTGGCCGACCAGGAACGCCGGGGCGCCGACCTCGGCGTCGACGAAGTGGATCAGCTGGTCGCGCAGGTGCGGCCAGTTGCTGGTGACCGGGAAGCGCGGATCGTGGCCGAATTTCTCGATCGCATGCACCGCGAACCCGGCCGCACGCCAGGCTTCGAACAACTGGCGGTAGGTACCGGCCGGGAAGCCGTTGGCGTGGGCGAAGACGATGTTGCCCGGCGCGGCGGCCAGGCACATCACACCACCTTTTCGCCCGGGTGCGTGATCTTCTTCATCGGCTCGTAGCGCGGCGACTTCACGCACAGCGGAACGGTGGTGGCCTCGCCGTTCCACTGCGGATCTTCGATCGACTCGAACCCCTGGCGCAGCTTCTGGCCCCAGGTGCTTCGGATCATCTGGAAGTACGGGTTGTGCTCGTCGATGCAGACGATCTGGTCGGTCTGGAACTTGCCGACCTCGTACACCAGCAGGTCCAGCGGCAGGCCCACCGACAGGTTCGACTTGAGCGTGGAGTCCATCGACACCAACGCGCACTTGGCCGCCTCGTCGAGCCGGGTCGCGGGCGTGACCATGCGGTCGAGCACCGGCTTGCCGTACTTGGATTCGCCGACCTGGAAGTAGCAGGTCTCGCGCGTCGCCTCGATGAAATTGCCGGCCGAGTAGACGAGGAACAGCCGCATCGCCTCGCCGTTGATCTGGCCGCCGAAGATCATCGACGCATTGAAGTCGACGCCGGCGCTGGCCAGCGCGGCGCCGTCCTGGTCGTGCACGCGGCGCACTGCGGCGCCGAGTACGCGCACCGCGTCGAACATGCTCTTGGCGTTCCAGATCGTGATCCACGAGCCATCGCGGTCCTCGATCTTCTCGACCTGCAGGATCTCGCGCACCGACTGGCTGATCGACAGGTTGCCGGCCGAGAGCATCACCATGAAGCGGTCGTCCGGGCGCTCGTAGACCATCATCTTCCGGTAGGTGCTGATCTGGTCCAGGCCGGCGTTGGTGCGCGAGTCGGACATGAACACCAGTCCGGCATCGAGCTTGATGCCCACGCAGTAGGTCATGACGGTTTTCCTTCGGTCAGGGCTTTGAGCTGGTACAGCGCGGCGAGCGCTTCCTTGGGCGACAGCGTATCCGGGTCGAGGGCAGCCAAGGCCACTTCGACCTTCGATACTTCGGGCGCCGATGCCGGCGGCGGCGCCGCGAACAGGTCGATCTGTGCGTCGGCCGCGTGCTTGCTCGCTTCGAGCGCCTCCAGCGTTGCGCGCGCCTGGCGCAGCAGGCTCGTCGGCATGCCGGCCAGTCGCGCCACCTGCACGCCGTAGCTGCGGCTCGCCGGGCCGCTCTGCAGTTCGTGCAGGAAGACGATGTCGTCGCCGTCGCGGGTGTGTGTTTCGGCGGCCGACACATGCATGTTGAAGGCGCGCTCGTGCTTGACCGGCAGCTCGGTCAACTCGAAGTAGTGGGTCGCGAACAGCGTGAACGCACGGGTGCGCTCGATCAAGTGGCTGGCGATCGCGCTGGCCAGCGCCAGGCCGTCGAAGGTCGAGGTGCCGCGGCCGATCTCGTCCATCAACACCAGCGACTGCTCGGTCGCGCTGTGCAGGATCGCGGCGGCTTCGAGCATTTCGAGCATGAAGGTCGACTGCGCGTTGGCCAGATCGTCGGCCGCGCCGATGCGGGTGTGGATCGCGTCCATCGGTCCGAGCCGGCAGGCGCGCGCGGGTACGTGCGAGCCCATCGCCGCCAGCAGCGCGATCAACGCCACCTGGCGCATGTAGGTGCTCTTGCCCCCCATGTTCGGGCCGGTGATCACGAGCATCTTCTGCAGCGTGTCGAGCCGGCAGTCGTTGGCGATGAAGGGGCCGGCGCCGGTCTCGGCGAGCCGGGCCTCGACCACCGGGTGGCGGCCAGCGTCGATGCGGATGCACGGCTCGCGCACGAACTCGGGGCGGCACCAGTTCAGCGTGCCCGCGCGTTCGGCCAGCGCCGCGAGCGCGTCGAGGCTGGCGAGCGCACGCGCCAGCGCGGAAAGCGGCGCAAGGTGCTGCTGCAACTCGTCGAGCAACTGCTCGTACAGCAGCTTCTCGCGTGCCAGCGCGCGGTCCTGCGCCGACAGCGCCTTGTCTTCGAAGGCCTTGAGCTCGGGTGTGATGAAGCGCTCGGCGTTCTTCAGCGTCTGGCGGCGCTGGTAGTCGCCGGGCACCTTGCCCGCCTGGCCCTGCGTGACCTCGATGTAGAAGCCGTGCACCTTGTTGAACTGCACCCGCAGGTTGGCGATGCCGGTGCGCTCGCGTTCACGTGCTTCGAGCGCGAGCAGGAACGCATCGCAGTTCTGACCGATGCCACGCAGCTCGTCGAGCGCGGCGTCGAAGCCCGGCGCGATCACGCCGCCGTCGCGCAGCAGCACCGCGGGTTCGGCGGCAATGGCCGCGGCGAGCAGCTCGAAGATCGCGCCGGGCGGGGTGAGCGCGTCGGCGAGCCGGTCGAGCAGCGTCGCCTCGCCGATCGGCACGAGCGCGCGCAGCGCCGGCAGCGCTTGCAACGTGGCGCGCAGGCCGGCGAGCTCGCGCGGGCGCACCTGGCGCAGCGCGATGCGCGCGGTGATGCGCTCGACGTCGCTGATGCCGCGCAGCGCGTCGCGCAGGCCCTCGAGGTGCGCGGCCTGCAGCGCCTCGATCGCGTCGTGGCGTTGGGTCGCGACCGTGCGGTCGCGCTGTGGGTGCGTGAGCCAGTGACGCAGCGCGCGCGAGCCCATGCCGGTGCGGCAGGTGTCGAGCAGCGACAGCAGCGTCGGCGCGTCGTCGCCGCGCAGCGTGCGCGTCAGTTCCAGGTTGCGGTGGGTGGTCGGCGGCAGGTCGAGCAGGTCGCTGGCGCGTTGCACGCTCAGCGTGCGCACATGCGCGAGCGCCTGGCCCTGGGTGTGTTCGGCAAAGCTCAGCAGCGCGCCAGCGGCGGCGTGCGCGGCGCGCAGCTCTTGCGCGTTGAAGCCGGCCAGGCTCGCCACCCGCAGTTGCTCGCACAGCTTGCGCGCGCCGAGCGCGGCGTCGAACTGCCAGGCCGGGCGGTGCGTGATCGTCGTGCGCGCCTGCAACAACGCGGCCGGCACCTGATCGCGGTCGACCAGCACCTCGGCCACCGACAGGCGCGCGAGCCACGCGCCGAGTTCGGCCTCGGTGCATTCGGTCAGGCCGAGCTCGCCACGGGTCAGCGCGAGCCACGCCAGGCCGAAGGTCTTGCCTTGCCTCGAGACCGCGAGCAGCAGCGCGTCGCTCTTGTCGGCGAGCAGTTCGGTGTCGGTCACCGTGCCCGGCGTGACGACCCGCACCACCTTGCGCTCGACCGGGCCCTTGGCCGTGGCCACGTCGCCGACCTGCTCGCAGATCGCCACCGCCTCGCCCATCCGGATGAGCTTGGCGAGATAAGCCTCGACCGAATGCACCGGCACGCCGGCCATCACCACCGGCTCGCCGGCACTGGTGCCGCGCGAGGTCAGCGTGATGTCGAGCAGGCGGTTGGCCTTGCGCGCATCGTCGAAGAACAGCTCGTAGAAGTCGCCCATGCGATAGAACACGAGCGTGTCGGGGAACTCGGCCTTGATGCGCAGGTACTGCGCCATCATCGGCGTGTGCGGGCTCGCGCCGACAGCGGTCGCGGCGGCCGGGTTCGGCGGCGGCATCTTCATGGAGCGATGAGCGCGGGTTTCAGTACGGCGCGTCGCCCCCGCGGGGCGTGCGTGCACGCGCCGGCCTGGGCTCGGCGTCGCGAGCGGCCTGCTGTTCGCGCGCCATGCTCTCCTTGCTGATGCGCACCGGCGCCTTCTTCACGGCCGCGGGCGCCGCAGCGACGTCGCCCTCGCCGACAGCCGATGCAGCAAGGCCGGCCGCCAGCGCCGACTCGGGCGTGACCGCGTCCGCGCTCGGCAGCGCAGCGTGCGCGGGAGCGTGGCCTTCGGCGACGACCCGCGTGTGCGGGCCGAGCAGCGTGACCAGCTGGCCGTAGACCTTCGGGCTGGCGGCCACCACCTCGCGTTGGTACAGGTAGTCGGATTCGCCGGTGAAGTTGCCGATCAGGCCCCCGGCCTCGGTCACGAGCAGCGAGCCGGCGGCGATGTCCCACGGGCTCAGTCCGGTCTCGAAGAAGCCGTCGGTGTAGCCGGCCGCGACGAAGCACAGGTCGAGCGCCGCGGAGCCGGGGCGGCGCAGACCGGCGCAGCTTTGCATCACGGTCTCGAACATCGCCATGTAGCGCTTGAAGTCGTCGCCGCGGCGGAACGGGAACCCGGTGCCGATCAGGCACTCGGCCAGGCGGATGCGCTTGGACACGCGCAGCCGCTTGTCGTTCAGGTACGCGCCGCGGCCCTTGGAGGCGTAGTACAGGTCGTTGCGGGTCGGGTCGTAGACGACCGCCTGCTGCACCTGGCCGCGAACGGCGAGCGCGATCGAGACGCAGTAGACCGGAAAGCCGTGGATGAAGTTGGTGGTGCCGTCCAGCGGGTCGATGATCCAGACGAACTCGCTGTCTTTCGCGCCGTGCACGCTGCCCGACTCCTCGGCGAGGATGCCGTGGCCGGGGTAGGCGCCCAGCAGCGTCTCGATGATGATGGCCTCGGCCTTGTGATCGACCTCGGTGACGAAATCGTTCGGCGACTTGGTGTTGACCTTGAGCAGGTCGAGGTCGAGCGAGGCCCGGTTGATGATCGACCCGGCGCTGCGAGCCGCCTTGATCGCGGTATTGAGCATGGGGTGGAGCGCTTGCGACATGGGTGACCGATCGAAGGTGGGGAGCCGGGCTGACGGGGAGTAAGAGCGCTGCACCGGGCAGGCCGGTGCGGATAATCGCAATTTTACCTGCCACCCATGCCCGCACCCGACCCGCCGCACGCCGCCCACGACCGCGCTGCGGACCCCACGCGCTTCATCCTCATCGGTACCAGCCACCCGGGCAACGTGGGCGCCGCGGCGCGGGCGATGAAGGTGATGGGCTTCTCCGACCTGGTGCTGGTGGCGCCGCGCCATGCCGACATCCAGCACCACGCCGACGCGCAGGCGATGGCCAGTGGCGCGACCGACGTGCTGGCGCGCGCTCGGGTGGCGCCGACGCTGTCCGATGCGCTCGACGGCATCACCTGTGCCTGCGCCACCGCGATGACCCCGCGCGACTTCGGCCCGCCCGCCCGGGCGCCGCGCGCGCTGTTCGGCGAACTCGCGGCGGGTGCGCACCGCGTCGCGCTGGTGTTCGGTTCCGAGCGCTTCGGCATGAGCAACGACGACGTGTACCGCTGCCACGTGTGCCTGAGCATCCCGACCGTGCCCGAGTACGGCTCGCTCAACCTGGCGCAGGCGGTGCAGTTGCTGGCCTACGACTGGCGCCAGGCGCTCGGCGGCTTCCCGGTGCTGGCGCGCACGGTGGACGCGCAGTTGGCCGATGGCGTCGCGGTACAGGGGCTGCTCGAGCACTGGCAGCAGACCCTCACCGACATCGGGTACTTCGACCCGGCGGTGCCGCGCAAGCTGATGCCGCGGCTGCAGCAACTGCTGAACCGCGCGCAACTCACGATCGACGAAGTGCACATCCTGCGCGGGGTGGCGCGGGCCATCGACAAGACCCGCCGCTGACGGGGTACGTCGCCGGGCAGGTCGCGCGGCAAGCCTGCGCGCGCACGGTGCAGCGGCTAAACTGAGTCGCATCCCACTCCGGTGAATCCCATGTTCCAGCGGCTGCGCGAAGACATTGCCTGCATCCTCGAGCGCGACCCCGCGGCGCGCAGCGCCTGGGAGGTGCTGACCTGCTACCCCGGGCTGCATGCGCTGGTCTGGCACCGCCGCGCGCACTGGTTTCGCGCCCACGGCCTGCACTGGCTGGCGCGCTTCGTCTCGCACATCGGCCGCTTTCTCACGGGCATCGAGATCCACCCCGGCGCGACCATCGGCCGGCGTGTCTTCATCGATCACGGCATGGGTGTCGTGATCGGTGAAACCGCCGAGATCGGCGACGATTGCACGATCTACCAGGGCGTGACGCTCGGAGGCACGTCGCTCACCAAGGGCGCCAAACGCCACCCGACGCTCGGGCGCGGCGTGATCGTCGGCGCCAACTCGCAGGTGCTGGGCGGCTTCACGGTCGGTGACGGTGCGCGCGTCGGCTCGAACGCGGTGGTGTTGAAGGCGGTGCCGCCCGGCGCCACCGCGGTGGGCAACCCGGCGCGCGTGCTGCACACCGGCGACGACGCCAAGCGCGAAGCGGCCGCGGCGAAGATGGGCTTCTCGGCCTACGGCATCACGCAGGGTGACGACCCGATGGCGCACGCGATGAAGGGGCTGATCGACAACGCCTCGGGCCACGAGCACCAGATCGCGCTGCTGTGGCAGGCGATCGAGAAACTCTCGGTGCGCTCGCGCGAATTGCCCTCCACCGACTGCGTTCCGGACGATGCGCACACGACCGAACAGTTCGATGCCGACCGGCTCAACCAGATGGTGAAGTAGCGCCTCGCGAACGACCTTCGCTCCGGGCCCCCTCGGCCGCACTCAGAACAGCAGCACCGCCGCTGGCAGCAGCAACCACAGCCCGCTCCAGTCGTGCGGCACGTCGACCCGCAGCGTGTCGCTGTACGGGCTGACGAAGCCGTCGGGCTCGACGCTGCGGTAGCGGAAGTAGTAGCGCCCACTTTGGCTGGGCAGCGGCAGCGTCCACTCGGAGCTGGTCAGTTCGGCCTGTGCGGTGATCTGCCGGAAGGCGGCGTCGCGCGCCAGCTGGACCTGCTGGCGGTCCTGCGGGCGGCCGCTCCAGGTGAACACCAGCGCGCTGCCGTCGGCCGAGCGTCCGCCGGCGGGCGGTGCAGGCATCGGCCGCAGCTCGAACGGCTGGGCATCGCCGAACGGGCCGGCGTCGCCATCGTCACGCACGCTGCCCAGGCGCCAGAAGTACGAGCCGGCGGTGGGCATGTCGATGCGCAGCGTCGTGCCGGTGAGATGGTCGCGGTCTTGCACGACGCGCGTGAAGGCGGCGTCTTCGGCGACCTGCAGATGCACGTGCGGCGCCGCGTCGTTCGGAGCCCACGCGAACTCGACGCTGCCCACCGCCTGCTTGGCACCGCTGCGCGGCGCGCGGTACGCCGGCGGCGTCGGCCGGGCCTTGAGCACGAACGACCGCGTGGCGTCGTAACCCTCGATGCCTTGCGCGTCGATGCGGCGCACGCGCAGGTGCCACGGCGCGTCGGCCAGACCGGCGATCCTGACGTCGGCGCCGGTCTCGATGCGCTGGTCGCTGACCACCTTCTCGAAGGCGCTGTCGGACGCCACCTGCACGCGCAGCGGCGTGGTCTGCGCCGGCAACGCGAACCGCACCAGCGGCTTGTCGAAATGCGCCGGCACGGCCGACAGATCGGGCGCGGCCAACAGTTTGGCCACTGTCGGCGCGCTCGCGCCGGCGCTGATCGATGCGCCGAAGCCGGAGGGCAGTTCGGTACCGGCCGCACCGCTGGCCGCGTCGAACCGGACCGCGCCGTCGATCACTTCGGAATGGGTGAGGCTCTCGGCCCCGGCGTCGAGCCCGACCCGGTACTGCGTGCCGCGCACGCCGACCACGGCGGTCGGCGTCACGACCTCGAGCGGTCGGGCGCGCAACACCTTGGTGGCGAACACCTCGACCGAGCCGCGCAGCACCCGCATCGTGCCGGCGAACCAGCCGCCGCTCGCGTTCGAAACGCTGGCGTCGGCCGCTCGTGTTGCGCCGGGCGCGGCACCGCGCGCCCCGTAGACGCGGCTCGCCGCCACCTGCAGCAGGCTCGACGGCGGCAGTTGCAGGCGCGAGCCATCGGCGAGCTCGAGCACCGCCGAACTGGCCGGGCCCGTCTGCAACGACTGGCCTTCGGCGAGCACCGTGCCAGTGGGCGCGGGGGCATCGCCCGCCTGCACATCGCCGACCGCGCTGATGAGCCTCGCACCCACCGCGGTGCTGCGCATCAGCCGCGTCGGGATCATCAACACCTGGCCGGGCAGGATCCGGTTCGGGTTGTGCAGGTGGTTCAGGCGCGCGACTTCACGCCACGCCGCCGGCGACACCAGCACCTGGCTCGACAGGCCGATCAACGTGTCGGCACGTGCCACGACGAAAGCGACCGTGGGCTCGGCAGCCTGCGCGGGCGAGGTCGCCCACGCCGTCGCGACCGCGCCGAAGGCGGCGCCGAAAACTGCGCGCCGCACGCGGTTCAGTCGGGGCCGTTCGACCGGTGGCATCGCGTCAGGCTGCCGGTGCGGGCCGCTGCGCGGACTTGGGCCGAAACGCCTTGCACAGCGCCGGGTCGGTCTCGACGTACGGGCCGCCGATCAGGTCGATGCAGTACGGCACGGCTGCGAAGATGCCGGGCACCGGCGGCAGCGCGGTGGGCAGCCCGCCGAGCGTTTCGGCGATCGCCTTGGGCTGGCCGGGCAGGTTGATGATCAGCGCCCGGCCGCGGATCACCGCGACTTGCCGCGACAGGATCGCGGTCGGCACGAAGGCCAGGCTGATCTGGCGCATCTGCTCGCCGAAGCCCGGCATCAGCTTGGTGGCGATCGCGAGCGTGGCCTCGGGCGTCACGTCGCGCGGCGCCGGGCCGGTACCGCCGGTGGTGAGCACCAGGTCGCAACGGTGGGTGTCGACCAGTTCGACCAGGGTCGCGCTGATGGTGGCGGCGTCGTCGGGTATCAGCCGCGTTTCCCAGTGGATCGGGTTGCGCACTGCGGTGCCCAGCCACGCTTGCAGCGCCGGGATGCCCTGGTCGGCATAGACGCCGCCCGAGGCGCGGTCGCTCGCCGAGACCAGGCCGATGCGGACCGATTCGAGCTCACTCATCGGCGGCGTGCTGCTTGATGAACTGGAACAGCTCGCGGTATGCGCGGCCACTGCGTTGCTCGGGCGCCAGCGCGGCGTCCTTGCGGGCGGCGCGGATCAGGTTGCGCAACTGCTGGACATCGCCGCCCGCATGCTCGCTGGCCCAGCGCGTGACGGCGTCGTCGTCGGCCAGCAGCTCGGCGCGCCAGCGCTCGGCCTGGTGCAAGGCCAGCGAATCCTTGGCCCGGCCGAGTTGCATGTCGGTCACGGCCTGGCGGATCGGCTCGACATCGTGCACGCGCATGAGCTTGCCGATGTACTGCATCTGCCGCCGCCGGCCTTCGTGGGTGCGCGTCTTCTTGTATTGGCGGATCGCGTCGAGCAACTGCTCCGCGATGGCCAGGCCGTCGAGGCGGTCGTCGGGCAACGCGACGACGGCGGCACCCAGGTCCTGCAATTCGTGCGAGGCCTGCTTCAGGCGGGTCTTGCTCGGCCGCTCCTCGAACCGATGGGTGCCGGTCGACGGCGGGTCGGCGGGCTCGGCGTCGGTGGCGGGTTGGGGGGCGGCGGGCATGGCGTGTCGGGGGAATCGGGTGGCTCGGTATGATAGTCGCGCACCCGCCCAGCGCAGCCGTGCTGCGCGTCTCTCACCGGCCACTCCCACCCATGTCCCGCACCCCGCCGTCTGCTCCATCGCGCCCGTCGTCCCATTCGGGCTTCGCCTACACCCGCGAGCAGTTCCAGCAGTATGTCGATGACGCGCTGGCGTTCGCGCTCACGCTCGGCGCCAGCGATGCCGCGGTCGAGGTGTCCGAAGGGGTCGGCTTGTCGGTGTCGGTGCGCAAGGGCGAGGTCGAGAACGTCGAGCGCAATCGCGACAAGTCGATGAGCATCACGGTCTACATCGGCCAGCGCCGCGGCAACGCGAGCACGTCGGACTTTTCGCGCGCCGCGCTCGAACAGACCGTGCGCGCGGCCCACGACATCGCCCGCTTCACGGCTGAAGACACCGCCGCCGGCCTGCCCGATGCGCAAGACATGGCACTCGGCGATGACGTGTTGCGCGACCTCGACCTGTTTCATCCGTGGGCCATCGACGCCGAGCAGGCGCTGCAGATCGGGCTGCGCTGCGAGGCCGCGGCGCTCGGCGTGGACCGGCGCATCACCAACTCCGAAGGCGCTGGCGTGTCGGCGCAGCAGTCGCATTTCTATGCCGGCAACAGCCGGGGCTTTCGCGGCGGCTACCCGAGTTCGCGCCATTCGCTGTCGGTCGCGCCGATCGCCGGCCGCGGTGATGCGATGCAGCGCGATGCCTGGTACAGCTCGATGCGCGCACCGCAAGAACTGGCCTCGCCCGAGGCCGTGGGCCGCTATGCGGCCGAGCGGGCCCTGTCGCGGCTGAAGTCGCGCAAGATCAAGACCTGCGAAGTGCCGGTGCTGTTCGAGTCGTCGCTCGCCGCCGGGTTGCTCGGCGCCTATGTGCAGGCCACCAGCGGCGGGGCGCTGTACCGCAAGTCGAGCTTCCTTCAGGACAGCCTGGGCCAGCGCGTGCTGGCCGAACACATCGACGTCCACGAGGACCCGCACCAGCCGCGCGGCAAGGGCAGTGCGCCGTTCGACGACGAAGGCGTGCGCACCCGCGCGCGCGACGTGGTGCGCGCCGGCGTGGTGCAGGGCTACTTCTTGTCGACCTACTCGGCGCGCAAGCTCGGGCTGCGCACCACCGGCCATGCCGGCGGCTCGCACAACCTGGTGCTCGCGAGCGGGCTCACCGCCGCGGGCGACGACCTGAACGCGATGCTGCGCAAGCTGCACCGCGGCCTGTTCGTGATCGAGCTGATGGGGCAGGGCGTGAACTACGTGACCGGCGACTACTCGCGCGGCGCCGCAGGATTCTGGGTCGAAGGCGGTGTCATCCAGTACCCGGTGCACGAGATCACGATCGCCGGCAATCTGCGCGAGATGTTCCTGGGCATCGGCGCGGTCGGCGCCGATGCCTACACGATGGGCAGCAAGACGATCGGCTCGGTGCTGGTCGAGCGGATGAAGATCGCCGGCCTGTAACGGCTCACCCGCCGGCCGCGGCCCGGTACAGCCGGCCCGAGCGCGCGCCACTGCGGCAGAACACCAGGATCGGCCTGGGCAACTCGGCCAGCAGCGCCGCGAACCGGGTGACTTCTTCGGGGGTGTGCAGCATCGGTTGCACCGGCAGGAACGCGTAACGCAACCCGGCGGCTGCCGCCGCGGCCTCGATCGCCGCGCTGGTCGGCTGGTCGGGGCCGCCCTCGAAGTCGGGCCGGTTGTTGATCACGCTCTTGAACCCGGCCTGTGCGGCCCACGTCATCGCGGCGGGGTCGAGTTGCGGCGCGGCGCAGACGCCGGCATCGAGCTGCTGGAGTGGAGGCGCGCTCACGGTGCAAGGGCCTTCTTGACGGCGACCGAGACCAGCGCCATGTCGGCCTTGCCGGCCAGGCGCGCCTTGACCGCGCCCATCACCTTGCCCATGTCGGCGGGCCCCACAGGGCGGCCCAGTTCGGCGCTGAGCTCGGCGACGACCGTTGCAACTTCGGCGGCGACACCTTCGGCACCCAGGCGCTGCGGCAGATAGGCCTGGAGCACCTGCAGCTCGGCGGTCTCTTTCTCGACCAGGTCGGGCCGGTTGCCGGCACTGAACTGGGTGATCGAATCCTTGCGCTGCTTGACGAGCTTGTCGATGATCGCGATCACGGCGGCATCGTCGAGCACGATGCGCTCGTCGACCTCGCGCTGCTTGCAGGCCGAGAGCAGACCGCGGATCGTCAGCAGCCGCGCCGCATCCTTGGCGCGCATGGCGGTTTTCATGTCTTCGGTGATCTGGTCTTTGAGGCTCATCGATGTCTCCATGTGGGCCATTGGACTTCAAAAGCGCAAAAGCCCGCGATGCGCGGGCTTTGTCGGCAGCTTGAACCCGTCAGGGCCAGGCACCGCAGCTTCGGTTCAGAACAGCTTCTTGGGCAACTGCATGCTGCGAACGCGCTTGAAGTGACGCTTCACGGCGGCGGCCTTCTTGCGCTTGCGCTCGGCGGTGGGCTTTTCGTAGAACTCGCGGGCGCGCAGGTCGGTCAGCAGGCCGAGCTTCTCGATGGTGCGCTTGAAGCGGCGCAGCGCCACGTCGAACGGCTCGTTTTCTTTGACGCGAATCGTAGTCATGTAGAAGTTGGATCCTGAATGAAGTGCGCTCGGTGTCTGCAGGCGCTGGCGGGAACCGAAGGGTCCGGAGTTCGGGTTCGCCAGCGGAGTGCCAATCGCGGCGCGGGAGTACTTTGGGCCAAAGGGGACTAGCAAAGACCGTCGATTATAGCCCGATGAGTCCGTGCCGGCGCAAGCGGCTCGACCGGCATGCCCGTGGGGTTCTTACACTCCCGGGCTGCGATGCCACCCGGCCATTGCTCAAACGACGGCTCGACGATGACACTGCTGCTCGCACCCATGGAAGGGCTGCTCGACCACACGCTGCGCGACATTCTGACGCGCGTCGGCGGAATCGACCGCTGCGTGGCCGAGTTCATTCGCATCACCGACACCCTGCTGCCCGAGCGCGTTTTCACCCGCGTCGTGCCGGAGTTGAACCATGGCGGGCGCACTCCCGCGGGCGTGCCGGTGCGGGCCCAGCTTCTCGGCTCGGACCCGGTCTGCCTGGCCGAGAACGCGGCTCGGCTGGCCGGACTCGGGCCGGCCGGCATCGACCTGAATTTCGGCTGCCCGGCCAAGCTGGTGAACCGGCACGGCGGTGGCGCGGCACTGCTCGACGACCCCGCGCTCATCGGCCGCATCGTCACGGCGGTGCGACGCGCGGTGCCGGGCGACATGCCGGTATCGGCAAAGATGCGACTGGGTTACAACGACGCCGGTCGCGCGCTCGAGTGCGCACAGGCGATCGTCGCCGGTGGTGCCGGCGAACTCGTGGTGCACGCCCGGACCAAGGCCGATGGCTACCGGCCGCCGGCCTACTGGGAGCGCATCGCCGAGATCCGCGCGGCGGTCGATGTTCCGGTGGTCGCGAATGGCGAGATCTGGAGCGTGGCCGATGCGCTGCGCTGCCGTGCGCTGTCGGGGTGCGATGCGTTGATGCTCGGCCGCGGCATGGTCTGCGACCCCGGGCTGGCGCTGGCGATCATCGCCGCCGACGCTGGCGGCGCGGCGCCGGCCGCGGTGGGATGGACGGCGTTGCAGCCGCTGCTTGCGGCGTTCTGGCAACTCGTCGCCGGCCACATCGAACCGCGCGCCCGCGCCGGGCGGCTCAAGCAATGGCTGAACCATCTGCGTCGCCGCCACCCGCAGGCCGAAGCCGCGTATGCGGCGGTGCGCACCGTCAACGACCCGCGGCGGGTGGCCGAGCTGCTGGGGCTCGCGCCGGACGGCGTGGCCGCGCGGTACGCTGTCGACTTCGACCGCGACGCGCGGTCTGCGGAGGTGGTCCGTTGAAGACCTACAACATCGAAGTCCAGAAGGTCAAAGCCATGACCAACAGCAACGGGTTGATCCGCGCGCAGATCGATGCGTTGGTCCAGCCCGTGAGCGGGCACGACGACAGCCCGCCGGGCACGGTGCTCAGCCTGAGCGAAGCCAATGCGCGTGTTCTGCTGCTGTTGCTGAAGGCGCAACTGGCCGAGTTCGACTCGCGCAAGGCGAAGAGCCGGCGCTGACCGGCCCCTGCCGGCGTTCAGCCCTTGCGCGATCGCTGGATCAGGTAGTCGACCACCGCGAGCGCCTGCTCGTGGCCGCCGGCCTGTCCGGGAGAGGTCGCATAGCGGCCCTGCACCGTGAGGGTGGGCACGCCGTCGATCTTGTATTCGGTCACCAGCTTTTTCGCGCGGGCGATGCTGGTGGCGACCGAGAACGAATTGAAGATGTCGAGGAACTTGGCGCTGTCGATGCCGTTCTTGGCCATCAGTGCGGCAATGTCGGCCGGCTTGTCCAGCCGCAGCCGCTCGACATGCACCGCGGCGAACACCTTCGGCTGCATGACGCTGACTTGCCCCATCGTCTCCAGCGCGTAGTACAGGCGCATGAAGTTGTCGTAGTTGTACAAGAACGGCACCGGCACGCGGTGGAAAGCGACATCGGCTGGCAGCTTCTTCGACCACGGTTCGAGCGTGGGCTCGAACGAATTGCAGTGCGGGCAGGCGTACGAGAAGAACTCGAGCACCTCGATCTTGCCCGGCGTCATCGGTGCCACCGGCGGGTCGATGCGCGTGTACTGCGTGCCTTCGACCGGCGTGGCGCCCTGGGCGACTGCCGCAGCGGCCCAGGCGAGTGACGCGGCACCGACACCGGTTCCGAGAAGGCTGGCGGAAAATTCGCGACGGTTCACGTTGAGGGTCCTTGTGGTTGGCGGTCGGCGGTGGAGTGGCCGCAGCCCGAAAAGTTCACGGGCGCGCAGCGCGTCGCCATTGTCCGACAAAGGTCGGCTGTGCCGACGCAGCGGCGCCACCCCGAGCCCGGCACACCCTGTCACAACGCCCGCGCGGCTTGTGCCACCATCGCGGCCTTGTCATGGATCTACGACCCGCCGAACCCGATCCCACCGCGCCGTCCGCCGATCGCGCCGCGCCGCGCCGACATCGTGGCTTGACGATGGCGGCGCTGGCGGTGGCCGGCGCCGGTGTTGCCTTCGCGGTCTATCTCGGTGTGCTCGTCTACACCACGCCCGACGTGGCCTCGCTGCGCCGCGCCCAGGCGATGCGGCCGAGCGTGATCCTGTCGGCCGACGGCCAGGTGATCGGCGGCTTCGCGATGGCCTACGAGGCGCCAGTGCAACTCAAAGACGTGCCGCCCGATCTGGTCCATGCGCTGATCGCCACCGAAGACCACCGCTTCTACGAACACGACGGCATCGATCCGAAGCGCATCGTCGCCTCGGCGTGGGCCACGCTACACGGCGACATGCAGGGCGGCTCGACGCTGACCCAGCAACTGGCGCGCAACCTGTTCCCGAAGCAGATCGGCAACCAGCGCAGCCTGGACCGCAAGCTGCGCGAGGCCATCACCGCGCTGCGCCTTGAGCGCACCAGCACCAAGGACCAGATTCTCGAGAGCTACCTGAACAGTGCCCCGTTCCTGTACAACGTGCGCGGCGTCGGCATGGCCGCGCGCACCTACTTCGACAAACCGGTCTCGCAACTCGACACCGCGCAATGCGCCACGCTGGTGGGCATGCTCAAGGGCGCGCAGCGCTACAACCCGGTGCGCAACCCGGAGCGCGCACGCGCCAGGCGCAACCTCGTGCTGGCGCAGATGGTCAAGCGCGGCACGCTGCCGCCAGCGCGCTACGAGCAACTGCGCAAGCGCCCGCTGGTGCTGTCGTTCACGCGGCCCGAAGACGGCGGCATCGGACAGGCGCGGCACTTCGTCGCCCGCGTTCGCACCCAGCTCGCCGACTGGGCCGACGCCCACGATCTCGATCTCGACAGCGACGGTCTGGTGATTCGCACGACGCTCGACACCCGCCTGCAGGCGCTCGCCCAGGACGCAGTGGTGCAGCAGGTCGCGCTGCTGCAGCGCGTTGCCGGCGACGAGTGGAGCGAGGCCCGGCCGCGCACCGGGCGCCTTCAACCGGCGCCACGCGTGGCCGCCGGCAAGCGCGCCAAGCCACACCTGCCGTTCGCGTATTTCTGGGCCGAGCATCCGCAGATGCTGGCCGAGATGGCGCGCGATACGCCGCAGTACCGCAGCGCGCGCCAGGCCGGTGCGAGCGATGCGCACGCCGTCGCCGCGGTGCTTGCCGACCCCGCGCTGATGACGCGCCTGCGCGACGACAAGACGCGCCTGTCGGCCGGCTTCGTTGCGATCGACCCGACCAGCGGCGCGGTCAGGGCCTGGGTCGGCAGCCCCGATTACACACGCGAGCAGTTCGACCACGTCTGGCAGGCCCAGCGCCAGCCGGGCTCGACCTTCAAGCCCTTCGTCTACGGCGCGGCGTTGCAGCTCGGCCTGTCCACCGAACACCGCTACCTCGACGGGGCGGTCGCGATCCCGCTGGCCGACGGCAGTGTCTGGCAGCCCACCGACGCCGGTGGCCCGAGCGGCACGATGATGACGATGCGCGAGGGCCTGGTTCAATCGAAGAACACGATCACCGCGCAGGTGATGCAGGACGTCGGCGCGCCGGCGGTGGTCAAGTTCGCGCAGGCCGCCGGCGTGCGCGACTCCACGCTCGACCCGGTGCCCTCGCTCGCGCTGGGCACCAGCCCGGTCACGCTGCTCGACATGGCCGACGCCTACGCCACGCTCGCGGCAATGGGCGAGCGCCACGAGCCGCTGCTGATCACCCAGATCGCCGACCGCAACGGCCGCGTGCTCGAATCCTTCGGCTCGGCACCCGAGCGCGTGCTCGACCCGTCGCTGATCGCCCGGCTCGTCGACGTGATGCGCGGCGTGGTGCAGACCGGAACCGGTGCGGCGATCCGCAGCGAATGGGGTGTGCGCGGCGACCTCGCTGGCAAGACCGGCACGACCCAGAACAACACCGACGGCTGGTTCATGCTGATGAGCCCGACGCTCGTCACCGGCGCGTGGGTCGGCTTCGACGACCCGCGCGTGACGATCCGCAGCAACTACTGGGGGCAGGGCGGGCACAACGCGCTGCGCATCGTCGGCGAGTTCATGCAGCAGGCGCAGAAGACGCGGCAGGTCGACGTCAAGGCGCTGTTCCCGCAGGTGCAACGCGACGCGCCGGAGGTGCCGCCCGAGGCGCCTGCGGCCTCGCCACTCGACGCATCGGCGGTGGTGGCGCCGCTGTTCACGCGGCTGGCGCGCTTTCTGGGCTTGCCACCGGCAGCGCCGCTGCGTCCGATGTCGCCGGCCGAGATCGCGGCCGACAAGGAAATGCACGACCGCGCCATCGGGCGCTGATCGCCGCGGTCCGCCGCGGACACACCGCGTTACGCAATTCAACGGCTGGCTCACGTCTGCGCGCCCCGCAGCGCAGGCTGCCTGACTAAGATGGGGGGACGAATCTCATCCGTTGAACAAGGGCACACCCGCGCGAAAGCCGGGGTCGCAAAGCCACCGGTCTGAAACCTATCCGGGTCACGACAGCGGGGTTGCCAACGCAGGTCCGGCGCGCTTCTTGTCGCCGTGGTCCTCGCACCCTGTTGGAACTCTGCTGCCGCACGGTGGCAATGGCATCGCGGGCCGACCGTCGGCGCGCGTGCACCTTATCGGCGTGGGGGTGTCGCGGGAGCGTTCTCATGACCTGGATCGATGGCCGGATGTTGAAGCTTGCTGCCGCGGGGTGCCTCGCGGCGTGGCTGGCTGCGCTCGGCGGGTGCACCACGGCCGGATTGGTGCTCGGTGCGGCCGGCGTGGCCACCGACACCAGCGTCACCTGGGACATCGTCAAGTACGTGCACGGCAAGATGACCGAGGGCGACCCCACGCCGTGCCAGCAGCTCGACAGCTTGCAGCGTGCGCTCAATCCGCGCTGCGGCGCCTTCGTCCCCGGCAGCCTGCAGGCCCGCGACATCCGCGATACGCCGCTGCGGCAGTGCGCGCTCGCGGTGGTCGTGCGCGACCCGCGGCTGTGGCCGGTGCTGCCCGAGTTGATCGACAAGGGTGCGCAGCCCGAGGCCTGTGCGCGCTCGCCGCTGGTCGATCTGGCGCAGCGCCCCAGCTGCCCCGATTTCTCGGCCGCCTCGCCGGCGGTGCTGCAGTCGCTGCAGTGGCTGGCCGAGGCCGATGCGCGGGCGATCCACCACGACGTGGTGCGCATGCTCAGCTGTCCGAGCGCACGAAACGCCGGTCTGGACGGTGTGCTCAGCACCTGGCTCGCGCAAGGCGAGTTCGATCGCGGCAAGCTCTCGTTCGGACCGCTCGGTGCGCTCGACCCGGGCTACCTCGACACGCCGCTTGCGCACGCGCTCGAGGCCCAGGGCCACACCGCGCGTGAAGCACTCGGCGGCTACGACGGTGTGCAGCCGGGCGGCTTCGAGGTGGCGCTGCGCACCAGCAACTGGAAGGCGCTCGACTGGTGGCTGCGCGGTGCACCGGAACTCGCCAACCGGGTGCCGCCCAGCCAGAGCGATCAGCTGCCCTGGGTGCCGCTGGCGCGCGTGCTGGTGCCGGGCTTTCTGGCCGATCCGGCGAGCCGACCGGCGATGGTCGGGTTCCTGATGGCACGCGGCGCAAGCCCGTGGCAGAAGCTGCCGTTCGACCCCGGGCGCTCGGTGGTCGAGTACGCGCGCGCGCTCGGCAGCCCGCTGGTGCCGCTGCTCGATCCGCCGCTGGCGCGGCCCACACGGGTGGCGCAAACGTTGGTCGAACAACCGTAGTCGCGCACGGCGGCATCGTTGAGCGCGTCCCGCGCAGAGTGCGCCGGCGTCGTCCGTTTCGTTTCAATGAGGCGGGCCGAGCGCCGAACCGACGGGTGCCCGCTCAAACCGCTTGAATCTGTGTCACGGGGCCGCACTCCGGGGCGCCTGAATGGCCGAACGGACCATGCACTCGCGCACACCGGCACTTGCCGTGGACGACGCGAATTGCCCACCGCCCACACCTTCGCCCACATGCCCGCAGCCCGCGACCATGGTTGATATGCCCTGGCGAGCGAGCCGATGGACGGCAATCCGCGGGCCAACCGGACGCTCCACGGCATGCCTTCGGTGAGCATCACTTCTGGCGATCCTTCGCGCCCGATGCAGTCGTCCTGGCGCCTCTATACCGACGGCGCCGGGCGGCAACTGCTGATCGAGATGGGATCGCCCAGTGCCTGTGCGCGCCCCCGCGAGACCGCCACGTTGTGCCTGGCTGGTGGCCTCGTCCACGCGCCGAGATCGTCAAGTGCCATCGGCGTTTTGCACGCCGGTCTGCCATCGAGGCTGCTCAGGTCAGTGTGAACTCCATGAACACCAGGTGCGGCAGCAGCTCGGCGGGATAAGCACGATGCGCCGCACAACGGCAGAACCCCAACGACTCGTACAGTCCGATCGCCTCCGTCATCAGGTGGCCGGTGTCCAGGCGCATCAAGCGATAACCGTCATCGCGAGCGGATGAAATGATGGCCTGGCACAGCGCGCGCCCCGTGCCGTGGCCTTTGAATCGACTGGCCACGACGAGCCGCTTCATCTCGCAAGTGCCGTCGCCGAGCCCGCGATAGGCCACGGCGCCGCAATACTCGCCGTCTCGAACCGCGACGAGCGCTTTTCCGGCTGGCGGGGAGTACGTGGCCGACAGCATGCCGAGCTCGGTTGCCAAGGCCTGGTGCCCGAAGACCTGGTCGACGAACCATGGTCGGTCTCGGTATCGGACGCGACACCACGCCACGTACTCGGACACCAGGGTCGCAAACGCGTCGAAGTCGACCGACGTCGCGGCCATGCGGATCCATTCGGACAACGCTGCTCCTTGTCTGGACCGTCGTCGGCGGTCGGCGCATCTTGCCAAATCCCGCGGCACGTCGGGGCCGCGCGCACCCACAGCGCCAGAACTCGCCGAGATCGGTAACGCGTGGTTGCGCTTCAACACGCCCACCGCCATGCGAAAACCGCCATCGCAAAGCGCCCCGATGGCGGCGGTCAACTCGCATCCGAAATCGGCCTGCCAGCGGCGAACATGGACGCTGTCGGGCGTCCGCACCTTCATGACGGCGTGTGCGCAGTGGACAGCCCCCAGTATCGTCACAGCCATCCTGCGGCGAACTCCGCGCGGGCCTTGCGGTCGAATCCGGGCCTCCCGCGCTGGATCGGCCGACCATGCGGGTCGGCAATCAGCGGCACCAGGCCGACCGGTTGGAGGCGAAATGCGGGGCGCCCCGCCGTATCCTTGCACCTCGCCACCCTGAGCCGCCGCCGCTTCGAATGTTCGGACGATCCAAACCCATCATCTTCAATCCGTACGGTCGACGGCGTTCGCGCTGGCGCCCGCCGCTCGGGCTGGTGCTGCTGCTCGCCGGCATTGCGATCGGTGCTGCCGGTGTGGTCGTCGTGCAGGAGCGATACCTGCCGCCGCGCCTGTCGGCCACGGCGTCGCAGACGCTGAGTCGTGCTCTTGAACAGGCCGATGCGGACCGACTGCGGCTGAAGGGCGAGCTTGGTGAGGCCACGAAGCGGCTGGAAGCCGTGCTTGCCGACAAACAAGCCCTCACCACGGAACTCGCCGCCAGCGGTGCCACCACGCAGGGTCTGCGTGACGACCTGGCCGCCATGGTCGCCTCGCTGCCTCCCGATCCGCGCGGTGGCAGCGTCGAAGTGCGTGCGGCTCGCTTCACCGCACAAGGTGGCCAGCTGGCCTACGCCGTGGTGCTCACGCGCCAGCGCGAAGCCGGCAAGCCGACGGCCGGTGTGATGCAACTCGTCGTCGCCGGGCGATCCGCGCGCGGCGTTGACACCACGGTCACGCTGGCGCCTGTCAGCTTGTCGCTCGGCGGTCAGGCGATCGTGCGCGGCAGCCTGCCGTTGCCGGCCGGCTTCACGCCGCTGCGGGCCACCATCCAGGTGCTCGATCGGATCGGCGGCAAATCCCTGGGGATGCGGGTGATGCTCGTCCAGTAGCGAGGCAACGGCAGGCCGACGAGTCTGGTGTCAGCCGGTGCCTTGCCTGCGTCGGCAAACGAGCAGGATCTCGTCGACCTCGCCCATCGCGACCATTCCGGGGGCGAGTTGAAGCTCCTTCTGGAACCGCAAGCCCAGCGGCATGAGCGCGCGGTTGTACCACCACAGGGCCCGCTCGCGATGGTGCACGAGCCACCACATGCCGAAGTCGACCAGGCGCGACGACGGTGGCTGCATGCCGAACACGGCGCTGCGTTCCACCACCAGGCGGTGCTGCGCCAGCTTGGCGAGCAGCCGCGCCGGCTCGTAGCGCCGCTTGTGCCCGACGAAATCGTCGAACGAGGTCCATCGCGACGGGTGCAGCGGCATCGAGATCAGCAGCACCGCACCCGCCTTGGCAACCCGCGTCAGTTCGGACAGTGCGCCGTCGTCGTCTTCGACGTGTTCGACGACGTCCAGGGCGCACACCAGATCGAACGTTGCGTCGGCGAACGGCAGCGCCGTCACTTCGCCCAGCACGACCTGCGCTCCGCGCAGTCGCAGTCTCGCGAGCGCCGGTGCGCTGATGTCCACGAACTGCGTGCCCTCGAGCGGCAACCGGGGTCTCAGGCCGGGCGCCACCTCGAGCCGCTGCCCGGACTCGGGCAACAGGGTTCGCACCAGCGGCCAGGTGTTGAACCGCTGCGGGTCGACCAGTCGAGCACCCGACCAGAGCCGGTCGTAGAAGCGCCGATTCTGGTCGAGAAGCTCGTGCCCGTCGCGCCGTTGCTCAAGCCTTGTCGCCAATTTTGTTCCTTCATCGCGTCGGCCCGATGGCCCGTCGCGCCACGAGACCCGGGGCCGCGGGCTTACGCCGACAGCAGTGCACGCCAACGTTCGAAGCGGCGGCGCAGGCCTCGCCTGAGCGCGCGGCCGCGGGCCCAGACCGTGCTGGCACGCAGCCGCTCCAACACGCCGTCTTTCCAGGCCCACCAGCGCGCATAGGCGCTGGCGAACCACGGCAGACGCATGAGAGCCGGTTTCGCCAGCGTGAACAACCGCGCCACGACCGCCGTGCCTATCACCTTGACGATCAGAACGGCCGCCGCGCCGAGCAGGATGTGGCCGCTGCCGATGAGCCCCAACGCAAGCAGTTTCAACGGTAGCAAGAGCAGCCACGGCAACGCAAACAAGGTCAAGGCACCGTAAGGCGGGAGCGCAAGAATTCTGCGCTCGCCCCAGGCCAGCAAGGGCAGCCGCGCGACGCACGCCGTCAGCCGAGCGAGTGGCTCCCAGCCCCATTCCTCGAAGGCGATCAACAACGCCAACGGGGCGATCGCGGCATGCCTGAGCCGACGCGCAAACGCACCATTGGAGCCGGATGTCGACTGGCCCATGCGCCGGCGGTGCTAGATCCCGCGGCGGCCGGTGATCAACTGGTACAGCACGATGACCACCGCCGCCACCAACAAAAGGTGAAGCAGCCCACCCGCGGTGAACGCGGTGACCAGGCCCAGCACCCAGAGTACGAGCAACACCAATGCAATTGTGTAAAGCACGATCGGTCTCCTTGTCGTGGCCGTCGAACTGCACGACGCGGTTGCTCGGCCGTCTCGAGCATCGGCGGTATCGCGGCCCGGTTGTATCAGCCAACCGCGCGCGCCGCTGTAAGCGCCCTCCCACTCGCCCCCTGCGCGCCGGCGCGGCGGCCACGCACCGGTGCCTTACGTTCATGCCACCGCAGCGAGACCGACGATCGGTCACCGCACGCGACGGCCGCGCCAGACCGCTAACGCTTGACGCCGTCAGCCGGGCCGTGCGCTCTCAGCCAGTCGAAGAATTCGCCGTACCAGAGCTTGGCGTTGCGCGGCTTCAGGACCCAGTGGTTCTCGTCGGGGTACCACAGCAGGCGCGCGTCCACGCCCTTGGCCTTGAGGGTGTTGTAGTAGGCCAGGCCCTGTTGGTCGGGCACGCGGTAGTCGAGGGCGCCGTGGATCACGAGCGTGGGGGTGCGCATGTGGCTCACGAACGTGCTCGGGCTTTGTGACTGCACCTTGGCCGGGTCGTCCCAGTACCACGCGCCCAGTTCCTTGGCGTGCCAGGTGTAGGCATCGTCGCTGAACATCGCGGTCCAGTCGAAGCAGCCGGCGTGGCACACGTAGGCGTTGTAGCGGCCCGGCTTCACGTGGCCGTTCATCCACGCGACCATGTAGCCGCCGTAACTGCCGCCGGCGGCGAACACGCGTTTGCGGTCGGCCCAGGGCTGCTTGAGCAGCCAGTCGGTGCCGGCTTCGACGTCCTGCAGTTCGAGCTCGCCCCAGCGGTGCGTGATGCTGTCGAGAAACGCCTGGCCGAAGCCGCTCGAGCCGTGGTAGTTGACGCACGCCACCACATAGCCTTGCGCGGCGAAGGTGTGCGTGTTCCAGCGGTAGTGAAAGGTGTCGCCGGCGGCGGCGTGGGGCCCGCCGTGGATGCTGTGCAGCACCGGGTGCTTCTTCTTGCGGTCGAAGCGCGGCGGGTAGGTCAGCCACATCTGCACCGGCTCGTTCAGCGCGCCCTTGACAGTGACCTCTTCGCACGCGCCCAGGTGCAGGCTGCCGAGCAGCGCATCGTTGAAGCGCTCGATGCGCAGCGGCGCCTGGGCGTCGCGCAGCGCGTGCACGCGCGCCGGGTGCATCAGCGAGTCGGCCACGCTGGCGACGACGCCGGCGGCCACGTCGAAGCCCTGCACCCAGCCGCCCTGCGCGGCGATGCTCGCGCTGCGGCTGGCAATCGCGTAGCGGTACAGGTGCCGGCGGCCGT
Organism: Burkholderiales bacterium; assembly: GCA_028868895.1. Taxonomy (GTDB): domain Bacteria; phylum Pseudomonadota; class Gammaproteobacteria; order Burkholderiales; family Burkholderiaceae_C; genus LMDS01. The sequence continues at coordinate 24,712 of JAGWTP010000053.1, forward strand.
GGTCCTCGGCGGCGAAGTACAACGCGCTGGCGTCGTCGGCCCAGCGCAGCGGGGCCTCGACGGCGTGGTCCCAGGCGTCGCTGAGCAACTTCCAGGCGCCGCCGCGCTCGAGCAGCGCAGCGTGGCCGGGCATCGTGTGTTTCTTGCCGGTGTGGGCGGCGACGAGCGCGATGTGGCTGCCATCGGGGCTGTAGCGCGGGGCTTCGAAGTCCCACTGCGGGTCGTGCGTGAGCACCTCGAACTTGCCGCTGCGCAGGTTCAGCTCGGCCAGCGCCTTGCGGTTCTCGACACGCTTTTGCGCCTGCGGGTCGAACGCGAACACGAGGTGACGGCCGTCGGGCGAGATGTCGAAGGCGTGGGCATCGGGGTCGGCGCGCGGCAGCTCGTACGGCGTGCCCTCGAACAGGTCGGTGACGCGGCCGCTGGCCACGTCGAGCACATGCAGGTGCGCCACCCGGCCCATCGGCAGGTTGTGGTCCCAGTGGCGGTACTGGGCTTCGCTGGTGGCGTAGCCGCTGGCCTTGCGGTCCTTGAATTCCTTGAGCTTCTTCGCCTGCGCCTTGGCGCCCTTCAGCTCGGGCCAGACCCAGGCGATGAAGGCGATGCGCCGGCCGTCGGGGAACCACTTGAAGGCCTCGATGCCGGGCGCGAACTCGCTGATGCGCTGGGCTTCGCCGCCGTCGGGGGCGATCTCGTAGAGCTGCGCGGTGTCGTCCTTCTTGCCTTGCTGCTCGCGCTTGGCGACGAAGGCGATGCGGTCGCCGGCGGGCGACCAGGCCGGCTGGCCGTCCTTGTCGCCGCAGTGGGTCAGACGCCGCGCCGCGCCACCGAAGGTCGAGAGCAGCCACAGGCTGGCGTGGCTGGTGTTGTCCTGCATCGAGTGGCTGCCCACCGAGCAGACCGCCTGGGCGCCGTCGGGCGCCAGCGAGATCGCGCCGATGCGCTCGAACCTCCAGAGGTCGTCGACGGTGAGGAGCTTCTTCTTGTTGGTCATGGGGAGGTCGCTTTCGGTGCGGCCGACGAGCGTCAACGCGGCTTGTCGAGCTGCCAGCGCAGGTGCGTCTTCACGGTCGGCCATTCGGATTCGAGGATGCTGTAGACGCAGGTGTCGCGCAGCGTGCCGTTGGCAGCGCGCTGGTGGTTGCGCAGGACGCCGTCGAGCCGGGCGCCCAGGCGCTCGATCGCGCGCCGGCTCGGCTGGTTGAAGAAGTGGGTGCGAAACTCGACTGCGATGCAGCCCAAAGTCTCGAACGCATGGCCGAGCAGCAGCAGCTTGCACTCGGTGTTCAGCGGCGTGTGCTGCACCCGCGCGGCGTACCAGGTGCTGCCGATCTCGACGCGCCGGTGCACGGCGTCGATGTTCATGTAGGTGGTCATGCCGGCCGGCGTGCCGGCGGCGTCGAGCACGGTGAAGGGCAGCATCGAGCCCGCGGCCTGCAGGCCCAGGCGCCGCTCGATCTCGGCGTCCATCTGCTCGGGCGTTGGCACACTGGTGTACCAGAGCCGCCAGAGTTCGCCGTCGCGCACCGCCACCGAGAGCGGCGCGGCATGGGCGGCCGCGAGTGGCACCAGCGTGGCGTGCTGGCCGGTGAGCGTGAGCGGGGCGATCCAGCGGGTCATGGGGTGGCGCGGGTCAAGGGTTGCGGCGCTGCTGCGCCAGCGCCAGCAGCCGGCGCGACAGCCAGCGCCCGGCGCCGCAACCCAGCACGATGAACACCAGCCCGACCACCGCCGGCGTGCCGAAGCCGGGGGTGCGCACGAAGTCGAAGCCGAAGGCCTGCCCGACCCACCAGCCGGCGAGCGCGCCGAGCACGAAGCCCGCCGCGTCGGCAACACCTTCGAGCAGCGCGCTGCGGCTGGCGGACGCCATCGGTGCGCTCAGCGGTGGCTGCGTTGCATGAACACGAGCTTCTCGAACAGCGACACGTCCTGCTCGTTCTTCAGCAGCGCGCCCACCAGTGGCGGCACCGCGACCTTGTCGTCCTGGCTCTGCAGCACTTCGAGCGGGATGTCTTCGGCCAGCAGCAGCTTGAGCCAGTCGAGCAGTTCGGAGGTGCTGGGTTTCTTCTTGAGGCCGGGCAGGTTGCGCACGTCGTAGAAGTTCTTCAGCGCCGCGGCCAGCAGTTCCTTCTTGAGATTCGGGAAGTGCACCGCGACGATCGCCTGCATCGTCTGCGCATCGGGGAACTTGATGT
>JAGWTP010000157.1 GCA_028868895.1 Burkholderiales bacterium
GATGCCGCGCCTGGGCGAGGCGGTCGAGCCGTCGCGCGCCGCCACAGTGACGCCGTGGTGGCGCGAGGTCGATGCGCTTGGGCGCGCCAAGGCGCGTGCCGAGGAGCCGGCGCCGGAGCCGATCACGCTGCCGAAAACGATGCCCTGGCCGATCGACTGATACGGTTTCGCTTTCGATCCTGTACGAGCGCACGCGAGCTGCTTTGCCGGGGCATCGCCTGGCGAGGTCGGCGCGTGCGCGGCAGGCGCCACCCGGCGCGGGCTTCATGATGTGGCGGTCTTCGAGTCGCTACGACTGCGCTGGGGCTTTCGTCGGACCAGCGACCACGTAGCAGCAAGGGCGCGTGCGGGCAGGCTGGAGCGCGCCTTTGAAGCGCCGAGCGGCGACGGGCTCGTGGCCTCGCGCGCAGCGCGAGTTGTGATCTAACTTGTCGCCGCCTGTTTGAACGCAGCGAACGAAGTGAGCGAAGTGAGTTCGGCGACGGGCCACGAGACCGACGCAGCGAGGGGAGCCGCAGCGCAGCGAAGGCCGCTTCAGCGAAGCGCGCAAGCCTGCCCGCACGCGCCCTTGCCGCGCCAACCCTTGCACGCGCAGCGGTCTTCGAGCCGGCGGCCCTGAACCGACAGCAAGCCTCGCCCCATCGAACGCTTCGGCGCCTAAGCCGATCCGCTAGCCGCGCGACGGTCGGCGGGTCGCGCACGATCAGTTGCTTCATCCACGACGCCTCGAAGTCGGTGGAGCGGCATGACCTTCACTCCATCGAACGCGTGCGGGTATGAGCCGGATCGGTGCCGCGCGCGCGGCTACTTTTCGGCCAACGCCTTCAGGTTGGCCAGGCCGGCCTCGAAGTCCTTGCCGATCATCGTGTCCAGGTTCACGAACACCTGCATCAGCTTCGAGACGAACGGCGTGGGGCCGTGCATCGACCAGGTCACCAGCGTCGCGTCGCCTTGCGGCACGAGCGTGAACTCGGTGATGTTGTGGCCTTCGAACGGCTTGATGAAATCGAGCTTGATGCCGACCTTGCTTGCCGGCACCGACTCGGTGATCTGCATCCGCCCGGCGCCGACCTTGCCGTTGCCGCGCCACTCGTAGACCGCGCCGGTGCCGCTGGCCGCGCCGCTGTGCGTGCGCGTCATCGACGGGTCGAGCTTCTCCCATGGCGACCAGTCGGTCCAGCGATGGAAATCGTTGACGATCGCGTAGAGCTTCTCGGGCGGCGCCTCGATGCGTGCCGAGCGCTGCACGCTGAACGAGCCGGGCTTGGTCGCGGCGTACGCCAGGATTGCCGCGATCACGATCGCAGCGATGATGAGGAGGGTGTTGAGCATGCGCTTCTCCTTTGCAACGACGAAGGTCAATGCGTGCCGGCGCCGGCGGCCGCCAGCGCCCTGGCGATGCGGTGCCGCGCCACGGTGGTCCGGGGCACCGTGGTGGTGAACCAGCGGCGCACGTCTTCTTCGAGCCCGATGCCGTGCATGTAGTTGTACAGCGCCTTCTTCAGCGCGACGCCGAGCGCGTCGTGGTCGGTGCCGGTCGGGTCGTCGAAGCCGATGTCGTTCTTCGCGAACGACACCGGCGGCAACGGCCGCAGCGTGACGCCGTAGTCCTGCGGGTTGCGGCCCACCGGCGAGTGCACGGTGCACGCGAATCGGTGGAAGAACCCCGACTGGATGCAGCCGGCCTCGAACAACTGGCGCACGTATTCGAGCGCGTCGACGGTGTCCTGCACCGTCTGGGTCGGGAAGCCGTACATCAGGTAGGCATGCACCAGGATGCCGGCGTCGCTGAAGGCCTTGGTCACGCGCGCCACCTGCTCGACCGACACGCCCTTTTTCATCAGGTTCAGCAGCCGGTCGGAGGCGACCTCCAGGCCGCCCGAGATCGCGATGCAGCCGCTCGCGGCGAGCTGTTCGCACAGCGCCGGGCTGAACGACTTCTCGAAGCGGATGTTGCCCCACCACGAGATCGAGAGCCGGCGCCGCTGCAGCTCGGCGGCGAGCGTCTTCAGCGCCTTCGGCGGCGCGGCTTCGTCGACGAAGTGAAAGCCGCTCTGGCCGGTCTCTTGCACGATCGCCTCGATGCGGTCGACCAGCAGCGCGGCCGAGGCGCCCTCGTAGCGCGAGATGTAGTCCAGGCTGACGTCGCAGAAGCTGCACTTCTTCCAGTAGCAGCCCTGCGCCACGGTGAGCTTGTTCCAGCGCCCGTCGGACCACAGCCGGTGCATCGGGTTGAGCATGTCGAGCAGCGACAGGTAGCGCTCCAGCGGCAGGCCGTCCCAGGTCGGCGTGCCGACTTCGGCGAAGGCGATGTCGGCCTCGATCCAGTGGATGTACTTCACCTCGCCGGTCTGGGCCTCGCGCAAGAAGGTGCGCACCAGCCGCTGCCGCGAGCGCTTGCCCTGCAGGTGCTCGAGCAGCGCCAGCAGCGGGCGCTCGCCGGCGTCGAGCGTGAGGTAGTCGAAGTGGTCGAACACGCGCGGCTCCGACAGCTCGCGCAACTCGGTGTTGACGAAGCCGCCGCCGAGCACCGTGACGATGCCGGGATCGTGCGCCTTGATCGCCTGCGCGATCCGCAACGCCGCGTACACCGAACCCGGGAACGGCACCGACACCAGCACCACGCGCGGCGCGTGGCGCTGCACGGCGGCCAGCGTCAGCGCGACCAGCGTGCGGTCGACCAGGTTCAGCGGCGCGGCCAGCGCGCGCGCGAGCGGCTCGAACGTGGGCTGGCTCTGCGCCAGCGATTCGCCGTAGCGCACGAACTCGAAGCGCGGATCGACGGCGTCGCGCAGCACGTCGGCGAGGTCGTTCAGGTACAGCGTGGCGAGGTGGCGCGCACGGTCCTGCACGCCGAGCGCGCCGAAGGCCCAGGCGAGCGGATCGGCGCCGTCGGCGTCGGCCACGTACACGTCGAGCGACTCGAAGCGCGGCCCTTCGGGCAGGAAGCCGCGCCCGGCGATGCGGTGCGCCAGCGTCGGGTCGCGACCCTGCAGGAACGCGATCGTCGGCGCGATGGTGGCGAGGTAGCGGTCGAACGCTGCGACGAACGCGTCGACGAGCGGCGTGCGCGCGGTCGCCGGCAGCGTCTCGATGTGGTCGCGCAGCTGCGTCAGGCCGGTGGCGGAAAACAGTGCCAGCACCAGCGCCAGCGCCAGGTCTTCCTGGACCGCAGCGACGCCGCGCGAACGCAGGAAGCCGGTCAGGTACGCGGTCGATGGGTAGGGCGTGTTGAGCTGCGTCATCGGCGGGATGATCGACAGCACGCGCAAGGGGGTGGCCGGCATCGTGCGAGTCTGCCACGCGCACCGCCGGCCGCACGGCGCCGATGGGCAAGCGGTGGCGCTCATCACCGCACGGGCTGCGGCTACAGTGCGTGCAGCCCGACTCGCGCGCCATCGGCCACCTTCGAACCATGCCCACCGACATCCACTTCTACGAGCCGCGCCTGGGCCACGGCCTGGCGCACGATCCGTTCAATTCGATCGTCGGCCCGCGACCGATCGGCTGGATCTCGTCGCACGACACGCAGGGCCACCTGAACCTGGCGCCCTACAGCTTCTTCAACGCCTTCAACTACACCCCGCCGATCATCGGTTTCGCCAGCCTGGGCACCAAGGACACGCTGCGCAACGTGCAGCAGACCGGCGAGTTCGCCTGGAACCTCGCCACCCGCGCGCTGGCCGAGGCGATGAACGCGAGCTGCGCCACGGTGCCCCCCGAGGTCAACGAGTTCGAGCTGGCCGGGCTCACACCGGCGCCGTCGCGCGTGATCGCGGTGCCGCGCGTCGCCGAAAGCCCGGTCTCGTTCGAGTGCCGCGTGACGCAGGTGATCCAGCTGCAAGGCGCCGACGGCGCGAAGCTCCAGACCTGGCTGACGCTGGGCGAGGTGGTCGCCGTGCACATCGCGCGGCACCTGCTCAGGGACGGCGTGTACGACACCGCGGCGGCCGAGCCGATCCTGCGCGGCGGCGGGCCGTCGGACTATTTCGAGATCGGGCCGCAGCAGCGGTTCCGGATGACCCGGCCGCAATGAGTGGCGCCGGCTTCGTGCACCTGAAGCGCCGCATCGAGCGCGGCGACTGTTCCGAATACGCCTGCATCCACCCGGCCTGAACCGATGCCTACCGAAACACGCACCATCACCGCCCACACCCGTCGCCGGGACGAGACCGACCGGCGAAACCGGGCCGGCCCGGCAAGGTGGCTGGCGCGATGGGCGCGGTGCGCGGCGGTGGCCCTGCCGCTGGTGGCCCACGCCGCGCCGCCGCCGCACTGGCAATACAGCGGCCCGTACGGGCCGGCGCAGTGGGCCGAGATGCGCAAGGACTACGCGCTGTGCGCACGGGGCCGGCGGCAGTCGCCGATCGACATCGTCGCGACGCGCCGGCAGGCGCAGCCGCAACTTCAATTCGACTACCGCAGCGCGCCGCTGCGCATCGTCAACGACGGCCACACCGTGCGCGTGCGCTTTGCCAATGGCAGCCGCCTGCTGATCGGTGGCCACGCCGAGACGCTGCAGCAATTCCACTTCCACATCCCGGGTGGCGACCGCGTGCAGGGCGAGTCGTTTCCGATGGCGATGCACTTCCTGCACAAGAGCCGCTCGGGCCAGCTCGTGGCGCTGGTGGTGCTGTTCCGGCTGGGGGCGCGCAACGAGGCGCTGGCGGCGCTGCTGCCGAACATGCCCGAGGCCGGCCCGCCCGAGCGCGTGCTGCCGGACACGCGCGTCGACCCGGCCGACCTGCTGCCGGCGTCGAACGCCTACTACGCCTACGACGGCTCGCTCACCGCGCCACCGTGTACCGAGGGGGTGCGCTGGATCGTCATGCAGCAGCCGCTCGAACTCTCTGCCGTGCAACTGGCGCGCCTGAGCGCGCTGTTCCCGAACAACGCGCGGCCGGTACAAGCGCTGCACGGACGCGTCGTGACGCAGACGCCGTAGACCGGCGATTCCGACGACGTTTGCGGCATGTCAATGCCGCGGCGGCGGCAATCGGGCATCGTGTCCGGTCGCCTCTTTATCCGCGCAAGGACCCTCCATGCATCGTCGCCACCACCGTGCCAGCCGCGCAGGCCACGCGCCCGCATCGCGCTGCGCTTCGCGCTGGCGCGCGGCCCTCGCCTGCCTCGCACTGGGATGGGCGGGCGCGGCACTCGCCGCGGCCGACACGCAGGCGCCAAGCCCGGCCACCGAGCGTCCCGGCGTCGCGGTGCAGGTCACCCCGGAGATGACCGGCGCCGGCATCGTCTCCAGCGGCGTCGTGCTGCCGCCGATCCCGCCGGTGACGGGCAGCCGCGCGCACCCGGTGCCGTCGTGGGGCAAGCCGCTGCCGTACCCGATCGTGATCGCCGACCGTCGCAACAACCGCCTGATCGAGGTGGCGCCGAACAAGCAGATCGTCTGGGAGATGCCGTCGCCCAACCTCAAGATCTATCGCGGCAACGACGACGTGTTCTTCTCGCCGGACGGGCGCAAGCTGATGGTCAACGAAGAAGACAACTACGACATCCACATCATCGACTACGACCAGCGCCAGATCGAGTGGACCTACGGCGTCTCCGACGCCCACGGGTCGGGCCCGGGGTACTTCAACTTTCCCGACGACTCGCACCTGCTGGCCGATGGCAGCGTGCTCACCGCCGACATCCGCAACTGCCGCGTCATGTTCATCGACCCCAAGACCTCGAAGGTGCTGCAGCAGTGGGGCCAGCCCGGCCATTGCCGCCACGACCCGCCGCGCTTCCTGGACCTGCCCAACGGCTCGACGCCGCTGGACAACGGCGACGTGCTGATCACCGAGATTCGCGGCGCCTGGATCTCGCGCGTCGCGCGCGACGGCAAGCTCGTCTGGACGGTGCAGGCCCCCCACGTCAGCTACCCGTCCGACGCCTACCCGACGCGCGACGGCCAGATCATCGTGGCCGACTACACCAAGCCCGGGCGCGTCGTCATCTTCGACCCGCACACGCACAAGCTGACCTGGGAATACTCGGTGGCCAGCGGCGACGGCATGCTCGATCACCCCTCGCTCGCGCTCGAG
>JAGWTP010000158.1 GCA_028868895.1 Burkholderiales bacterium
GGCCACCAGCGCGGCGGCGGCGTGGTCCTGCGTGCTGAAGATGTTGCACGAGGCCCAGCGCACCTGCGCGCCGAGCGCCTGCAGCGTCTCGACCAGCACCGCGGTCTGGATCGTCATGTGGATGCTGCCGGTGATGCGCGCGCCCTTGAGCGGCTGCGCCTTCGCGAACTCGTCGCGGATGGCCATCAGGCCGGGCATCTCGGTCTGCGCGATCAGGATTTCCTTGCGGCCCCAGGCGGCCAGCGACAGGTCGGCGACGGCGTGGTCGGTGGCAGCGGGGTGGTTTGACTTGAGAACAGCGTTCATGTAGGGCTCCAGTGGTACGAGGAACCCGCACGACGGCACCGATGGGAGGTATGGACTCACCCACGAAGACCTGTCGTGCGGGTGAGCGCGGTTGCAATTGCGATCCGAGCCTGGGGTCGCGCGCTCGATCGTGGCGATCAGCGGGCGGGCCTTGCAACGCTCCTCGGAAAGTGGCCGCATTGTAGGGCGCCCGCAGGCGCGGCGCAAAGACGACCCGATCGAGCGGCGCCCAGCCGGCGCTGTGCAAGACTTGCCGCGATGAACCGCACCGCTTCCAGACCCTGGGCCGAGCTGCCCGACCGCGCCGCGCAGGCCGTGGTCGGCGTGCTCACGGACATCGACGACACGCTGACCACCGCCGGCGCGATCACCGCCGACGCGCTCGAGGCGCTGGCGCAGTTGCGCGCGGCCGGCCTGCCGGTGATTGCCGTCACCGGCAGGCCGATGGGCTGGAGCGAGCCGCACGCGCGGGCCTGGCCGATCGACGCGATCGTCGCCGAGAACGGCGCGGTGGCGCTTTGGCGCCAACCTGACGACACGCTCGCGATCGAGTACGCGCAGGACGAAGCCACCCGCACGCGCAACGCCCGGCGGCTGCACGAGGTGGCGCAGCAGGTGCTGCGTTCGGTGCCGGGCAGCACGTTGGCGCAAGACAGCGCCGGGCGCGCGACCGACATCGCGATCGACCATGCCGAGTTCGCCCACCTGGCGCCGCCGCAGATCGCCGCCGTGCTCGCCGTGATGCGCGCCGTGGGCATGAACGCCACCGTCAGCTCGATCCACATCAATGGCTGGTTCGGCGCGCACACCAAGCTCAGCGGCGCGCGGTGGATCGTGCGCCGCCGGCTCGGGCGCAGCCTCGACGCCGAGCGCGCGCACTGGGTGTACGTGGGCGACTCGACCAACGACGAGCTGATGTTCGGCCACTTCCCGCTCAGCGTCGGCGTGGCCAACCTGCTCGCGTGCGCCGACGCACTGACCGTCTGGCCCGCCTACCTGACGCAGCGCCCGCGCGGCGCCGGCTTTGCCGAGGTGGCGGCGCGCCTGCTGCATGCGCGCACGGACGCCGCGCGCATGAACCCGGCGCCACCCCGGGCAGCGCCGACATGACCTCGCCGACCGAACACCCCCGCAACGAACTGCCGACGCTCGCGGTGGCCGCTGCGCTCGCGCTGGCCGCCGCGGTCTCGCTCGGCCTGGCGCGCTTCTCGTACGCGCTGCTGCTGCCGCCGATGCGCGCCGACCTCGGCTGGAGCTACCTCACCGCCGGGGCGATGAACACGGTCAACGCCGCCGGCTACCTGGTCGGTGCGCTGCTCGCGCCGGGCTGGCTGCGCCGCTACGGCGCGCGGCGCGTATTGCTGGCCGGCGGCGCGGCCTCGGGCGCGCTGCTGCTCGCGCACGGGCTGGTGACCGCCGACGCCGCGCTGTACCTGTTGCGCGGCCTGACCGGCGTGGCCAGCGCGGCGATGTTCGTCTCGGGCGGCGTGCTCGCGGCGCGGCTGAGCAGCCGCACGCTCGAACGGCCGGCCGCGTCGGGCGCCGGGCCCTCGGCCGGCCTCGTGCTCGGCGTCTACTACGGCGGCACCGGTGTGGGCATCGTGATCTCGGCGCTGCTGGTGCCGCCGCTCAGCGCGCTGAGCGGTGCACACGCCTGGCAATGGGCCTGGCTCGCGCTGGGCGCCACCGCGCTGGTGGCCACCGCGATCACCGCGCGCGCCACCCGCGGGCTCGACCCGGCCGGTGTGAGCGCCGCCGCGCACACCCGGTTCGCGTGGCGGCCATTCGGCTGGGGACTGGCGTCGTACTTCCTGTTCGGCCTGGGCTACATCGGCTACATGACGTTCGTGGTCACGCTGCTGCGCGAACAGCGCCTGAGCAGCGCGTCGATCAGCGTGTTCTTCGGCGTGCTCGGCATCGCGGTGATCGGCTCGTCCTGGGTCTGGGCCGGGCTGCTGCAGCGCCAGCGCGGCGGCGGCGCGCTGCGCCTGCTCAATGCGCTGCTGGCGCTGGCCACGCTGCTGCCGGTGCTCGGCGCGCATCCGCTGGTGGTGTTCGCGTCGGGGCTGCTGTTCGGCGGCGTGTTCCTGTCGGTGGTGGCCTCGACCACCGCGCTGGTGCGCCACAACCTGCCGCCCGCCGCCTGGCCGGCCGGCATCGGCGCCTTCACGATCGTGTTCGCGGCCGGCCAGATCGTCGGGCCGACGCTGGTCGGCTGGATCGCCGACGGCGCCGGCGGGCTGCGCGGCGGCCTGGCCTGCGCGGCCGGCGTGCTGGCGCTGGCGGCGCTGATCGCCTCAGGGCAGAAGGCCGGGAGCGCGAGCGACCCGCGCTGAGCGCGCATCGCGTGCGTCGAGCACGAGCAGAGCACGCGCGAACAGCGTCGCGCGCCAGGGGTCAGTTCGGCAGACCGAGAAACACGCGCAGCCGGTCCAGCTCGTCGGCCAGCCCGGCGCGAAACGCGCGGTCGCGCGGCGCGCTGCCGCCGACGTAGCCGAAGCTGCTGACGAGCGTGCCCTCGGCCACCGCCAGATTGCCCCAACCGATCACGCGCTCGCGCCACAGCAGCGGCAACGCGTAGTAGCCGAGCTTGCGTTGGGGCGCCGGCGTGTAGGCCTCGAAGCGGTAGGCCCAGCCCCAGAAGAGTTCGAAACGGCGCCGGTCCCACACCACCGGGTCGAACGGCGTCAGCAGGCGCACCGCATCGGACGCCGCATGCCGCTTGGACGCCGGGTTCTCGCCGACCGGCCAGTACCACGGCACCCCGTCCACCATGGCATGCGCCAGGCGTTGCCGGGCCCGCGCTAGCGCGTCGCGGCGCAGATGCGCCCACTGCGGCGCGCCGCCGCGCAGGTGGCTCACGAGTTGCGCCAGGCTCGGGCCCGGCAGCGGGGCGTACTTGCGCACCACCAGGTCGACCAGCGCGTCCATCCGCGCGCTCGCGGTGGCGGCGTCGGGCGCGACGGCGTCGGCATCGGGCGTCCGTGCCGCGTAGACCCGCGTGCCGCCGTCGCGCCGGGCGATCCGCAGCAGGCCGCGGTAGTGCATGGCGTCGAGCAACTGGGTGCTCGCGTTGGTCGAGCCGCCGAACCAGTTGGTGACCTTGCCGTGCGCGAAGTGCGCGTCGACCTCGCGCGGATGCGCCTCGCCGCGCTCGGCCACGAACGCCAGCACCGCGTGCGCCTGCTTCCAGCGCGCCGGGCTCCATACGGTGCGCGGCGTGCGCGGGTGCATCAGCGCGTGGTGCGCGCGCGGCAGGAAGCCGTAGTTGACGAAGAAGTCTTCCTCGACGCCCAGCCGCGCATAGCGCCGCTCGAGGTCGCCGGCGCGGTAGTTCTTGACCCGATGGCGCAACGTCAGGTCCTGCGCGCGCGCCGGGGCGCGGATCGGGTCGGCCTGCACGAAGCCGAGCCTGGCGATCGCGCGGCCCAGCGTGGTGGGTGCGAACAGGGTGCGGGCGACGGCGTAGCGGCGCAGGTCATCGAGCGTGATCGGCATGGCCGGATGATGCCCAGGTTCTGCGGCGACCGAACTCGCAACCCACACCTGCCGCGCCGTCTGTGAACGCTGAAACACCGGTCACAAGGTCGCCCGGCAGGACGGCCGACGACGCTGCACTGCACCGGCGCACGTGCGTTCGCTGCCGCGGCGAGAATCCTGCCCATGCCAGCAGCACACCACCCGCTCGACGGCCTCACCGTGCTCGAACGCGGCTGGCTGTCGTCGAACAACATCCTGATCCACGCCGTCGACGGCGAGGCCGGCGCGGTGCTGGTCGACTCGAGCCACGTGAACCACGCCGAGCAGACCGTTGCGCTGCTGAACCATGCGTTGCGGGGAGGCCGGCTCGACCGGGTCGTCAACACCCACCTGCATTCCGACCACTGCGGCGGCAACGCCACGCTGCAAAGGGTGTTCGGCGTGCCGGTGATCGTGCCGCCGGGTTCGGCCGATGCGGTGCGCGCATGGGATGCCGCGCGCCTGACTTACGAGGCCACCGGCCAGCGCTGCGAGCGATTCGAGGTGTCGGCAACGATCTCACCCGGCGATCACTTCAACGCCGGTGGCCGGCGCTGGGACGTGCTGGCCGCACCCGGGCACGACCCCGATTCGGTGATGCTGTTCGATGCCGGCCACGGCGTGCTGATCTCTGCCGATGCGCTGTGGGAGCGCGGCTTCGGCGTCGTCTTCCCGGAGATCGCCGGCGAGCCCGGCTTCGACGATGTGGGTGCCGTGCTCGATGCGATCGAACGCCTGCCGGTCCAGGTGGTGATTCCCGGGCACGGCGCGCCGTTCACCGACGTGCCCGCGGCGCTGGCCAGTGCGAGGTCGCGGCTGGCCGGCTTTCAGGCCGACCCGGCGCGCCACGCGCGGCACGCGGCCAAGGTGTTGATCAAGTACCACCTGATGGAAGTGCAACACGAGCCGCTCGACGCCTTGCTGCGCTGGGCGGCGGCCACGCCGATGCTGGCGGCGCTGTGGACGCGGCATGGGCTGCGCCACAGCCCTGCGCCCGCCGCGTGGGCCGGGCAGTTCGTGCACGAACTCGTCGGCGCGGGCGCGCTCGGTCTGCAAGACGGGGTCGTGAGCAACCGGTAGCGCGTCCAGACGGGCGCTTTGCGCCCGTCGTGCTTACCGCCCGGCCGCGGCGAGCAACAAGTTCACCTTGTGGCTGCGGCCGGGCCGTTGGCCCTTGACTTCGCTGCGCGAAGTCAGCCTGCGCCGCAAATCCAAACGGGCGCTGCGCGCCCGCCGTGCTTACCGCCCGGCGAGGTCGCGCAGTACCGCGACCTTGTCCGTCTTCTCCCAAGTGAACTCGGGCTCTTCACGCCCGAAGTGGCCGTAGGCGGCGGTCTTTTCGTAGATCGGGCGCAGCAGGTCGAGCATCTGGATGATGCCCTTGGGGCGCAGGTCGAACACCTCGCCGATGATGGCGGCGATGCGCTCGTCCGGGATCACGCCGGTGCCTTCGGTGTAGACCGTCACGTTCATCGGCTTGGCCACGCCGATCGCATACGCGACCTGGATCTGGCACTGCCTGGCGATGCCGGCGGCGACGATGTTCTTGGCCACGTAGCGCGCCGCATAGGCGGCCGAGCGGTCGACCTTGCTCGGGTCCTTGCCCGAGAACGCGCCGCCGCCGTGCGGGCAGGCGCCGCCGTAGGTGTCGACGATGATCTTGCGCCCCGTGAGCCCGCAGTCGCCCTGCGGGCCGCCGATGACGAACCGCCCGGTCGGGTTGATCAGGTAGCGCGTGTTCTTCAGCCACTCCTTGGGCAGCACCGGCTTGATCAGCTCCTCGATGATCGCCTCGGTGAACGAGGCCTTCATCTTCTTCGGCGTTTCGCTCTGGTCGGGGCTGTGCTGGGTGGACAGCACCACGGTGTCGATCGAGTGCGGCTTGCCGTCCACGTAGCGCATCGTCACCTGGCTCTTCGCGTCGGGCCGCAGGAACGGCATGCGGCCGTCCTTGCGCAGTTGCGCCTGGCGCTCGACCAGGCGGTGCGCGTAGTAGATCGGCGCGGGCATCAGCTCGGGCGTTTCGTCGCAGGCGTAGCCGAACATCAGGCCCTGGTCACCGGCGCCGGTATTCAGGTGGTCGTCGCTCGCGTGGTCCACGCCCTGCGCGATGTCGTTGCTCTGCTTGTCGTAGGCGACCAGCACCGCGCAGCCCTTGTAGTCGATGCCGTACTCGGTGTTGTCGTAGCCGATGCGCTTGATCGTGTC
>JAGWTP010000159.1 GCA_028868895.1 Burkholderiales bacterium
ACGTCGGGGGCGAGGTCGAACCGGCTTTCGGCGTCAGGCGTCATCGGTGCTCACGCCGCAGCGCCTCGATGGCGCGAGTGCGCCCCGGGGCCGGTCGGCGCAACGGCCTGGTGTGGCCTTCGGACGTGCGTGCAGGGACCCATGCGGCAACTGTAGTCGCGCGCGCCGCCGCGGCGGCAGCCGGGCGCGTCTTGGGCTAATCTCGCCGACTCGTTCAACGCACAGGAAGGTCACCATGCAATACCGACGACTGGGCCGCAGCGGCCTTCAGGTGAGCGAGCTCTCGCTCGGCTCCTGGGTCACGTACCACAACCAGGTCGACGCGAACGCCGCGACCGAGATGCTCGCCGCGGCGATGGACGCCGGCGTCAACTTCTTCGACAACGCCGAGGCCTACGCCGGCGGCCAGAGCGAGGTCGTGATGGGCCAGGCCTTCAAGGCGCTGAAGTGGCCGCGGCTGAACTACGTCGTCTCGACCAAGTTCTTCTGGGGGCTGGACGACGGCGCGGCCAGGCCGGTGAACCGCCGCAACACGTTGAACCGCAAGTACCTGTCGCAGGCGATCGACGGCTCGCTGGCGCGCATGGGGCTGGACTTCATCGACCTCGTCTATTGCCACCGCTCCGACCCGGCCACGCCGATCGAGGAGACGGTGCAGGCGATGAGCGACATGATCACGCAGGGCAAGGCGCTGTACTGGGGCACCAGCGAATGGAGCGCCGATGACATCCGCGCCGCCTGGGAGATCGCCGACCGCCACCACCTGCACAAGCCGGTGATGGAGCAGCCGCAGTACCACCTGTTCCACCGCAAGCGCGTCGAGCAGGAGTACGCCCGTCTCTACGAAGACATCGGTCTGGGCCTGACAACCTGGAGCCCGCTGGCCAGCGGGTTGCTCACCGGCAAGTACAAGGACGGCATCCCCAGCGGCAGCCGCGGCGCGATGCAAAGCATGGGCTTCCTGGCCAAGGGCCTGAGCGATGCGGCCAGGAACCAGGCCGTGGCTCAGCTCGAAGGCATCGCCGCCGAACTCGGCTGCCAGGTCGCGCAACTGGCGATCGCGTGGGCCGCGAAGAACCCGCGCGTGAGCAGCGTGATCACCGGCGCCTCCAAGCTGTCGCAGCTGCAGAGCAACCTCGGCGCGGTCGACGTGATCGGCAAGTTGACGCCCGAGGTGATGGCGAAGATCGACGCCATCAGCACGCCGCTGGCGCAGTAGCGCGAGCACGCCGCTGGCGCGGTGGCGCGCGGCTAGCGCGGCGGTCTGCGCGCTCGCCGCCGGTCAGCCAGTGCGGTCGCGGTTGCGCGTCGCGCGCCAGCCGAACCAGGCGGCGGCGCCGAGCGCCCCCAGCCGCACCAGGCGGCGCCAGCCGCCGCGACCGCGCAGCAGCGGCGTCACCGCACCGAGCAGCACCGCGGCCACCCGGTAGCGGCGCAGCAGCGACAGTGCCAGGCCGAGCCAGCCCTTCGCCGCCGAGCCGCCCGTCGCTGCGCCGCCGGCGCCGAACAACGACCGGCCCAGGCTGGCGCCCACCAGGCCGCGCAGCAGTTGCGGCACGCGGGCGGCCTGACGCAGCTGTTCCAGGTCGCGCTGCAACTCGACGCGCTCGAACGCGATGCGTGTGAGCAGCACCTGCTTGCGGGCGTGGCGATCGATCGGGTTCATCGCGTATTCGACCTGGTTTGAGCGCCGATCAGGGCCGCTCGGAAGGCTCGCGCGCTGCCGGGGTGCCACGGGCGAGCGCGGCGTCCTGGCGCAACTCGGTCAGCGTGTCGGCCAGCAGCGGCGGGGCGCGTCGCCAGTGCGCGCGCAGCCAGAGCAGCAGCGCCGCCCCGGCCAGCGCATAGGCCAGCGCGATCCAGCCCAGCACCGCGGCGCCGAGCGTGCCCCACAGGGCGACCGCGACCCACGCCGTCAGCACCGCGACCGCGCCACCGAGCAGCAGCACCGCGGCGACGCAAGCGACGATCGTGATCACCAGCCGGCGGCCGGCGTCGCCGAGTTCGAGGCTGGCCAGCTCGAGCCGGCTGCGCAGCGTGCCGACCACGCTGGCACTCAGCCGCGTCAGCGCGTCCAGCAGGCCGGGGTCGTCGCGGCTCATTCAGGCCACCCGTCGGGCCGCCCCAAGGGCAGCCGCGAACAAAGTCGGCGCCGGTTCTTCATCCCGGCCCGATCAGCGCCGCCCGATCAGCAGCCCGATCACGACGCCGGCACTCGCCGCGGCGAGGATCGAACGCCACGGGTGCTCGTGCACGTAGTCGTCGGTCGCGTCGGCTGCCGCCTTGCCCTGCTTCAGCGCCAGTGCCTGGGCATCGGCCAGGCGCTGGCGCAGCGCCTTCAGTTGTTCGATCGCCCGGCCGCGCAGTTCGGCGGCTTTTTCGCCGGTGGCGTTGGCGGCTTGCGCCAGCATGTCTTCGGCGCCGCGGATCGCACGATTGACGTCGGATTCGGTCTCGTTGGACAGGCCGGTCGTGGCATTCGCATTCATGAGGGTCCTCCGTTGATGGCCGCGGTGCGCGCCGGGCGGCACGCACCTGCGTTCAACCATCATAGTGCGCGATTCAGCGCCTGCAGCTGTTCCGGCGTGCCCACGTTGGCCCACTCGCCGCGGTACACCTCGGCGCTGATGCGGCGCCGGCGCATGCCGTCGAACAGCAGCGGCCCGAGCGCCATCTTGCGGCCCGGCTCGATGTGGGCGCACAGCGAGGCGCGGCACAGCGCCAGGTTCGCGTAGGTCCAGGTCCGGCCGTCCGGGCCGGGCCCGTCGGCCAGGCCGTGACCCAGAGCGTCGAGGCCGAAATCGCCGGCCGGATGGAACGGCGGGTTCGGCACCAGCCACAGGTGGGCCTGCGCGTCGCTGCGGGCGAAGCGCTGCGCGGCGGCGCCATCGAAGCGGAACGCGGGCGCGTGGATGTCGGCCGAGACGAGCCAGAACACGTCGTCGGCGGCCTGCGTCAACCAGTGCAGCGCCTTGGCGATGCCGCCGGCGGTCTCGAGTGCGCCGCCGTGGTCGCGGCCCTCCATCGAGTAGCGGATCGACACCCCCCAGCGCGAGCCGTCGCCGAGCGCGGCGACGATCTGCTCTTCGAGCCAGGCGGTGTTGACGACGATCTCGCGCACCCCGTCGCGCGCCAGCGCCTCGATGTGCCATTCGATCAGCGGCTTGCCATGCACCGCCAGCAGCGGCTTGGGGGTGCGGTCGGTCAGCGGGCGCATGCGCTCACCGCGGCCCGCGGCCAGGATCATCGCCTTCGGGGGCTTCGGCAGTGGCGTCAGCGCGCGGCCATCGCGCAGACCGTCGGTCGGGTGCGATCCATGCATCGCGCGAATTATCGGCGGCCTTGCCGCCCCTAAAATGGCCCGCTTCCCGCCCACCGCAACCGGACCCCTCAGGCCATGACCCCCACCCCCTCGAACGTGACGCTGATGGCCAACTCGATCCGGGCGCTCGCGATGGACGCGGTGCAGCAGGCCAATTCGGGCCACCCCGGCGCGCCGATGGGCATGGCCGAGATGGCGGTCGCGCTGTGGGGCCGGCACCTGCGCCACAACCCGGGCCACCCGCAATGGGTCAACCGCGACCGGTTCGTCCTCTCGAACGGCCACGCGTCGATGCTGCTGTACGCGCTGCTGCACCTCACCGGCTACGACCTGGCGCTCAGCGAGCTGCGCAACTTCCGCCAGTTCGGCAGCAAGACGCCGGGCCACCCCGAGCACGGCCTGACGCCGGGCGTCGAGACCACCACCGGCCCGCTCGGCCAGGGCCTGGCCAACGCGGTGGGCATGGCGCTGGCCGAGAAGCTGCTCGCCAAGGAGTTCAATCGCGAGGGCCACGCGATCGTCGACCACCACACCTATGTGTTCCTCGGCGACGGCTGCCTGATGGAGGGCATCAGCCACGAGGCCAGCGCGCTGGCCGGTGCCTGGAAGCTGAACAAGCTGGTCGCGCTGTACGACGACAACGGCATCTCGATCGACGGCAAGGTGGCGCCCTGGTTCATCGACGACACGCCCGAGCGCTTTCGCGCCTACGGCTGGAACGTGATCGGCCCGATCGACGGCAACGACGCCGATGCGGTGGACGCGGCGATCACGCAGGCGCTCGGCGAGTCGGAACGGCCGACGATGATCGTCTGCAAGACCACCATCGGCCTGGGCTCGCCGAACCGCGCCGGCACCGCCAAGGCGCACGGCGAGGCGCTCGGTGCCGAGGAGGTCAAGCTCACCCGCGAGCGCCTGGGCTGGACCAGCGAGCCGTTCGTGATCCCCGAGGCCGCCTATGCACTGTGGGACGCCCGCACCCGGGGCCTGGCCGACGAGACCGCCTGGGTCGATGCGTTCGCCGCGTACGCCAAGGCCTACCCCGGACTTGCGGTCGAATTCGCGCGCCGCACCGACCACGAATTGCCGAAGGATTGGGCGCAGACCGCGGTCGATGCCGCGGTGGCCGCGCACGTCAAGGCCGAAACCGTCGCCAGCCGCAAGGCCGGCCAGCTCGCGCTCGAAGCGTTCACGAAGGCGCTGCCCGAACTGCTCGGCGGCAGCGCCGACCTGACCGGCTCGAACCTGACCAACACCACCAGCACCGCGCCGTTTCGCCTGGAGGCCGACGGCAGCAGCAACGGCGGTCGCCACATCAACTACGGCGTGCGCGAGTTCGGCATGGCCGCGATCATGAACGGCATCGCGCTGCACGGCGGGCTGATCCCCTACGGCGGCACCTTCCTGACCTTCAGCGACTACAGCCGCAACGCGATCCGCATGGCCGCGCTGATGAAGCTGCGCGTGGTCCACGTCTTCACGCACGACAGCATCGGCCTGGGCGAAGACGGCCCCACGCACCAGAGCATCGAGCACGCGGCGTCGCTGCGGCTGATCCCGGGCCTGGACGTCTGGCGCCCGTGCGATACCGCCGAGACCGTGGTCGCGTGGGCCTGTGCGATCGAGAGCCGGGCGCGGCCGAGCGCGCTGCTGCTGTCGCGCCAGAACCTGCCCTACGCGCCGAAGCGCTCGCTCGACGAGATTTCCAAGGGGGCCTACGTGCTCGCCGAGCCGAGCGAGGTCGGGCTGAGCAAGCGCGCGCAGGCGGTCATCATCGCCACCGGCTCCGAGGTGCAGCTCGCGCTGCACGCGCAGCAAGACCTTGCGAAGAGCGGCATCGCGGTGCGCGTGGTCTCGATGCCCTCGACCAGCGTGTTCGACCGCCAGAGCGCGGCCTACCAGACCAGCGTGCTGCCCCGCAACCTGCCGCGCATCGCGGTCGAGATGGGCGCGACCGACGGCTGGTGGAAATACGGCTGCGCCGCCGTCGTCGGTATCGACACCTACGGCGAATCGGCGCCGGCGCCGGTGCTGTTCAAGCACTTCGGCTTTACCGCGGACAACGTCGTGGCCACGGTGCGGGCCGTGCTGAAGCGTTGAGTGTTTTTCGACCCCCAGGAGCAACTGCTATGACCATCAAGATCGGCATCAACGGCTTCGGCCGCATCGGGCGCATGGTGTTCCGTGCCGCCGTCCAGAACTTCAACGAAATCGAGATCGTCGCCATCAACGACCTGCTCGAGCCCGACTACCTGGCCTACATGCTGCAGTACGACTCGGTGCACGGCCGCTTCAAGGGGCAGATCGCGGTCGACGACAACACCCTCGTCGTCAACGGCAAGAAGATCCGCCTGACCCAGGAGCGCGACCCCGCCAACCTGAAGTGGGGCGAGGTCGGCGCCGACATCGTCGTCGAGGCCACCGGCCTGTTCCTCACCAAGGAGACCGGCCAGAAGCACCTCGATGCCGGCGCGCGCAAGGTCATCATGTCGGCACCGAGCAAGGACGACACGCCGATGTTCGTCTTCGGGGTCAACGACAAGACCTACGCCGGCCAGGCGATCATCTCGAACGCCTCGTGCACGACCAATTGCCTGGCACCGGTGGCCAAGGTGCTGCACGACAAGTGGGGCATCAAGCGCGGCCTGATGACCACGGTGCACGCCACCACCGC
>JAGWTP010000160.1 GCA_028868895.1 Burkholderiales bacterium
TGCAGGCGCATCGCGGCCCGGGAGACACTGCGTTCGGTGATCAAGGTCTTCAGCACCCGGATGAGGTAGAGCTCGATCTTGTCGAAATCCAGCCGCTGCGCCATACGCCTGTATTGATAGGTGATATGCCCCGGACTGTATCCCTGCAAGCCCGGAAACCGCTAAGTTCCGGGTATCTGCCGACTGCCGCGACGCACCGCCATGCCCGACCACCCGAGCCCCCGCCCGATCCGCTTCTTTCACCGCGGCGCGGTCCGTGAAGTGAACGACGCGGCGCCGACCCGCAGCGTGCTCGACTGGCTGCGCGAGGACGCGCACTGCACCGGCACCAAGGAAGGCTGCAACGAAGGCGATTGCGGCGCCTGCACCGCAGTGATCGGCGAGCTCGCGGCGCCCGGCGACGCCGCCGCGGTGCGCGGCCTGAGCCTGAAGACCGTCAACGCCTGTATCCAGTTCCTGCCGACGCTGGACGGCAAGGCGCTGTTCAGCGTCGAAGACCTGAAGGGAATGGGCGCCGGCGGGCTGCACCCTGTGGGCGCGGATGAGCTGCACCCCGTGGGCGATGGCGGGCTGCACCCTGTGCAGCGTGCGATGGTCGAGTGCCACGGCTCGCAGTGCGGCTTTTGCACACCGGGCTTCGTGATGTCGCTGTGGTCGCTCTACGAGCACCACCCGGCCGGCGCCGCACGGCCGAGCCGCCAGCAGATCGCCGACGAGCTCTCGGGCAACCTGTGCCGCTGCACCGGCTACCGGCCGATCCTCGATGCCGGCCAGCGCATGTTCGAGCTGCCGGTGCTCAAACTCGACACCGCGCCGGTGATCGCCGCGCTGACGCGGCTGAAGGCCGCGGGCCCGCTGCACTACCGCGCCGGCGGCAACAGTGCCGACCCCTACCACGCGCCGACCACGCTGGCCGAACTCGCCACGCTGCGCGAACAGTTGCCGCGGGCGCTGCTGCTCGCCGGCTCGACCGATGTCGGCCTGTGGGTCAACAAGCAGTTCCGCGCGCTCGGCGAGATCATCCACCTCGGCGCGGTCGACGAGTTGAAGCACGTGGCCGAGCAGGACGGCGAACTGCGCATCGGCGCCGGCGTCTCGCTCGAAGCCGCCTGGGCCGCGCTCGCGCAGCGCCTGCCCGCCCTCACCGACGTGTGGCTGCGCTTCGGCTCGAAGCCGATCCGCAACGCCGGCACGATGGGCGGCAACGTCGCCAACGGCTCGCCGATCGGCGACAGCGCGCCGGTGCTGATGGCGCTCGACGCGCAGCTCGAGCTGCGCCGCGGCACGCGCGTGCGGCGCCTGCCGCTGGCCGCGTTCTACCTCGGCTACATGTCGAACGCGCTCGAGCCCGGCGAGTTCGTGCAGGGCCTCGCGGTGCCGCTGGCGGCGGCCGCGCGCCAGGTGCGCGCCTACAAGATCAGCAAGCGCTTCGACTGCGACATCTCCGCCGTCTGCGCCGGCCTCGCGATCGAGCTCGACGGCGCCACGGTCAAGAGCGTGCGCCTGGCGTTCGGCGGCATGGCCGCCACGGTGGCGCGCGCGGCGCGGGCCGAAGCCGAACTGGTCGGCCGGCCGTGGGACCCGGCCGGCGTCGAGCGCGCGAAGGCGGCGCTGGCGCAAGACTTCCAGCCGCTGACCGACATGCGCGCCAGCGCCGCCTACCGGCTGCAGGTGGCGCGCAACCTGCTGCAGCGCTTCTGGCTCGAGACCCGCGCCGAGCACCCGCTGCCGGGCAGCGCCACCAGCGTGTTCAGCGTCATGCCGCACGTCACCGAGGCATCCGGCGCGGCGACGAACCCCGTGAGGACCCCGCGATGAACAAGCCGATCGACGCCCCGCTGCTGCAACCCGGTGCGGCCTGGGCCGACCACCAGCAGAACCACACCGCACGCATCGACACCGCCGCCGAGGCGGCGCGCCTGAGCGCCGGTGCGCGCGTGGGCATCAGCCGCGCGCACGAATCGGCGCACCTGCACGTGGCCGGCGAGGCGACCTACATCGACGACATCCCCGAACTCGCCGGCACCTTGCATTGCGCGCTCGGCCTGTCGCCGGTGGCGCGCGGCCGGCTCACCGCGATGGCGCTCGACACGATCCGCGCGCTGCCCGGCGTGGTGGCGGTGCTGAGCGCGCAAGACATCCCCGGCGTCAACGACTGCGGCTCGATCGTGCACGACGACCCTATCCTGTGTCCGATCGTCGAACACGCCGACGGCGCGTCGTGGGGCGAGATCCGCTACCTCGGCCAGCCGGTGTTCGCGGTGATCGCGCAGACCCGCGACGCCGCGCGCCGCGCCGCCGCGAAGGCCGCGCAGGCGCTGACGATCACCGCCGAGACGCCGGTGCTGACGCCGCAGGAGGCGCACGCCGCGGGGCAGTACGTGCTGCCGCCGATGCACCTGGTGCGCAGCGCGCGCGCGGGCGGCGGCGTATCGGACGTGCGCGCCGCGATCACGAACGCGCCGCACCATCTCGAAGGCACGCTGCAGGTCGGCGGGCAGGAGCAGTTCTACCTCGAAGGGCAGATCAGCTACGCCTGCCCCACCGAGGACGGCGGCATGCACGTGCACTGCTCGACCCAGCACCCGAGCGAGATGCAGCACCTGGTCGCGCACGCGCTCGGCCGCCACGCCCACCACGTGCACGTGGAGTGCCGGCGCATGGGCGGCGGGTTCGGCGGCAAGGAGTCGCAGTCGGCGCTGTTCGCGTGTGTCGCGGCAGTGGCGGCGGCCAGGCTGCAGCGCCCGGTCAAGCTGCGCCTGGACCGCGACGACGACTTCCTGATCACCGGCCGGCGCCACTGCTTCTGGTACGAGTACGACGCCGGCTACGACGACGCCGGCCGCGTGCTCGGCGTCGAGATCGCGATGGTCTCGCGCGCCGGCCATTCGGCCGACCTGTCGGGCCCGGTGATGACGCGGGCGCTGTGCCACTTCGACAACGCCTACTGGCTGCCCGAGGTGGCGATGCATGGCTACTCGGGCAAGACCAACACGCAGAGCAACACGGCGTTTCGCGGCTTCGGCGGGCCGCAGGGCGCGATCGCGATCGAGTACATCCTCGACACGATCGCGCGCCGCCTCGGCCGCGACCCGCTGGAGGTGCGCCGCATCAACTACTACGGCCCGACCGCGAACGAAGCGGGTCCCGACACCGGCAACGGCATCACCACACCCTACGGCCAGGTCATCGACGACAACATCCTGCACGCACTGACCACCGAGCTCGAGACCAGCAGCGACTACCACGTGCGGCGCGCCGCGATCGCGCGGTTCAACGCCGCCAGCCCGGTGCTCAAGCGCGGCATCGCGCTGGCGCCGCTGAAGTTCGGCATCTCGTTCAACGTGAAGCACTACAACCAGGCCGGCGCGCTGGTGCACGTGTACAGCGACGGCTCGATCCTCGTGAACCACGGCGGCACCGAGATGGGCCAGGGCCTGCACACCAAGGTCGCGCAGGTGGTCGCGCACGAGCTCGGCGTGAGCTTCGAGCGCGTGCGCGTCACCGCCACCGACACGCAGAAAGTGGCCAACACCTCGGCCACCGCGGCGTCGACGGGCGCCGACCTGAACGGCAAGGCGGCGCAGGATGCGGCGCGCCAGATCCGCGAGCGGCTGGCCGCGTGCATCGCGCAGCACCACGGCGGCGAGGCGTCGGCGGTGCGATTCGCCAACGACCGCGTCGAGGTCAACGGCCGGTCGCTGCCGTTCAGCGCGGTCGTCGCGCAGGGCTATCTCGACCGGGTGCAACTCTGGTCCGACGGCCACTACGCCACGCCGGGCCTGAGCTGGGACAGGGAGAAGATGTTCGGCCACCCGTTCTACTACTTCGCCTACGGCGCGGCGGTCAGCGAGGTGGTGGTGGACACGCTCACCGGCGAGTTCAAGCTGCTGCGCGCCGACATCCTGCACGACGCCGGCCAGTCGCTGAACCCGGCGATCGACATTGGCCAGATCGAGGGCGCGTTCATCCAGGGCATGGGCTGGCTGACGACCGAAGAACTGGTCTGGCACCCGGCCGATGGCAGCAAGAACGCCGGCAAGCTGACCACGCACGCGCCGAGCACCTACAAGATCCCGACCGCCAACGACTGCCCGCCGGTGTTCAACGTCGGGCTCTACGAAGCGCAGAACGTGCAGGACAGCATCCACCGCAGCAAGGCGGTCGGCGAGCCGCCGCTGCTGCTGCCGTTCTCGGTGTTCTTCGCGATCCGCGACGCCGTGTCGGCGGCGGGCGATCACCGCGTCGACCCGCCGCTTTGCGCACCGGCCACGAGCGAGGCGATCCTGCGCGCGGTGATGGCGGTTCAGGGCGGTTGAGCTGAGGGCCGTGACGCAGCCATCGTCGCAATTGACCGCAAGCACCGCGGTGCCACCGGGATGACTGCGCGATGAACCGCCACACCCGCGAGGCCGCGGCACGCTGGTTCGTCGCAGGCCGCAGTGCCGTCGTCGTCGAGGTCACGCAGGCGCTCGGCTCGGCGCCGCGCGAGGCCGGCACGCGGATGCTGGTCTCGGCCGCGCAGGTCGTCGGCACCGTCGGCGGCGGGCACCTCGAACTGAAGGCGATCGAGCGCGCGCGCGACATGCTGCGCACCGGCGAGCTGGCGCCGCACACCGAGCACTACCCGCTCGGCCCGGCGCTCGGCCAGTGCTGCGGCGGCGCGGTCACGCTCGGCTACCAGGCGCTCGACGCGCACGCGCTGGCGCGCTGGCCGCCGGCCGCGCCGCTGCTGCATCTGCAGCTCTACGGCGCCGGCCATGTCGGCCGCGCGATCGCCACGCTGCTGGCCACGCTCGATGTCCGGGTCGACTGGATCGACGAGCGTGAAGACGAGTTCCCGGCCGCCACCACGCTGGGCAGCGCGTGGCCCGAACACATCCGCCGCGTCTGCGTCGATGCGGTCGAGGCCGAGGTGCAAAGCGCCCCGCCCGGCGCGCACTACCTGGTGCTGACGCACCGCCACGACCTCGACCTGCGCATCACCGAGGCGATCCTGCAGCGCGGCGACTTCGCCTACCTCGGCCTGATCGGCTCGAAGACCAAGCGCCAGCGGTTCATCCACCGCTTCGAGCAACGCGGCCTCGACCCCGCAGCGATCGCGCGCATGACCTGCCCGATCGGCGTGGAAGGCATTGCGTCCAAGGCGCCGGAGCTGGTCGCGGTGGGCGTGGTGGCGCAGTTGCTGCAATGGCGTTGAGGGCAACGGCCGGGGGCGCGCGAGCGACCAGCGGTGATGTACGTCGGCCTGGGCGGCTGCACGCGATACGGCTTTCCAACCCGCGGTTGAAAGCGCAAGGCTTGGTCAGCGTGAAAGACCTGTAGTGCAAGGCCCAGGGTTCCACCACTTGAAGGAACCGACTGCTTTGTCGAGCGCGCCGACTTGTTGAACTGCCCACTGCGGACCCGCACAGTGGGTGGTGTGGGGGCCGGGGGCTAGATAGAGACTCCTGGCTACCCGATTAGACGTTGCTCACGTTTCCGTGCATAGCTTTACCTCGACGGCCTCACGGGTTTCGGCGCAGGCAACTGCGGCTCTTCGGGTTGCTTCAGAAGCGGTCTGCGGCTGCGCAGAGGCCATCCGCAATAACTTCAAGCCACGAGCGAACTGTCGCTCAACGCCGAACCCCTGAAGTAGCATTGTCCCGAAGTCCATCTGGGCCTTCGCATGGTTCTGTGCCGCCGCCTTTGAGAACCACATAGCCGCGCGCTCCGTGTTTTTCTCAACATCCAAGCCTTGCACATACAGACTCCCAAGGTTGTATTGGGCCGATGCATAGCCGACCTCCGCTGCGCGCTGATACCAATGCAGCGCGCGCGGAATGTCTTTGGGGTAGTCGTCTCTGCCAGTTGCAAGAATATTGCCCAAGTTAAATGCGGCCTCCACATCGCCCG
>JAGWTP010000054.1 GCA_028868895.1 Burkholderiales bacterium
GTGTCGGGGTCGATGATCTCGGGGTAGAAGTGGTCTTCCCAGATCACCGGGCCGTCCTTGCTCTCGATGCACTCGCTGGCCACGCCCGGGCCCATCACTTCGCTCAGCCCGTAGATGTCGAGCGCGTCGATGCCGGCCTTGGCCTCGATGTCGCGGCGCATCGCTTCGGTCCAGGGCTCGGCGCCCAGGATGCCGACCTTCAGCGAGGTGTCGCGCGCATCGATCCCCTGGCGCGCGAGCTCCTCGATGATCACCTGCATGTAGCTCGGCGTGGCCATGATGATGTGCGGCTTGAAGTCGCAGATCAGTTGCACCTGCCGTTCGGTCTGGCCGCCCGAGATCGGGATCACGGTGCAGCCCAGCCGCTCGGCACCGTAATGCGCGCCCAGGCCGCCGGTGAACAGGCCGTAGCCGTAGGCGACCTGGACGATGTCGCCGGCGCGCGCGCCGGCGGCGCGCATCGAGCGCGCGACCAGATCGGCCCAGGTGTCGATGTCGTTGCGGGTGTAGCCCACGACCGTGGGTTTGCCGGTGGTGCCCGACGAGGCGTGCAGCCGCAGCACCTGCTCGCGCGGCACCGCGAACATGCCAAACGGGTAGTTGGCGCGCAGATCCTGCTTGGTCGTGAACGGGAACTTCGCGAGGTCGGCGAGCGACTGCAGGTCGCTCGGGTGCGCGCGCTGCGTGTCGAACGCGCGGCGGTAGTGCGGCACATGCTCGTACGCGCGCTGCAGCGTCGAGCGCAGGCGTTGCAGTTGCAGCGCGGCGATCTCGTCGCGGCTCGCGGTCTCGATCGCTTCGAGCTCGCCGGGTGCGGGTCGTATCACGGGCATTGCAGGTCTCCGGTTCGGCGTCGTCGGTGTCAGCCGGCCACCGCCGGTCGGCCCTTGATCGAGTACGAGCGCCCGCGGAACACCGCAACGCGCTCGCCACGCTGGTTCACGACCTCGACGTCGTAGACGCCGGTGCGGCCGGCCTTCGAGACCTCGACGCAGCGCGCCGTGAGGCGGTCACCGAGGCGCGCCGGCGCGAGCAGCTCGATCGCGAAACCCGAAGCCACCGTCAGCACGTCGTGCGAATTGCAGGCGTATGCGAAGGCCGAGTCGGCGAGCGTGGCGATCAGCCCGCCGTGGCACAGGTCGTGGCCGTTGAGCATGTCCTCGCGCACCGCCATCGACAGCGTCGCGCAGCCAGGCCCGACCGAGTCGATCTGCATGCCCAGCGCCTGGGAGGCCCGGTCGTTGGCGTGCATGCCGTCGCGCACGCGTTCGGCGGTTTGCTGTGCTGCGTAGAGGTTCGGGGCGGGCATGGAATCCGGAGTCGAAGAGCGTGCAGCGCGCCACGCGGGTGGCCGAAAACAGATTCGACCGTGCGGTCGGGAAATGGTACGGGCCGACCCCGCTGCACGCAAGCCGCGCGGCGCGAGGGATAACCCGTGGCGGCCGGATGTGGGTGCCGGGCGCCGAGTCGAGTTGTCGACTGCGATGCCAACGGCGGCGGGCAGCGCAGCGGCTGCCGAAGTCGGCGCGGTTGTCGAAACGACCCCGCGCTGTGCCCAGCGTTGCCCCATGCGGCCGGGTCGATGCGCTCGACGGCGTCGGCGCCGGTGACGATCTCGATGGTGTGGAAACGCTTCAGGGCGAGGCGGCGCGCATCACCCGAAGCGATCCATGCCGCCGGTGCCGCCAGCACGGCGGCCCGCACCCGGTCATCGGCCGGATCGCGCCTGAGGGTCGGCGCGACGACGGCGGGCGTGATGGTGTGTGGATCGAGGTCCGCGCAGGCTGCGACCTCGGGGTTTCAGGGCTTGCGGCGCCCAGGACGGACTCGGGTCATGGCGTTGCCGAACGGCGAAGCGTGCGTCGGCGTCGGTTCAGGCGGTTGCCGGCGCGAGCCGTGTATCCTGAGTCTCGCTCACCGAGGAGATTCCACCATGACGCTCTGCCCGATCGCGATCGTTGCCGGCTGCAAGAAGTGCCCCGCCTATTCGGTGTGCCCGCTCAAATCGGTGATCGGCGATGCGCCGAAGGCGGGCGACGCCAAGGCCGCCGCGCCGAAGAAGAAGTAGGCCCCGCGCCGGCCGCGCCGCTCGCCGCGCGGCAGCGGTGCCGGTGCGCTGGCGCACTGGCACCTTGGCGACTGCGGCCGTGCCGCGTTGCGGCCACACTGGCGGCCCATACCTTCGCCAGCCAGGAGCCGCCCCATGAACCGAGTGCTCGCCCACACCGGCGCCCGTTACCCCATCGTGCAGGCGCCGATGGGCTGGATCGCGCGCAGTGCGCTGGCCACCGCGGTGTCGCGCGCTGGCGGCCTGGGGGTGATCGAGACCTCGTCGGGCGAGACCGCCAACTGCCAGCGCGAGATCGCGCAGATGGTGGCCAGCGCGCTGCCGTTCGGCGTCAACCTGCCGATCCGCTTCTTGAAGGACGACGCGATGCTGCGCTTCGTCTGCGAGGCCGGCATCCGATTCGTGACCACTTCGGCCGGCAGCCCGGCCAAGTTCATCGCGCCGCTGAAGGCTGCCGGCATCGTCGTCTACCACGCGGTGCCCACCCTCGAGACCGCGCTGAAATGCGTCGATGCGGGGGTGGACGGCCTGGTCGTCGAAGGCGCCGAAGGCGGTGGCTTCAAGAACCCCGAGGAGGTGAGCACGCTGGTGCTGCTGCAGGCGATCCGCGAGCGCGTCGACGTGCCGCTGATCGCCGCCGGCGGCATCGTCGACGGCCGCGGCATGGCGGCCGCGTTCGCGCTCGGCGCCGAGGCGGTGCAGATGGGCACGCGCTTCGTCGCCAGCACCGAGAGCCCGGTGCACGAGCACTACAAGCGGGCCATCGTCGCCGCCGAGGCCACCGGCACCTGGGTGCTCAACAAGAAGGCCACGCCGTGCATCCGCGCCCTCAAGACCGCGCGCACGCAGGCGATGCACGAGGCCGGGCTGATGCCGGCCGACGCCTTCGCCGGCATCCAGCAGGTCTACTTCGGCGGCGACATGGAAGCCGCGCCGGCGCTGGCCGGCCAGTCGGCCGGGCTGATCCACGCGGTGCTGCCGGTGCAGCAAATCATCGACGACACGGTGGCCGAGTTCCACGCCATCGCCGCGCGGCTGGGTGCGCTGGCGGCGGCGCGCCAGTTCGGCTGAGCGGCCACGCGATCAACTCTCGAGCGCGCTCGCGGTGCGGGTCGCGCGGGTCTCTTCTTCGGCATACGCCGAGCCGCCGCGAGCCAGCGCCGAATGCGCGCGCCGCGACTGGAACAGCGGGTAGAACATCTCGACGAACCAGCGCTCCTTGCCGTGGACCAGATCGTCGGGCAGCCCCACCGCGGGCGGGTAGCGGCGCGTGAACTTGGCGGTGCCGAACAGCACGTCCCATACGAACAGCAGGTTGCCGAAGTTGCCCTTGTAATGGCCGATGCCGTCGGCATTGGTCAGCGCGTGGTGAGCCCAGTGGGTGGCCGGCGTCGAGACGGTGCGCTCGACCAGCCAGGCCAGTGGGCGCAACCATCGGCTGCGGTACAGCGCGGCGTCCCAGCGCACCGCACTGTGCGCGCCCATGATCACGGTCAGCTTGACGACCACGTAGACCAGATAGACGTTGCCCAGTCCGAGGTAGATCAGCACGCCCGAAACCCACAGCCCCGGCATCATCAGGTAGTAGAAGAAGTTGTTGCGGTAGGTGACGCGGATGCTCATGTAGTGCGCCGTGTGGTGGGCGCGGTGCAGCGGCCACAGCAACGGCGTGTGCGACACGCGGTGCCACCAGTACTGCGTCATGTCGTCGCCCACCAGCAGGATCGCCGTCATGGCCCACCAGGGCAGTTGCGCCCAGGCCCCTCTGGCGCCGGGCATCGCCAGCGAACTCAGCTTGCCGGTGATCGCGAAGATCAGCGGCTGGGTCACCGCGACGAGGGCCACGAACATGAAGAGTTCGAGCTTGGTGTCGTCGGCCGTGGCGTGAAACTCCTTGTGGCGCTTGGACGCGATCTCCAGGCCAGCGAATATCAGGATGATCGCCACGAGGGCCAGGTTCTGGATCGCGTTCATCGGCCGTGTCTCCTCGGCGTTCGTTGTGTGGCGCGAGGGGCCGGCGCCGAACCCTGCCCCGCGATGCACGCGATTGTTGGGGCCGGCGCCGATGGAGTCCAATGCATAGTGCAAGTAAGCTCGATGCACCCACTGCATTGCGGGGCGCATGGACATCAAGCGACTGACCCACATCGTTGCGCTCGCCGACAAGCGCAACTTTGCGCGCGCTGCCGAGCAGGCGCATCTGAGCCAGCCCGCGCTGACGCGCAGCATCCAGGCCGCCGAGGCCGAACTCGGCTTGCGCCTGTTCGACCGCGGCCCGCTGGAGATCACGCCGACGCCGGCCGGCGAGTTCCTGCTCGAACGCGCGCGGCGCATGGTGTTCGACAGCCGCTGCCTCAAGCGCGACATGGACCTGTATCGCGACCGCCAGCTCGGCGACACCGCGTTCGGCGTCGGGCCGTATCCGGCGGCGACCTTCCTGGGCGCGCTGCTGGTCGAACTGCGTCGGTCGTTCGCTGGCGTCCATGTGCGCGTCGAAGTCGGCAACTGGGAATCGCTGGCCAAGCGGCTGCGCGACGAAGACATCGAGTTCTTCGTCGCCGACACGCGCGACCTGCCGCCCGACGCCGGCCTGCTCGTGCAGCCGTTGATGCGCGAGGCCGGCGGCTTCTACGTTCGCGCCGGCCACCCGCTCGCGGCGGGCGTGGCGGTGTCGCTGCGCGAGCTGTGGTCGCACGGGATCGCGTCGGTGCGCCTGCCCGCCGCGGTGAGCGGTGCGCTCGCGCCACTGCTCGGCCTGCCGCCCAGCGCGCCGGTGCCGCTCGCGGTGGAGTGCGACGACATCGAGACCTTGAAGCGCGTCGTGCTGGCCACCGACACGGTGCTGGCCGCGCCAGCCGCGTCGGTGGCCGATCAGGTCGGGTGCGGCACGTTGTTGCCGGTCATGGTGCCGGAGTTGCCGCCACTGTTTTCCGCGATGGGGATCGTGACGCTGCGCGGCCGAACGGCGTCGCCGCTGGCCGAGTGGATCGTCAGGCGCCTGCCGGGCTCGACCGGCAGCGAGCCGAAAGGCGCCGCCGGCCGCTGAAGCGCGGCGCGGCGTTCGGGCTCAACCGAACAGCTTGGTCGCGATCGTCGTGACGTGACGGCCCTGGAACCGCGCCATGCCGAGCTCCTGTTCGCTGGGCATGCGCTCGCCCTGGCCGCCGGCGATCGTCGAGGCGCCGTACGGGCTGCCGCCCTTGATCTCGTCCAGCCCCATCTGGCGCTGCTCGGAATAGGGCAGGCCGACGATCACCATGCCCTGGTGCAGCAGCGTCGGGTGGAACGTGAGGATCGTGCTTTCCTGGCCGCCGTGCTGGGTGGCGCTGGAGACGAACACCGAGCCGACCTTGCCGACCAGCGCGCCGCTCATCCACAGGGCGCCGGTCTGGTCGAGAAAGGTCCGCATCTGGCCGGTCATGTTGCCGAAGCGCGTGGGCGTGCCGAAAAGGATCGCGTCGTAGTTCGCCAGGTCGGCGGGTTGGGCGATCGGCGCCGCTTGGTTGGCCTTGCCGCCGGCCTTCGCGAACAACTCGGCCGACATGGTTTCCGGCACGCGTTTGACGTCCACCTGGGCGCCCGCGACTTCGCGCGCGCCTTGCGCGACGGCGTTCGCCATCGTCTCGATGTGACCGTAAAAGCTGTGATAGAGAACGAGTACCTTGGCCATGGGAGGCTCCTTGCTGGGGGTGACAGGGTGGCAACGGGCCCGGCCGCGCGTGCGGCGACGGCAGGCCCGTCGGCAGGTGGCGCAAGCTGGTCGCGCCACCCGTGGTCCGGATTCTGGGACGCCGGTGCCTCGGTGCATCCCGCAAGGTTTTGCCGCTGTCGTTCAAATTGATCGAACAGTGGCCGATCGGGTTCAGAACCCGTCGTGGTCTTCGCTGCTCGGTACGCCCGTGTCGATGACGATGTTGATCGCGAACCGGTCCGGCGGCCCAACGGGCGCGGCCACCACCAGACCGGTCGATGCGAGGCTGCCGCGCACCAGCACGAAGTCGCCGGCCGCCACCGTGGCGCTGCTCAACGGGCTGTGCTCGCCGCCGCGCTTGACGATCGCAGCGGGGTCGGCGCTGACGGCCAGCCCATGGATCGAGAAGGTGCTGGGCGTGCCGCGGGTGCTGCTGTTGACCGGCACCGGCGTCGCATCGACGACGCCGGCGATGCCGGCCACGGTCGAGGCCGGCGCGATCGTGACCGACAGGGCCGTAAGGTTGCCGCCGGCGTCGGCCGCGGTGCGCACCAGCAGGTGCTGCGAGCTGCTCGCCTTGAGGTACGACGGGAAGGTCGTGATGTTGAACGGGTTGCTCGCCGAGTCGCCGCGGTCACCGTCGCGCAGCGAGCGGTCGGCCAGCCGCGTCATCGCGTTCACCGTGACGGACTGGCCGAGCAGCGTCAGCACGTAGGTGTCGGCGGTGGGGCCGGCGGCGACGCTGCCCACGTCGCCTTCGAGGCCGTAGGTCGCGCTGCGCGCCGCGTGTTCCAGCGTCAGCGCACTGGCGGTGACGCTGGTGCCGTTGCTGGCCACCACGCCGAGCACCCGGACTTCGTCACCGACCGCGGGCAGCGTGGTCCCGGAGAGCGCCGACGCGTCGATCGTCACGCCGCGGATCACGAAGCTGGCCGGTGAAGCCGTCACGCTCGACACCCGGCCCTCCAGCTCGATGCTGGCACCGGCGGTCTGGACCACGAGCTTGTCGCGCAGCAGCGCGGTCGTGGCGCTGAAGGTGCTGACCGGCAGGGCCGGCTCGGTGGCGGCGAAGACCGACACCACCTGCCCGACATTGAAGGCGCTGGCGCACGGCGTTGCGGTCTCGGCGGCGAAGCAGGTGGCGCCGGACAGGTCGACCGCCAGGCCGCCGATCGTCGCGGTGCTGCCGGCCAGCGCCGTGACCACGCCCTCGGCCTTGTAGTTGGCGCCGATCGCCGTGGTCGGCAGGTCGCGCACCGACACCAGCGTGGCGACGATGTTGGCGCCCGCCGGCGCCGGGCCGCTCGCATAGAGGTAGCCGTCCACGGTCACGTAGCTGCCGGCCGTGGCCGTGCCGCCCGAGCCGCTGGTCGAGGCCAGACCCGACTGGCCGGTGACCGCCGCGCACGGCGTGGGGGTGGCGACCAGGCAGGCGCGGTGGTCGCTGAAGGTGGTGGACGCGGTGAGCTGCACGGTCTGGCCCATCACCGTCAACGTGTTGGCGGTGGTGTTCGAGGCGTCGACGATGCCGCGCGCGAGCGGGTGCAGGTGAATCTCGGCGGCCTCGGGGCCACCTGACGTGTTCATCGCCGGCTTCACGTCCACCGCCATGCCGACCTCGAGCCCGGCGGTGCTGGTGGTCCTGGCGAGGGTGTCGTCGTCGACGACCGTGGCGTTGTCGGTCTTGAACTCGTGCCCGTTCACGAACACGCTGCCGAACGCCGTGATTGCACCCGACGAGACCGAACTGATGGTGGCGGTGCCCGAAGGCGTGGCCGGCGATCCACCACCGCCGCACGCGGCCAGTGAAAGCACGGCGAGCGCGCAGGCGGACGGAAGTAGGCAGGTCACGGGCTTCATGGGATTCCTTGTCGTTGCGGGGCGTCGGTCGGTTCGCGCAGCGTGCCCACTTCGGGCGGCCACGGCTGCGGCGATTGTGTGAACCGTCGCGTGTCTGCCGATTGCCAAGGCGTTACAGGAGGTGAAGCCGGCGCTGCTGCGGTAACGGGCAGGCACTATTTGGCAAAAGAAGCCGGTCGCGATCGACCGGCTGCGCGCGCGCCGCCTCGTTCGCCGCGGTCAATGCACCGGCGCCGGCCCCTTCACCGCGACGACGAACGCGTCCGGGCGGATGTGCTGCGCATAGGCGTGCTGCACGTCGGCCGCGCTGAGTTGCAGGTAGTGCCGGGCGGCGATGGTCAGCGCGTCGAGCGGGCGGCCTTCGCTGGCGAGCGACAGCAACTGGCCGCCGATGGCGCCGAAGCTGGCTTCGCTCAGCGGGATCTGGCGCAGCAGGATGCTCTTGGCGCGCTCGAGTTCGATGACCGAGACGGGCGCGTCCTGCATCTGCTTCAGATCCCTCACGACGACCTGGCTCGCCTGCGCCACACGGGCCGGATCGCTGCCGTACGACACGGTGTAGGTGCCACGGTGCTTGTCGAAGTCGAAGCTGGAGTCGACGCTGTAGACCAGGCCGGTGCGGTCGCGCAGGTCGCGGTACAGGCGCGACGCATAGAAGCCGCCCCCCAGCACCTGGTTGCCCAGGTTGAGCGCGTAGCGCTGCGGGTCGTCGCGCGTCACGTCGATCGTCTGCACCATCTGCACCGCGTCCTGCACCGCGCTGGCATCGGGAACGTGCAACTGCCCCGGCGGGTTGGGCGGCACGGCGGCGTACTCGACCACCGGCTTCGGGCCGCTGGCGTGCCACGCGCCGAACGCGCGCTCGACGACCTCCCGCGCCTTCACCGGGTCGACGTTGCCGACGAT
This sequence comes from Burkholderiales bacterium, assembly GCA_028868895.1. Classification (GTDB taxonomy): domain Bacteria; phylum Pseudomonadota; class Gammaproteobacteria; order Burkholderiales; family Burkholderiaceae_C; genus LMDS01. The sequence continues at coordinate 8,526 of JAGWTP010000054.1, forward strand.
CACGATCGTCGTCATGTCCGGGCGGAAGGTCTGGGCGCGGTACTGCTGCACCTGGTCGAGCGTGAGCTTTTGCAGCTGCTCGGGAGTGGCGTGGCGCAGCGCCGGATCGGCCGGCGGCAGCAGCGCCTTGGCGATGCCGAACTGCATCAGGAAGTCGGGCGACCGGAGCTGCCCCGCGACCGCGCCGACCTGCTGGTGCTGCACGATCTCGAAGGCCGCGGCCGGCAGCGCCGGGTTGAGCTGGTTGTCGGCCAGCAGCGCCATGCCCTGCTCGAAATGCGCCGCCGGCACCGCCAGCGAGAAGCTCGAGCCCGCTTGCGCGCTGGCACTGATCTCGTCCAGCGCGCGCTGCATCTGCAGCCGGTTCAGGCTGACGCTGCCGTACGGGAACAGGCCGTCGAGCACGTCGGAAACGCCTTCTTCGCCCTGCGCTTCCTGCAGGTCGGGGTTGGTGCGGATGCGGCCGAAGACCTCCACCGTGTCGCTGATGGATTCGGGCTGCACCACCAGCCGCAGGCCGTTGGGCAGCACGTACGAGACCGGTGCGAGCGTCGAGCGCGGCACCTGCAACTGGCCGAACGCCTGGGCGGCCCAGTCGGGCAACTGCACCGGCTTGTCGGGGCTGGACGAGAAGCTCTCGGCGCCGCCGAAACCCTTCGAGGCCACCGGCTTGTCGGAGCTCTCGGGCGTCAGGATCGCGGTCACCGCGTGGTCCGGGTCGAAGCTCGCTTTCGCCAGCGCGTCGACGCGCGCCGGTGTGACCGCCTCGATCGCCTGGCGGATCGCGTCGGGCGACTCCAGTCCCTGGAACGCCAGCGCGTACGACCAGCCGTTGGCGAGCCCGTCGACCGAGTTCTTCTGGAACTCCAGCCCGGCGATCGCCTTGCGCTTGGCGGCCTCGACCAGCTCCGGGTCGATGCCCCGCGTGGCCGCGTCCGACAGGATCGAGCGCATCTTCAGCAGCACCGGCTGCGGATCGGCACCGCGCGCGTAGATGCCCACCGCCATGCCGATGCCGGCCTGCGGCATCGCGTTCAGCGAGAAGCCGCCGTACAGCGCGCTGCCGTCCATGCCCATGCCGAACAGCGGTGCGCGCTGCGAGCCCAGCGCGCGCGCGAGCACCAGCGCGGTGGCGTAGTCCGCCGAGCGCAGCCCGGGCATGCGGTAGGCGACATAGACCGAACCGTACGGGCTGTCGGTCGGCAGCGAGACCGCCTTGGCCGCCACCGGCTTGAAGTCGAACCGCGGCCGCTGCGGCAGCGCCTTGCGCGGGATGGCGCCGAACTGCGCCCGCACCTTGGCCAGCGTCGCGGCCGGATCGACGTCACCGGCGATCACCAGCAGCGCGTTGTTCGGTGCGTACCAGCGCTGGTGGAACGTGCGCAGCATCGCCGCGGTGGTCTTGTCGAACGAGGCCTTCGTACCCAGCGGCGTGTGCTCGTAAGGTGTGCCGTCGAACAGCTGCGCCTGCAGCTGCGAGTAGAACTTGTAGTCGGGGCTCGACAGGTCGCGCGACACCTCCTGCTGGATCGCGCCGCGCTCCTTCGCCCACCCGGCATCGGTCAGATCGAGGCCGCGCATGCGCAAGGCCTCGGTGTGCAGCGCCACGTCGAGATCCTGCGCCGGCGTGTTGAAGAAATACTGGGTCACGCTTTGCGTGGTGTCGGCATTGAAGCTGCCGCCCAGGTTGGCCGAGATCGCCGCGAGCTGATCCTTGCTCAGGCCGGGGCTGCCGCGGAACATCATGTGTTCCAGCGCGTGCGCGGTGCCGGGGTAGCCCTTCGGTGCTTCGTCGGAGCCGACCAGGTAGTTGACCTCGGTCGTCACCACCGGCGCCAGCGTGTCGCGCACGACGACCACGCGCAGCCCGTTGCTCAGCGTGGCGCGCGCCACATCGGCGGGCCCGGCCGCGAGCACCGCCGAACTCCAGGCCCCGCACACGCACACGACGGCCGCCGCCAGACACTTGAATCGCTGGATCACGAAATCTCCTCGGGGTGGGTTTGGCGATGCGGCCGCGTCGCCGACGACCGTGCCTGACCCTGCACGCCGGAATGGCGCCGCCATGCGATCACAAATGCGGCGGCAAGTTCCGGGACGGGGCGCGACCTCGCACGAACCGGTGCGACGCCGCGGGCCCGGACTTGCCCGCGGGGCGGGCGTATCCTCGCGCCGATGGACCGGCCGCGTTCGCGGCGGTGCGACGTTCGACCCCATTGCGACCTTCTGAAAGTGCCGAATGAACATTGCCTCTGTCAGGGAAGTGGTGAGCGCCGAGGAATGGCAGTTGCGTCAGGATCTGGCGGCGTGCTACCGGCTGGTGGCGCTGTACGGGTGGTCCGATCTGGTGTTCACCCACATCAGCGCGCGCGTGCCGGGCCCGGAGCATCACTTCCTGATCAACCCGTACGGCCTGATGTTCGACGAGATCACCGCGTCGTCGCTCGTCAAGGTCGACGGCCAGTGCAACAAGGTCATCGACTCGCCGTTTCCCGTCAATCCGGCGGGCTTCGTGATTCACAGCGCGGTGCACGAGGCGCGTGACGACATCCAGTGCGTGATGCACACCCACACCCGCGCCGGCGTGGCCGTGAGCGCGCAGAAGTGCGGGGTGCTGCCGATCAGCCAGCAGTCCACCTTCGTGCTCGCGTCGCTCGGCTACCACGACTACGAAGGCGTGGCCTTCCGCGACGACGAGAAGCCGCGCCTGCAGGCCAGCCTGGGCAACGCCACCCACCTGATGTTGCGCAACCACGGCCTGCTGACCGTCGGCAAGACGATCGCCGACGCGTTTTTGCACATGTACCGCTTCGAGAGTGCGTGCCAGATCCAGATCAGCGCGCAGGCCGGCGGCGAACTGATCCACTACGACGCGCAGATCTATGCCGGCAGCGACAGCGCTGCGAGCTACATCCGCGCCGGCGGCACCGGCGGCGCCTTCGTATGGCCCGCGCTGCTGCGCAAGCTCGACAGGCTCGACACCGGCTACCGGAGCTGAGCGGCGAGCTGCGGTCCGGTCGGCCCGCCGCGACCCGGGTTTCGAGCGGGCGGGCCGACATCGGGCTGCAGCAGCAAGTCGATCGGCAGCGCAACCCGCGGTCTCGGCGCGCCACAGCGTCGCGTGTGGGTCTCGACCGGGCCGGGCAGCGTGCAGGCCACCCCGCGACGCGGGCTGCCGAGCGACATGAAAAGGTCGGGCGCGCGCCGCACTTTGCCGAGCCGTTCGCGGTCGTTGATGCGGCGCGCCGGCCCGTCGAGGAAGCCGGTCATCGGCATCGTGATCGGGTGCCCTCCCCAGCGCGGCAAACGCAGGCGTCAACGGGTCTCGGGCGGGTAATCCACGCCGCGCGTGGTCGATTCCCGCGCATCGGAATCACCGCGCGCTTCGGTCTGTTTGCGGCGTTCGCCGGCGGTGGCGGCGTAGGCGTCGGTGCGCGTCGCTCCCCTTCTTGACGCGGCCGACAGGTGATCGGCGGAATGGGATCTGTCGGGAACTGCAACGAGATGAAATCGGGGCGACCCTCGACGCAGATCGGGCACACGTCGACGACGGAATCGTGGCCAAGCTGCGATGCCGGCAACCTGCCGCCGGCCAGGTATGGCGGACACGTGTTGACCTCAGGGCGCTTGTCCATCGACTGACTGACGACGACCTCGCGGACCACACGTCCCGCGCGCTTTGGATACGAGAGCCCTTGCCGCTCGATCTCTCGGTAATGAATCCGCCGGGCATGAATCGAGGCATCGCCAGATTCGGAAAAGCCGACTTCCGAGAGCTGGAGTGCTCGTGCCGCCTTGCATCGTGCGCGAGGTCTGCTCGGAGGCAATGGGAGCGCGGCGCTCTGCGGCCGCCAAGGATCGACGCGACGCCTTCACGGCCACCCTTGCAGACACCGAGGACCGTTCCCCTCGCCGACGTTGGCCGCGGCTGCGCCACCCGAACAGCGGTCGTTCGATCCCATCGAGCTGGGGGCCCGGCCAGGTGCCATGCAATAGCGCTCTGCATGCCGAGCTGCGCATCGTGCACCTTGGCCCGTTCGGCCGATGACTTGTCGCTTCGTTCGGATCGTGACGTCTCCAAGGCGCGAAGGCTACGGCAACTACAGGCACGGCGACAACAACCCGTGGACCTGCGCCTGAAGTTCACGCGCCGCCGTCGGCGAGCAGGTGCGTCTCCGACAGCGGGATGCGCAGACTCAGCGGGTCGCCCACGCGTGGCTCGAGTCGGCGCAAGGCCTCGGGCAAGGTGAAGACCTCGGCCTGCATGTCCCAGGCCAGGGTGCATTGCCAGCGCCAGAGCGGGCCTTCGCAACGCAGGCTTTTCAGGGTTGCCGGCAGCGTCCAGGCGTCGTCTGGCAGGGTCGCGCCGGGTGCCTGCGCGCGAGCGCAGAGGCCGATCGACTCGGCGCGCACCGCGATGGTGACGCGGCCACCGGGCTGCAACGACAACCCGGGCGCGGGTCTGCCGCGCCATCGCAGCACGGGGGCCTGGGTGGGTTCGACGGCCAGGTCCACCACGGTGTCGTCGCCCGCCGTCGCCAGGCTCAGCACCCGAAACCGCCACAGGTTGTCCACGCCGAGCAGCCGCGCGGCGCGCAGGTCCGCGGGGCGCTCGAACACCTGGAGCGTCGGGCCGGTCTGCAGCAGCCTGCCCCGGTCGAGCACGCCCACCACGTCGCCCAGCATGCGGGCGTCGTTGGCGTCGTGCGTCACCAGCACCGCGGTCACGCCGCGTTCACGCAGCAGGTGGGCCAAGGTGCGCCGCAGGGCCGGGCGCGCCTCCGGGTCGATGGCCGAGAGCGGCTCGTCGAGCAGCACGAGGTCGGGTGCGCCGACCAGCGCACGTGCCAGGGCGACCCGTTGGCGTTGTCCGCCGCTGAGTTGGTCGGGCGTGTGCGCGAGCCAGGCGCGCAACTCCAGCGCATCCAGCAAGCCGTCGAGATCGGCGTGCGCGCCGCGCCCGAACCGCAGGTTGCGCTCGATCGTCCAGTGGGGGAACAGCGCGTCGCGCTGGAACATGTAGCCGATGTTGCGCTGCTCCGGCGGCAGCGCGTCGAGTTCGCGCCGGCCCAGCGTGACCCGGCCCGCACGCGCCGGCACGAAGCCGGCGAGGGTGTCGAGCAGCGCGCTCTTGCCGGCGCCATTGGAGCCGAGCAGCACCAGGGTCTGGCCGGCGGGCAGATCGAGGTCGGTGACGGCCGACTGCCAGTTGCCCACGCCCCATTGAAGGCCATGCAGGCGCAGCGCCAGGCCGCCACTGCGCGCCCGCGGACTGGCCCGCGCGGTCACGGCGGCGGCGCCGAGGGCGTGCGTCAGCGCGTCCACGTCAGGCCCGCCGGCACAGCCGCAGCGCGCTTGCGCGGCGACGCCAGCAGCCGCAGGAGCCAGAACAGCGCCAGCACCGTCATCAGGAACAGCACCGAGGCCGCCACCGCCTGCCTCAGGCCCGATTGCAGGAACAGGTCGTAGATGCGGATCGGCGCGGTCATCGGGTAGTACGCCAGCAGCACCACAGCGGCGAACTCGCCGATGGCACGGGCGAAGCACAGCGTCAGGCCGGTGACGATGCCGCGCCGCGCCAGCGGCAGCGTGATGCTGCGGAAGACGCTCCACGGCGTCGCACCCTGAATGCGCGCGGCACGCTCGATCTGGGGGTCGACGGCCTCGAACCCGCCGCGGGCGGCGTTCACCGCGTAGGGCAGGCCGACATAGCTCATCGCCAGGACGATGCCGGCAAAGGTGCCCCAGAACTGCAGGCCCAGGTGCGCCAGCGGGGCGCCGAGCCAGCCGCCGCGGCTGAACACCAGCAGCAGCGCGATGCCGGCGATGGTGTGCGGCATGGTCAGCGGCAGGTCGACGAGCGCCTCGACCGCGCTCTTGCCGCGGAAGGACTGCCGCGCCAGCAGGTAGGCCAGCGGCACCGCGAACGGCGCGACGATCGCGGTGCTGGCGAACGCGGCGGCCAGGCTCAGGCCGATGGCGTCGCGCACGTCGGGCATCGACGCGACTTGCGCGAGATCGCCCAGACTCGGGTGCAACAGCAGCGCCAGCAGCGGCAACCCGATGTAGGCCAGCAGCGTGGCGCCGATCAGCCAGAACACCCAGAACATCGGGCCGCGGTGAGTGGTGTGCAGCATCGGGGCCTCGGACGCCTGGAGTCGGCTGCCGCCACTACTGCGGCCACGCGGTGGTGAGTTCGCGCAGGCCGGGCGGCACGTTGTCGCGGTTCATCGCGTAGGGCTGCTTCATCGGGATGAAGCCGTTGTCGGCGATGACCTTTTGCCCGGCCGGGCCGAGCACGTAGGCGGCGAACTCGCGCGCCAGTTCGGCGTGCGGTGCGTTCATAGGAATCGTCAGGGCATAGACGATGGGCTTGCCCGGGAGCACGCCGTTGGTGGTGTGCGCCTCGGCCTTGGCGTAATCGGCGGCGAATCGCGGGTCGCTCAGGTTGATCTGCGCCGGCAGGTCGAGCGCCTGCATGTGGTGCTGGACCGCGTCGGAGCGGTAGATCGCGAGGTAGTCGATCTGGCCCAGTTCGAGCGCCGAGATCAGGTCGGTCTCGGTATCGCGGATGTTGGACTTGGGGGCGTTGGCCAGGACCTTGGCCTCCAGGTCGGGCTGCTTGTAGTACAGGCCCGCCAGCGCGAGCATCTGCAGCGTCTGGTAGCCCGAAGGATCGGTGTCGGGGTTCGAGCGCCCGATCTGCACACCGGGTTCGGACAACACGCGCCACCAGTTGTCGGCATCGATGTCCTTCGCGCCCTTGCTCTTGGGCGTGTAGATGAAGGTGATCGCATTGCCCAGGAAGCCGATGGACCAGTTCGCGGTCGGCTTGTGGCCCTCGTCGCCCTTGAACATGTACTTGGGGATCACCGAGTAATCGGCCACCGCCACCACGTCGGCCGGCTCATGCAGCACCGTGACCTGCTTGACCATCTTCACGCTGCCGCCGAACTGCGGCTGCACCGTGACCCCCGGATGCGCCTTCTCGAAGCCGCGCGCCAGGGTGGTGAAGGTCTTGCCCAGCGTGCCGGCGGCAAACACCGTCAGTGTCTCGGCGTGCGCCGCCGTCGCGCCGCAGGCGCCGATGGCGAGAGCGCACAGGACGCCGGCAACGCCGCTGCGCGGGCCGTGGCCGAAACGGTCGCGCGAGGGGTCGTGGGAAGTGCGCTTGCCGGGGGTGAAGCGGGGTGGGTGCATGCCGGAACTCCAGGTGTTGATGCACGCGGTGCACGGGTCGCGCACACGCATTGCGTCGGCCGAGGCAGGTGTGCCTGCCCTGTCAGCCGATTCTCGCTGGAGGGACCACTGCGCCGCGATATGCAGCGGCGTGCATAGAGCGTCGAAGCCGACCCGAACGCGAGCCAGAATTGCGCCACGCGTCCCGAGGAGAACGGAAATGGGAAAGTCGCCGGCGATCGTGCTTTACGTCGTGTTGATGGCCGCCGTCGTGGTCGGCGTCGATCTGCTGTTTTTCAGGAACCGGTTCTGGGAACGGCTGATGGTGAACGTGGGAATCGTCCTGGTCTTCGCCGCGTTCTATTTGAGGTTTCTGAAACCCTCTTGAGCGGGCTGCCCCCGTTCATCGGCGGCCCGTGCCGGTCTCGATGCCGGTCGGAGGTCGATTCGCCGGCCCGTGTGTGCGGCGGCGAACTGCGGGGCCTGGTCTGAAGGTTGAGGTCGACCGCGTCGCGAACTTTCGCTCCGACCGAAACCCAGCCCGCCCTTCGAGAGCACAGCCGCCGGCGCCGCTCGAGTCCGACGGTAGGCGTCGCGGGGATTCGCCGTCACGCAATACTCCAGCGGACCACCCAACTGAGACGAGACTCGCATGGGACTACTTACCTTCGGCCTCAACGTCACTCTGGACGGCTGCACCGACCACCGGGAGGGAATCGCCGACGACGAGACGCACGCCTTCTTTACCCGCCTCATGGACGCGGGGGGAGCGATGCTGTGGGGCCGCGCCACCTACGAGATGATGGAGAGCTACTGGCCGGCGGTCGCTCGCGGCGACGTGAAGGCACCGCCTGCGGTGCGCGAATGGGCGGTCAAGCTGGAGATCAAGCCGAAGTACATCGTGTCGTCGACTCGAACGGATTTCCCATGGTCCAACAGCCACCACATCGCCGGCGACTTGCGCTCGGGCGTGCAAAAGCTCAAGGACGCGACCCCGGCCGGCGTGCTTCTCGGGAGCGACAAGCTCGCGACGGCGCTGGACCGGCTGGATCTGATCGACGAGTACCAGTTCCTCGTTCACCCCCGGATCGCCGGCCACGGACCGACCCTGCATCAGAGCGGGCTGCCCAACACGCGACGGCTTGAGCTGGTCTCGGCCAAGCCGCTCAGCAACGGCGCGGTCGCCATGCACTACCGGCGCGCGAGCGGCTGATCATCTCTGGCGGCGGACCGTCAGCTGCGCGGCCGGCCGCTGAACCAGCGCTTCGCGTCCCCTTGCAGGCGCGGGGATGTCCTGGGCGAAGGGCCAACAGGTCGGCAGTGCCAGTACCAGCACCGCGCAAGCAACCACCGTGGATGCCGAAGGCGCCGTACGTCGAGCCGCGGCCGGCTGGGCGTGTCCCGATCGTCGGGTCTCGAGATGGAACGGTTCGCCATCCCGGCGAACCCTCATCGACCGGGGTCGGCGGCCGCCGACACTCACCCACCGAAGTCAAACGGCTGCACCCGGTATGAAGCCGGTGGACAGCCTGATCCGAAGTCGATCGCGGTCATTCGACCGTGACCGACTTTGCAAGGTTTCGCGGCTTGTCGACATCGGTGCCGCGCGCACACGCGGTGTGATACGCGAGCAGCTGCAGCGGCACCACGTGCAGGATCGGCGAGAGCGCGCCGTAGTGCTCGGGCATGCGGATCACGTGCAGGCCTTCGCCGCTTTCGATGCGGGTGTCGGCATCGGCGAAGACGAACAGCTCGCCGCCGCGGGCGCGCACCTCCTGCAGGTTGCTCTTGAGCTTCTCGAGCAGCGCGTCGTTCGGCGCCACCGTGACCACCGGCATCTCGGCCGTGACCAGCGCGAGCGGGCCGTGCTTGAGTTCGCCGGCGGGGTAGGCCTCGGCGTGGATGTAGCTGATCTCCTTGAGCTTGAGCGCACCTTCGAGCGCGATCGGGTAATGCAGGCCGCGGCCGAGAAACAGCGCGTTCTCCTTGCGTGCGAACTCCTGCGACCACGCGATCACCTGCGGCTCGAGTGCGAGCACCGCCTGCACCGCGACCGGCAGGTGGCGCAGCGCCTTCAGGTGCTCGGCCTCCTGTGCGTCGGTGAGGTGGCCGCGCGTCTGCGCCAGCGCCAGCGTGAGCAGGAACAGGCCGACGAGCTGGGTGCTGAAGGCCTTGGTCGAGGCCACGCCGATTTCGACGCCGGCGCGCGTGATGTAGGCCAGTCTGCACTCGCGCACCATCGCGCTGGTGGCCACGTTGCACACCGTCAGCGTGTGCGCCATGCCGAGCGCGCGCGCGTGCTTCAGCGCGGCCAGCGTGTCGGCGGTCTCGCCGCTCTGCGTGATCGTGACGACGAGCGTGCGCGGGTTGGGCACGCTGTCGCGGTAGCGGTACTCGCTGGCGACCTCGACGCTGGTGGGGATCCTGGCGATGCTCTCGAGCCAGTACTTGGCGACCGAGCCGGCGTAGTAGCTGGTGCCGCAGGCCAGGATCAGCACCGAGTCCACCTCCTTGAAGATGCGGTGCGCGCCGTCGCCGAAGAGTTCGGGCGAGATGCCGGGCACCGCGTCCAGCGTGTCGGCGATGGCCCGGGGCTGCTCGAAGATCTCTTTCTGCATGTAGTGGCGGTAGGGCCCCAGTTCGGCCGCGCCGCTGTGGGCCTGCACGGTGCGCACCTCGCGCTGCACCGGGCGGTGTTCGCCGCTGGCCGTGCGCTGGGTGACCCACTGCTTGCCGAGCTGCAGGTCGACCACGTCGCCCTCTTCGAGGTAGACGATCTGGTCGGTCACGCCGGCCAGCGCCATCGCGTCGGAGGCCAGGAACGTCTCGCCGGCGTGGTCGCCGGTGCCCACACCCAGCACCAGCGGCGAACCCTCGCGGGCGCCGACGACGCGGTGCGGCTCGTCGCGGCAGAACACTCCGATCGCGAACGCGCCACGCAGCCGCGCGGTGGCGCGCTGCACCGCGTCGAACAGGTCACCGTCGTACAGGTGATCGACCAGGTGCGCGATGACTTCGGTGTCGGTCTGGCTGTTGAACACGTAGCCACGTGCGACCAGTTCGGTGCGCAGCTCGTCGTGGTTTTCGATGATGCCGTTGTGCACGAGCGCGATCCGGCCGGACCGCGCCGTGCCACCGCTGACGGCGACCTGTGCTTCGGACACGCCCGGGCCGCGGCTGAAGTGCGGATGCGCGTTGTGCACCAGCGGCGCACCGTGCGTGGCCCAGCGGGTGTGGGCGATGCCGGTGCCGCCTTGCACGGTGTCGCGTGCGACCTCGGCTTCGAGCTCGGCCACGCGTGCGGTGCTGCGCGCGCGCCGCAGTTCGCCGCCCTGGTGCACGGCCACGCCGCACGAGTCGTAGCCGCGGTATTCGAGCCGCTTGAGCCCTTCGATCAGGATCGGAACGATGTTGCGGGTGCTGACGGCGCCGACGATTCCACACATGACGGGTTCCTGCAGGGCTGGGTTGGGATCGTGATCCTATGGAAACCGTGACGATTGAAGTGTGCAAAAAGTGACGAGTAGTGGAATAGGGTTGCATAAATGATTTACCATGAACAAATACGTCAACATCGATTTGCAAATGACTGAAAACATCACACTGGATCCCGTCGACCTGCGCATCCTCGACCAACTGCAGCGCGACGCTTCGCTGTCGAACCAGGATCTGGCGGCCGCCGTCCACACCTCGGCGGCCACCTGCCTGCGGCGTGTCAAGCGGCTGGTCGATGCCGGCGTGATCGAGCGCCGGGTGGCGATCCTGTCGCCGCAGCGGCTGGGCGCCGCGCTGACCGCGTTCGCCGAGGTCAGCCTCGACCGCCAGGGCGCCGAGCACCTCGACGCCTTCGAGGCCCGCGCCGTGGCGCAGCCCGAGGTGCAGCAGTGCTACCGCGTGTCGCCGGGGCCGGACCTGATGCTGGTGCTGGTCGTGCCAGACATGGCGGCGTACCACGCGCTCGTGCAGCGCCTGTTCACGCAGGACGCGAACGTGCGCAACGTCAAGACGTACTTCAGCGTGCACCGGGCCAAGTTCGAGACCCGGGTGCCGTTGCCGCCGCCGGCGCGTTGAAGCGCTCGAGCACTGCGCGCACCGGGTGGGGCGGTCACTGCTTGATGACCACCAGCCCCTTCAGGTACTCGCCCTCCGGAAACGTGACCGTCATCGGGTGGTCCGGTGCCGCGCCGAGCCGGGCGTAGAACAGGCCGTCGATGCCGGCATCGAGCCCGGCGCCGGCGACGATCTTGTGGAACAGGTCGGGGCTGATGCCGCCCGAGCACGAGAACGTGAACAGCGCGCCGCCCGGCACGAGCAGCATGAAGGCCAGGCGGTTGATGTCCTTGTACGCGCGCGCCGCGCGTTCGGCGTGGCTGGCGCTGGGCGCGAACTTCGGCGGGTCGAGCACGATCGCGTCGAAGCGTTCGCCGCGGTCGAGCATCTCGCGCAGGCTGCGGTTCACGTCGGCATCGAGCGTGCGGTGCCGCAAGGGGTCGAAGCCGTTGAGCGCGACGTGCGCCTCGGCGCGCGCCAGGGCCGGGGCCGACGAGTCGATGCCGGTCACGTCGGTGGCGCCCCCGGCGAGTGCGGCCACGCTGAAGCCGCCGGTGTAGCAGTAGCAGTTCAGCACCCGCTTCAAGCCGAAGTGACGCACCGTGTCGGCGAACAGCCGGCGGTTGTCGCGCTGGTCGAGGTAGAAGCCGGTCTTGTGGCCTTCGGCGACATCGAGCGTGAGCGCCAGGCCGTGTTCGTGCATCGTCACCTCGGTGGGACCGCCGCCGCGCAGCCAGCCGGCCTTGGGCTCCAGGCCTTCGAGCGCGCGCACGCTCGCGTCGCTGCGCTCGTACAGCCGTGCCAGGCCGGTGGCGCGCAGCAGCTGGTCGGCGATGGTCGCCTTCCAGCGCTCGACGCCGACGCCGAGAAACTGCGCGCACAAGGTGTCGGCGTAGCGGTCGACGATCAGCCCGGGCAGCCCGTCGGCCTCGCCGTGGATCAGGCGCACGCCGTCGCTGGCCACCGCCAGCCGTGCGCGCACCGCCAGCGCGCGCGCGATGCGGCGCTCGAAGAACGCGGCGTCGATGCGCTCGGCTTCCTCGAAGCTCCAGGCGCGCAGCCGGATCATCGACTGCGGGCTGTAGGCGGCCCAGGCCGCGAAGCTGCCGTCGCTCGCCTGCACGCGCACCGTCTCGCCGGCGTCGGCCTTGCCGCTGGCCACGCTGGACTCGAACACCCACGGGTGGCGGCGTTGCAGCGAGCGTTCCTTGCCGGGGCGCAGCGTGATGACTTTCATGGCGCGGATTGTCGCCGCGCCACGCCGCCCGGGCGGCCGCTCACGTCTTGCGTTTCGCGCGCGGGTGCGCGGCGTCGTAGACCTTCGAGAGGTGGCCGAAATCGAGCTTGGTGTAGACCTGCGTGGTCGTGATGTTGGCGTGGCCGAGCAGCTCCTGCACCGCGCGCAGGTCGCCGCTGGACTGCAGCAGGTGGGTCGCGAACGAATGCCGCAGCATGTGCGGGTGCACGTGCGTGGGCAGCCCGGCGCGCAGCGCACGCAGCTTCAGACGCGAGCGCACCTGGCTGGCGGTGATGCGCGTGCCGCGGTTGCTGACCAGCAGCGCCGCCTCGCTGGCGCGCGCCATCTGCGCGCGCACTTCGAGCCAGGCCCGCAGCGCCTTCAAGGCGGCGGCGCCCACCGGCACGCTGCGCCGCTTGCTGCCCTTGCCGAGCACATGGGCGCTGGCGTCGGCCGCGTCGATCCAGCCGCCGGTGCCGGCGCGCAGGTCCAGGCCGATCAACTCGGCCACGCGCAGGCCGCAGCCGTAGAGCAGCTCGACGATGCACTGGTCGCGGGCGTCGAGCACGGGGTTCGCGGGCTCGCCGGCCGCGGCCGGTGCCACGTCGGCCAGCGCCATCGCGTGGTCGACCGAGAGCGCCTTGGGCAGCGGCTTGGGCGACTTCGGCGCGCGCACGCCGTCGGCGGGGTTCAGCGTGACCAGCGCGTCGCGCCCGAGCCACCGGTACAGGCCGCGCCAGGCCGACAGCGCGATCGCGATGCTGCGTGGCCCGAGGCCCTGGCCGTGCAGTGCGGCGGCCCAGCGGCGCACGTGGTGCACCTGCACCTCGCGCAGCGGCAGGTTCTGTGCCGCCGCGAACGCCTGCAGCCGCGCGAACGCCTGGCCGTACAGCGCCAGCGTGCGCGGCGCCAGCCGGCGCGCGACTTCGAGGTGGACGAGGTGGCGGCGGATGTCGGGGTCGAGCGCATCCGGCGTGCCGCGCGCGTCGTTCGGGCCTGGCGCGACCGGCGCACCCGGTGCGCCCGCGGTGTCGGGCGCCTTGCCGCGCTGCGCCCGATCCCGCATCGCGCGCCGCCGCGTCAGGCCCGCGCCGGCAACACCCGCGACAGCGCGGCGCTGGCGATCTCGCCGATGCGCACCAGGAACTCGGTGCCCATTTCGGCGGTGTAGCGGGTCGGGTCGGGGGACGCGAGCACCAGCATCCCGAATGCGGCGGTGGCGCCACCGCCCGCGCTGTCCAGCCGCAACGGGATCAGCGCCATCGACTTGGCGCTGGCCGGCTCGTCGAGCCACTGCGCCGCCTCGAAGCCGGAGTTCACGCCGCAGTAGGGCAGCGTGAGGCTGGCGGCGAAGATCTTCACGTCGTCGCCGACCGGCTGCGCGTAGGGCTGCGCCGCGAACGTGGCGGCCGCGCCCCACACGCGGATGCCGGCCTGCGGGATCATGAACTGGTGCATCAGTCCGTTCACCAGCACGTCGGGCAGGTCGGCCGGCTGCGGCGTGAGCATCAACGCGCGCGTCCAGCGGTGCAGCCGTTCGGCGATGCCGACGTTGTCCTGGCCGTGGCGGATCATCTCGATGATCTTGCCTTCGAGGCCGCGGATCTTGTCGCGCAGCATCTCCATCTGACGCTCCTGCAGCGACACCGCGCGCTGGCCGTGCGGGCTGGTCAGCTGCACGCTGGCCAGCAACTCGGCGTGGCGCTCGAAGAAGCCCGGCGTGTTCGCCAGGTAGTTGGCGATGTCGGCTTCGGTGATGCCCTGGATACCGCTGGTTTGGGTCATGGATGCTGGCTCATAGGTCGATCTCTCCCTCGTAGACGGTTTCGGCCGGGCCGGTCATCAGCACGTGCGCGTTGTCGCCACCCGTGCCGCCCGGCCATTCGATCGTCAGGCGCCCGCCGCGGGTCTCGACGTCGACACGCGCGTCGAGCAGGCCCAGCCGGATGCCCGCCACCACCGCCGCGCAGGCGCCGGTGCCGCAGGCCAGCGTTTCGCCGGCGCCGCGCTCGAACACGCGCAGCCGCACATGGCCGCGATCCTCGACTTGCAGGTAGCCGGCATTGACGCCGTGCGGGAAGCGCGGGTGGCGTTCGATCAGCGGGCCCTGGGTCGCGACCGGCGCGGCATCGACATCGGCAACGATCTGCACCGCGTGCGGGTTGCCCATCGACAGCACCGCCAGCTCGACGCGCGCGCCGCCCACGTCCAGCGGCCACAACGCGAAGCCCGAGACCTCGCGCTCGCGCAGCCCGGCGGCGTCGAACGGCACGCGCGCCAGCTCGAAGACCGGCGCGTTCATGTCGACCGTGACGCGGTCGTCGTCCTGCAGGCGCAGCTCGAGCACGTTGTTCACGGTGCGCACCCGCAGCGTGCGCTGGTCGCTCAGGCCGTGGTCGCGCACATAGCGCATGAAACAGCGCGCGCCGTTGCCGCAATGCTCGACCTCGTCGCCGCTGCCGCCGTTGAAGATGCGGTAGCGAAAGTCGATGCCCGGCGTGTCGCCGGGCTCGATCATGAGAATCTGGTCGGCGCCCACGCCGTAGCGGCGGTCACCCAGGTGCCGGTACTGCTCGGGGCTGAGTTCGATCGGCGCACGCGTGGCGTCGAGCACGACGAAATCGTTGCCCGCGCCCTGCATCTTCGTGAACCGCAATTTCATGGCGGGATTATCGCTGCGCGAGGTGTCGCCGCCGCTCAGTCGTACAGCGCCGGCTCGCCCGGCGGACGGGTCTTGAAGCGCTTGTGCACCCACAGGTACTGGGCCGGGTTGGCGCGGATCTCGGCCTCGATCCAGCGGTTCATGCGCGCGGTGTCGGCCTGCGCGTCGTCGCTCGGGAAGTCGTCCCACGGCGGCAGGAACCGCACCCGATAGCCGCGCCCGCCGGGGAGCGTTTCGGCGACCACCGGCTGCACCACCATGTTCAGCGCGCGCGCCAGCCGCGACGGCGCCAGCAGCGTCGCGGCGGGGACGCCGAAGAACGGCACGAACGCGGCGTCGCGCGCGCCGAAGTCCATGTCGGGCAGGTTGAAGAAGGCGTCGCCGCGGCGGATCGCGCGCAGCAACGCGGTGGCCGATCCCTCGCGCGGAAAGATCTCGGCATTGCCCAGGCGCAACCGGCCGCGCCGGATCGCGGCGTCGATCACCGGGTGGCTCTGCTCCTGGTAGATCGAGATGCCCCTGCGTGTCTGGAACAGCAGGATCGCGACGCCGGCCACGTCGAGCGCCATGAAATGCGGCGCCAGCCACATCACCGGGCGCTCGCTGCGCTCGGCCAGCGTGACATCGCCTTCGACCTGGATCAGCCGCCGCAGCCGCGCCGGCGAGGCATACCAGAGCAGGCCGCGCTCGAGGATGCTGCGGCCCAGCCATTGAAAGTGCTCGCGGGCCAAAAGCTCCTGCTCGGCGGCGCTGCGCTCGGGGACACACAGCCCGATGTTGCGCAGCGCGATGCGCCGGCGCGCGCCGGCCGCCGCGTAGAGCAGGCGGCCGAACGCGCGGCCCGCCAGCGCCTGCGCGCCCAGCGGCAGCCAGTGCAACAGCCACAGCGTGGCCAGCAGGAATCGAGCGCCCAACGTCAGTCCTCGTTCTTGTTCTCGTGCTTCGGTGCAGGCTCCGCCGGGAGAGCGTCGACCGGCGGCCCCGAGCGCGGCGCCTTGTAGCGGTGGTAGCCCCACAGGTACTGCTGCGGGCATTGCCGGATCAGGTGCTCCATCGCCCGGTTGATGACCGCGGCGGATTCTGCCTGAGCAGCGCTGGCCTGCGGCAGCGGCTCCGTGAACTCGCTGACGTGCACCGTGTAGCCCGCGCCGCGCGCCAGCCGCTCGCCCCAGATCAGCAGTGGCACCGCGCCGGTCTGCTGCACGAGCCGCGCCGCCAGCGTCATCGTGTAGGCGGGCTTGCCGAAGAACGGCACCCACACGCCCATGCCTTCGGGCGGCACCTGGTCGGGCAGCAGGCCGACTGCCTCGCCGCGGCGCAGCGCGCGGATCATCTGGCGCACGCCGGCGAGCGTGGCCGGCGCGGTGGCCACGAACGGCCGGGCGCGCGACGCATCCATCCAGGCGCGCAACTGCGCGTTGCGCGCCGGCCGGTACAGCACCGTGATCGGGCCGAATGCAGGCCCGAATTCCTGCGCGATGGCCTGCGCCGTGACCTCGAAGCTGCCCATGTGCGGCGTCAGCAACACGACGCCGCGCCGCGCCTGCAGTGCGGCGGCGAGCAGTTCGCGGCCGTCCCAGTTCAGGCGGGGCCGGATCGGCTCACTGGGCGGGCGCAGCCACAGGAACGGCAACTCGGCCACCATCCGGCCGGCGGCCGCGATCGCCGGCCGCGCCGCCGCCGGCGCGATGCCGGCCTGGCGCGCGTTTTCAGTGAAGCGGCGCCGGTACGACGGCGAGGCCCAATACGTCAGCCACCCGAGCATGGCGCCCACCGCATGCAACAACCCCAGCGGGGCGCGGGCGAGCCAGCGAAACAGTCTCAGCATCTTCTTATAATCGGCCCATCGCCGAGTTAATTTGAACTACTTGCGGGCGATGCGCCGGGTTTGCACAGCAAGCCGGCGCCGGGCGGCAGCACCGAGGCCGCTCAACAAATCCTGCTAAAGCGTTCGCCGCTCCTCCGAAGTTTCAGGCCGGCAACGCAGAAGACCTGCAACCGCCTGCAAACCAATGGAGTTTAAGAGTGTCGAACGACTTCCTTTTCACATCCGAGTCCGTCTCCGAAGGCCACCCCGACAAGGTCGCCGACCAGATCTCCGACGCCATCCTCGACGCGATCTTCAAGCAAGACCCGCTGTCGCGCGTGGCCGCCGAGACGCTGACCAACACCGGCCTGGTGGTGCTGGCCGGCGAGATCACCACCAACGCGCATGTCGACTACATCCAGGTCGCGCGCGACACGATCAAGCGCATCGGCTACGACAACACCGA